>JBNKRJ010000050.1:0-53430 GCA_050296515.1 Bacteroidales bacterium | reverse complement strand
CTTTCAATCTTGTTGAAATACGCTCTTTTGTTGTTAAAATGAAAGTAAAATTGCATTGAATTAGACTTTTGATACAGCCCCATCACCCGTCCGAACTTAGGTTTGATAAGAGATGGAGGAGGTTTTCAATGCAGCCTTGACTTTTTTACTCGCTCTTTCAGAGCTACGTGAGAACAGCTTCGCCCAAGTTGCTTCGTTTTTGGGTCAACCGGAACAAAGTGGAGCTCATGAACGAAGTGAATAACCCAAAAATGAAGGTCGACTTTATTCAGAAATTGAATGACCAGTGACTAATGCCTGATGACTTTACCCGAAATCTAATATTTGACATGACACTAGAAACTTTTCGAATTATTGATTTTTGTACCAATAAATTCTGCTAAATCAATACTATAAACCTTTGATGAGGGAGTAATGGAATATTCATCAAACTGAAAACCTCCGATGATAAATAGCTTGTTATTAGCAAAATACATAGCAGCTGAATTTAAGTATAAACTAATTTTATATTCATTTAGTGTTTTTGTAAGAAGATTATAAGTACATAACTTACCGTTCTCAAACATATACAAGATATTATTATGACAGGTCAGGGCTGGCCTGTACATACCTGTAAATAATTCCGCTTCAACTTCCCAAATGTTTGTTTTTAAATTAAAGGTTTCGATGTAATTGAGCACCTTTTTATAAAAACCTCCTACAAGGTATATTTTGTCTTTGATTAGAATTCCTGTTACTTCTTTTTCCTGTGGCATATTACCAAGTTCATACCAATACCCTGAAGTTATATTGTACAAATGTACTTTTGGATTGTATTCTTTTTCTCCATTGTCTAATAGTTTAACCGAACCTCCAATCAGTATGATGTTATCCTTATACAGAACTGAAGCAAAGTTAACAGCCTGGTGTGGATTGGTATAATCTACCTTTACAGAATAGTTTTTCGTATCATAAACTTCAATTTTATCAGCCAGATATTCTTTATTCCCACCTCTGGATATTCGTTTGCCACCAATGACATATATTTTATCCTTATAGAAATGAATATTATGATAGGCTCTTCTTTCAAACTGAGAGGTGATGAATTTCCACTTATTTGACTCAGTATCATAAATTTGTAAATTTCCATTATAACTATTGTAATTAATACGAGGTTGATTAACTATGCGAAGCATTTCATTAAGGCTTAAGGTTGGTGTATTAGAGCTCATATAATCCAATTCTTCGAATCTTTTATCTGTTCTGCCAGAAGAAGCTGATTCATCACCACCAATAACTACGATTTTGTTTCTCATTTTTGTTGAGCCAAAAGCATACTGTCTTGATGATAAGTTTGTTATTTTCACATATTTAATAAAGTCCTTCTGCATTTTATTTGCCTTTATTTCAATTTCATCAAGTTCTTTTTTCGTTGGAAATAAGGCTATTCTATAATTTTGCTCTTGTAGTTGCTTAAAAGCGATTTTTTGAGTTAGATAACTTATGTGTGAAATAATTAGGGTATCTTCTGATTCAATTTTTAAAGTAGTAATTAATTGAAAATTACCACCTTCATCAGAAATCGCTATTTTATCCAGCTTTTCTAAATAAATATGAGCACCAGAAACTGGTTCTTGTGTGTTTAAGTCAGAAATAGTTCCGTTTATGATTTGCGAAAAGCTTGAATATGGGATCAATGCAAGGAATAATGCAAATATCGCAGGTTTCATAGATGATTGTTTTTAATTTTTGTGAAAAAAGATATCTTGGGGCTGTATCAAAAGTCTAATTCAAAGCAATTTTACTTTCATTTCAACAACAAAAGAGCATATTTCAACAAGATTGAATGAAAAATTTATGGCAAAACTCGTTTTGATACAGCCCTGTCTCCGCAAAGTTACAAACTATCCATATCACTAAATTGTCAGGCACTAATCATAGATATGTCTTTATTTATGATTCTAATTTTGAGTAAAGAGTTTTACTAGTTTCTCAAGCTTTCTTTTTGGTTCCTTCCAAAAATCCAACGACCAAAGATGCACATACTTATAGCCATAATTTTGTAACAGTTTTTGGCGATATTGCAGATGCGAGTATGCTTCATCTGCAATAATATCATGTCCTCCATTGCATTCCAGTGCAACATTGCTTTGGCTTTTATTATTTGATACGACCATCATATCCAAATAAAATCCTCCGAATTGAAAAATCGGTTTGATCTGCTCACTATCAAGTGTTTTGCTGAGCTGTGTTTTTAAACTATTTTCAAACGGACCAGCAATATGTTTGTTTTGTGTACCCAGATTGCTTTCTTTACAATGTTTAACTAAATAGTTCAAAATATTTTGTCTTCCAGTTTCATTGCCTTGTTCAATTGCCAATGCATATGCTAGGTAGGCATAAAAAATTCCACGTCCGTTGTTTCCATTTTCTTCAATCAATTTCTTGTAATTCGAAAACATTGGGGTGGGAATGGAGCTGCAAACGTATACCTTGTATTTTGCCCGGGTAATTATTACATTTAGCAGTCGGTAACCATCAGCCTGGTTTAATGGGCCAAAATTCTGTCGAAAATTTCCTTCTTCATCTGATCCAAATGTAGTAGCAATGATAATGATGTCGCGCTCGTCGCCCTGAATGTTTTCAAGGTTTTTCACAAAGAAACCATTGTTGTTTAAACTAGCCATTTTCTTTGAAAATTCAGGGTCTTCAAACCTTCGTTGTGAAATCCTGTCCCAAATCAGGTTACGTTGGGCAATGTTTGTAGTGGCAATCCCAACAGAAGGCATTTCTTCGTTATCAAATGGCTCTATTTGATTAGCAAGAATATCTACAACCGCATCAGCCTCAGGAACATTTATTCCTTCGGAATAGAGGCCTTCAACGCTCTTAAAATGAATAGGTTTATATTCTTTCACGGCTGGCATTGGAATCAGGCGGCTTCCGTAAAAAGCAGCGTTTGAAAAATCAATTAGCCATGGATGACGAGAGCGGTAATGAAACTCCAAATAAGTCTGGCGAATAGTATTTTCTTCAGCAAATTCAAGCAGCGATTCGCTTTCGGCCATAAAAGCACTTTCCTCAATTTCTTCAGTAATTTCACCTTCAATGGTAATCGACTGCCCACTTTGAAAATAGCTGGAGGGCGGCATCTGATGCCTGTCGCCCGAAATTACTTTGTAGGCTCCCCGTAAATAGGAGGCGTAAGTATCTTCAATTCGTAACTGACTGGCCTCATCAAAGATAACAATCTCAAATAAATTGCTTTTCAAGGGCAATACTGAACTACAAGCCACCGGATTGGTCAAAATGACAGGGAAAAGATCTGAAAAAAGCTT
Source organism: Bacteroidales bacterium (assembly GCA_050296515.1). Classification (GTDB taxonomy): domain Bacteria; phylum Bacteroidota; class Bacteroidia; order Bacteroidales; family NBLH01; genus NBLH01. The sequence goes on along the minus strand of JBNKRJ010000050.1, from coordinate 50,113 downwards.
AAAATCTGTCGCAATTATCTTTCTAAGGGCATTTTTTCTCCCAAACTCTTTGTTTTGCCTGAAATTGTAAAGACGCTTGATATTCCCCTTTTCTTTTTGATATTTTTCAACAGATTCATTTTGCCTGTCTTTCCAGTAGTTGGTGATTTTATTGTATTGCAATTGCTTTAATTCTACCTGAACCTCAATTAGTTGACGAAGGTCGTCTTCAACTTCTTCTAATCCTTCTTTATGATAAATTATTCCCAGTTTTTGGTTTAAATACCAACTTTTAAAAGCATACATTCTTTTTTCTGGCTCTTGGGATTCAATTGCGGTAATTAGCTTCTGTACATGTACTGAATTGCTGTTAAAGTATCTTTTCCATTTCTGAAATTGCCAGAAATAACCAAAATCATCAATACATTTTTTTACTTTTTCTTTCAGCCCAATTATATATTTTTGCAAAAAAGGATAGGATTCAAAGTCGTCATAATAGGCTAACTTTTCTTTCAGAAAATCAATATATTGCCAGGTAGAATTCAGGTTAATATATGCTTTCCACACTTCCTTTTTTTGCTCAAATTCCCTGTTTATTTTTTTGTTAAAAAGACCTTCTGTTTTGGTTTTCAGGTTTAAAAATATTTTTGAATAATCGTAGATTTCATCCACACTCAAAAATGTGAATTCCAAAGTCTTTTCTAACTGTGTGAGATCATTAAAAAGTTGGTTTAATTGTTCGTGGATTTTGTAACGCTGTTGTTCCGTTGGTTCCATGAGAAAAACATCATCTTTAATGATATGTAAACCAGATATTTGCGCCATGGCTTCATCAGATAGTTTACAAGTTTTATCAACCAGATCCTGAAGATCGTGGTATTCAGCATACGAAAACTTAAAATCACCTGGATTGATGTCAATTTTCAGTAATTGATAATCCAGTTGAACAAGGTTTTCCAAAAACAATCCAACCAGTTCTTTATGATTATAATCACCAAAACATGGCTTGGTTAGCCGGGCTATATTTTTGTTTATTCTTTTCTTTAAATCCTCATATTTTTCAAGTTTTAGCTGGTAAATATGAGACGAAAAACGCCCTGGAGAGTAATTCTCAATTTTACTACGTGCCGAATTAATAATTTGGTACCTGTCCCTGTTGATGTCATCAATCACAGCGCAAAGACTTCCGAAGCCTATTTTTCTTAAATTATTGTAAATCACCTCAATAGCAGTTTTTTTCTCGCAAATAACAAGGCATTTTTTTTTATTTTCAAGCGCATTGGTGATAATGGCTGAAATGGTCTGGCTTTTACCAGTTCCGGGAGGTCCCTGGATAATTTTCAGGTGCGAATCGGCAAAATTGTGCACAATCCGTTCCTGGCTTGGGTCCGTATCAACACCTGAAACTTTAGAATCAAACTGTAACTGTGGTGGCTCTTCGTTTTCAAATTCATCGAAATTTTCTGCAAGGCTTTCCAGTTCTTTAATCAGGCTTTGCTTCTGGTTTTTATATGTTCCAAAAACGCCCGACCAGTGAATAAAAGTCTCTGCAGCAGCCGTTTCTGCAATCTTCTGAGCAGTTGGGCATTTTTCCAGTTTTAAAGATTCGTTTGCATTATCTGTACGGTTAATCTGATTTAAAACGGTGTTGCAAAGACTAATCAATTCCTCTTTTTGAATAATGCTGTCTTCCAAATATTCTTGCGGGATTCCTTCCAGTTTAATGCTATCATCACTGTAGATTTGAGACACTAAAATCTCATTCATTGCTATCGGGAAATCATCCTCTTTTTTAATCGTCCAGTTATTGGGCGTTTTATTCGATTTTTCAATCTCTAATTTCCAGATTAGCAAAGGAGCTTTAATAATTTTGCTTTTATCTTTTCTGTCTCGTTTTATTATCAACGGAAATCCAAAGCCAAAGGTTTTTAAACCATATTCCAAGAAATTGTCAACTGTTTGATAATAAGTAGAATCCAGGCGTTTAGCTATGTGTTTTAATTGCTTTACTTGTTCTTCTTCAATGTTTTGTAGACTAAGATCCCAAAAATTGATATCAAAACTAAAACTAGCTTTATTAAACAGGGTGTACAAAAATTCTTCACTCACAGCAACTTGTTCGGCTGTTTCCCTGAAAACACACTTGTCATTGTCCCTTTTCAGTCCATTTAAGCGGCTTAAATCGAGCCTTGAAACGTAGTTGGATGGCAAAGCATTTAGATGGATAGATGCCCGGTTTCCTGTTTTTAATTTTTGGATTAAATAGGTTAAAAATTCTTTGTTAAGCATTGGGTAAAGATAGTAAGTTGCGATTTTAAATTAAAAATTAAAAACTTACATTAGCATAAAATTTTATGTTACCAAGTGAAAAGTAAAAGAGTCATAATAATTTGGATCATTTTTGCCTTATTAGAAATTTTTATAGGACTCTATCGATATATTAGCGTTGAGTATTATTCTTTTATTCCTGAATATATTGCTATTAAGAATATTTTGTTTGGATTGCTATCGCTATTAATTGGATTACTTCTTTATAAAAGGTTAGAATACTTAAAGTTAATAAATTATGCACCTATTTGGATAATATTTTGTTTTCTAGCAGGGATTATTTTTCAATTACTTGATAATAAAAGTGGTGGATATGCAACGGATCTTTCTTTTATTCTAGATTTCCTTTATCCTCTTTTGTCTATTTGGACTTTAAAAAGAATAAGAAAAGTTTGTGAGGTTGAAGTTGTAAGTTTTAAGGAATTCTTTAAGAATAATCTTAAGTTGATTTTTATAAGTTCTTTATTATTAGCAACATCAGTTCTAATTTTGGGAGAATTGATAACTTATTTTTAGTATTATTTCCTATAAAACCATCCTTTATTTTTTGACCAGTGCACTTCTCAGGTGTTGTCACCTGAGAAATTTGTCTTGACATGACACTAATATTGTTTTGGGTAACATTTATTCAATTAGGGAATTAACCAAAGCTAAGTGCTGTTCAAAGAATGAATAAAATAGGCTGCAATAAAATTGTATCTTTGAGAATAAAGCTCAGATATTACACATCTAAACTTTATTACTTTAAACCTTAAACTTTTAACTAAGATATGACGATCAAAGAAATAATGGCCGAACTAAAAGCCAAAGGCAGTGAACAAACCAAAAAAGTACTTAAAAAGCATGGTGCCAAAGAACCTTTTTTCGGAGTTAAAATAGCTGATTTAAAGCAAATTGTAAAGAAAGTAAAGAAAAACCACCAGCTTTCATCGGAATTATTTGATACTGGTAATTCAGATGCCATGTACCTGGCCGGCCTAATTGCTGATGAGCAACAAATAACCGAAGAAAACTTAAGGGATTGGGCACAAAAAGCCTATTGGTATTACCTGAGCGAATATACGGTTGCCTGGGTCGCAGCAGAAAGCAATCATGGCTGGAAATTGGCGATGGAATGGATAGAATCTGACAAAGAAAATATTGCTTCTTGCGGTTGGGCAACACTTTCGAGCTTAGTCACCATAAAAAAGGACGAAGATTTAAATACCCATCGACTAAGCCAATTACTTGATAGAGTGGGAGAGAGCATTCATTTTTCACAAAATCGCGTACGATATGCCATGAATGGGTTTGTTATTGCTGTTGGCTCTATGATAGCAGAACTAACAGAAAAAGCAAAAGAAATAGCAGCCAAAATTGGCAAAGTAAATGTTGAAATGGGCGGAACCGCATGCAAAGTACCTTTAGCTGCCGAATACATCCAAAAAGTAGAGAAAATGGATAGAATTGGCAAGAAAAAGAAAGTGGCAAGGTGTTGATACACTTCTGCATTATTCATAATTCGCTAATCGAAATTCAACATTGAATTATTGACCAAATAAAGAATTCCATTCGTTATCAAAACCTCAGGATTTTCAATCCAGAGAGGTTTGGTTCCACAGAGTTTTTAAATTACCTATCTTTGAGCAATAAATTTTATCTCAGAATGAAAAATATACTATTGTTTGTACCCTTATTATTTATTGTTTTCTCTTGTAATAGCCAGTTAAATGAAGACTTAGAGAAAATTAAGAAAGAACTAAAAGCAGTTGAAGGAAAATACACTTATGATGTTGATATTTTTGAAAAAGACGTGATAAAAAACAGGTTGGTGAAACTCTTGGGAGCTCAAGTATTTGATGATGTTACAGAATGTTTTATGACTGTTACTCCTTACAAGATTAGCAATGATATTTTCTATTTTTCAGGTTCATCAAAAATTAGCTACAACAGTTGCAATATTGCTTTTGATATGAAAAACAATGTCTTTCATGTCAAAATAGTATATGATGAAAGTGGGGAAGAGAAGGTGTATAGTGATGATATAGAACTGTACAATAAATTACCCGAAGAAATAATAAACTAAAAAAGGTAGCTATTTTAAGGCTACCTTTTTTAGTTGCGCATAAGAAGAAAAGTTATTCCTTATTCTCCTCTTCTTTATTTTTTTCTTCTTTTTTCTTTTCTTTCTTAGCAGTGCCTTTTTTGAAATTGATCTTGATTTTCTCGTTTTCCTTGTCGAAATCAACCTTTATTTCATCGCCTTCTCCAATTTCTGCCTGAATAATTACTTCAGCCATTTCGTCTTCAAGGTATTTTTGGATAGCTCGCTTAAGTGGCCTTGCACCGAATTTACTGTCGTATCCTTTTTCAGAAATGTAATCTTTTGCATCTTTAGAAATGGTTAATTTGTAACCCATTTCATCTACTCGTTTATACAGGCCTTCTAATTCAATATCAATAATTTCGTGGATATGTTCACGAGTTAACGAGTTGAATACAATTACATCATCAATTCTATTCAAAAACTCAGGAGCAAATGCTTTTTTAAGTGCTTTTTGAATAATTCCACGATTTCGTTCTTCGTCAAATGACTTTGTTGAAAATCCAACACCACGACCAAAATCTTCAATTTGCCTTGAACCAATGTTCGAAGTCATAATGATAATGGTATTTTTAAAGTCAACCTTTCTACCAAGACTATCAGTCAACTGCCCTTCATCTAATACATGAAGTAGTAAATTAAATACATCAGGGTGGGCTTTTTCAATTTCATCCAAAAGAACAACTGAATAAGGTTTTCTTCTTACTTTTTCTGTCAACTGTCCGCCTTCCTCATAACCAACATATCCTGGAGGTGCACCAACTAGTCTTGAAACAGAAAACTTCTCCATGTATTCGCTCATATCAACACGAACCAAAGCGTCCTCAGAATCAAACAAATAGGTTGATAATATTTTAGCTAATTGAGTTTTACCAACACCTGTAGGACCAAGGAATACAAACGAACCAATTGGTCTTCGTGGATCTTTCAAACCCGCTCTATTTCTTTGAATGGCTTTTACAATTTTCACAACTGCATCATCCTGACCAACTACTTTGCCAACCAATTCATCTTTCATTTTCAACAGGCGGGCACCTTCTGTCTGGGCAATTCGTTGAACAGGCACCCCTGTCATCATTGCAACCACTTCCTCAACATTGTTAATATCAACGGTTTCACGATTATTTGATAAATCCCTTTCCCATTTAACCTTCTCTTCTTCAAGAAGTTTCATTAGTTCCTGCTCCTTATCACGATGAGAAGCTGCCAATTCAAATTGCTGATTCTTTACTGCAGAGAGTTTTTCCTGGTTTACTTCTTCTATTTGCTTCTCAATTTGCTCAATTTTTTCAGGAATTTTTATCTTAGAAATGTGCACCCTTGAGCCAGACTCATCCAAAGCATCAATTGCCTTATCAGGTAAGTGTCTGTCGCTAATGTAGCGAGTTGTAAGCTTTACACAACCTGCAATGGCGTCATCTGTATAAATAACATTATGATGGTCTTCGTACCTGTCTTTTATATTATGTAAGATATCAATCGTCTCCTCCATTGAAGTTGGATCAACCATAATCTTTTGGAACCTTCTTTCGAGAGCACCATCTTTTTCAATGTGCTGACGATATTCATCAAGTGTAGTTGCTCCAATACATTGAATATCGCCTCTTGCCAGTGCAGGTTTTAGCATGTTTGAGGCATCTAATGAGCCACTTGCACCCCCAGCACCCACAATGGTATGAATTTCATCAATGAAAAGTATAACATCCTTAGTTTTAGACAACTCGTTAAGGATTGATTTCATTCTTTCCTCAAACTGCCCACGGTATTTTGTACCTGCTACAATTGAGGCAAGGTCAAGCGTAACAATTCGTTTTCCAAATAAAACCCTTGATACCTGCTTTTTTATGATGCGTATTGCCAATCCTTCAGCAATAGCCGATTTACCAACGCCGGGTTCACCAATTAATACAGGGTTATTCTTTTTTCTACGGCTTAAAATCTGAACAAGCCGTTCAATTTCTCTTCCTCTTCCGACAATAGGATCCAATTGATCTTCTTCAGCAGCCTTGGTTAAATCTACACCAAAGTTATCAAGTACCGGAGTATCTGATTGTGGTCTTCCTGCTTGTCCTTTATGATGTTCTTTTCCTCCTTCTTCATCACGTGCATCATCATCTTCGTCTGGTATTTCAGCTCTTGGTGATTCTATTAATCTGTCTTTAAGAAGTTCGTAGGTTACTTCTCTTTCGTTAAGTACTTGAGTAACAATACTTGAGCTATCTTTCAAAATAGCCAAAACCAAATGCTCCGTATCTGGCACACTTTGTTTAAAAGATATTGCTTCTAACTGGGTCAGTTTAAGAGCTCTTTCTGTTTCTTTTAATAAACCTGTATCGTAAGAATCATCTATATGGTCAGCTCCATCAATTTGCACTCTTTCTTCAATTGCTTCCTTCACTTCGCGCAAATCAACTCCCAACTTTATCAGTTCATCGAGTACATCTGCTTCACCTTCGCGAAGTATTCCTAAAAATATATGCTCTGTGCCAATATATCTGTTACCAAGCCTAATAGCTTCTTCTTTGCTATAGCTCAAGATTTTTTTAATTCGTTCTGTAAATTTCGGATCCATTTGTTCCCTTTCTTTATACTTCAGGACAATTCCTGTTTTTAGTTTTTATAAAAATACGAAATTAGTAAAAAATAGCCAATAAGCTTATTGGTTATTCACCAGAAGTTAAATGTTTTAGAATATTTTAACTATTAACTGATATCAATATCTGGTAAAAAAGAGCTTGTTCAAATTTCTTACCACTCAATTGGGATTTTACCAATTTTCTTTAAATATTGGTTGGTTTTACTAAAGTGTTTATTACCAAAAAAGCCATTGTATGCAGAAAAAGGAGAGGGGTGAGCCGACTCTAAAATACAATGCTTATCTTCTTTAATAACAGCACCTTTACGTTGTGCATATGCCCCCCAAAGTATAAACACAATACCCTCTTTTTGATCAGATATATTTTTTATTACAGCATCAGTAAAAGTCTCCCAACCTTTCTTTTGATGAGAGCCTGCCTGATTGGCGCGAACTGTCAAAGTGGCATTTAAAAGTAGTATACCTTGCTTAGCCCATCGTTCTAGATTCCCGCTTTCTGGAATAGGTGTCCCAAGGTCATCTTCTATTTCCTTAAAAATATTAACAAGTGAAGGAGGTTTTTTTATTCCGTCACTTACAGAAAAACACAATCCATTTGCCTGACCTTTTCCATGGTATGGATCCTGGCCCAGAATAACTACTTTTAAATTATCAAACTTACAATGATCAAAAGCATTGAATATATCTTTTCCAGGAGGATAAATTGTGTGACTTTTGTATTCACTTTTTACAAATTCTACAAGGTTTTTAAAATATTCCTTTTCAAATTCATCTGAAAGTATGTTTTTCCAGCTTTGTTCTATTTTTACGTACATAATATTGGAAATTAAGGTATTAGAAATTTAAACTCAGGTTTATCTTAACATCTTTATCTTTAACTAATTTATTCCCTTTGGTCATGAGATAGTTCTAATTTTAAACTTCTAAATTCAGAAAGCCAAAGATACGTAATAACGAAATTTCATTAGAACAATCTTTTTAACAGAAATTGTTGATAAACAAGCACAGAAAAATTCGGAAATAGGCGATAATTCCGTATTTTAGCGGATTCAAAATAATTTTAGGACTATTCTGTTAATTGTTCTTTTAATTATCAGAATATCAAATGTTTAACTTGAGAAAACATACAGAAATCGAAGGATATGTCAGAGAAAGAAAGAATTAAAATTGTAGACATTGAAGAGGAAATGAAATCATCATACATTGATTATTCAATGTCGGTGATTGTTTCTCGTGCGTTGCCTGATGTTAGAGACGGGATGAAACCCGTGCACAGAAGGGTATTATTTGGCATGCGAGAACTGGGTGTTACTGCTTCAAAAGCGTATAAAAAATCTGCCAGAATAGTGGGAGAGGTGCTAGGTAAATATCACCCTCATGGAGATAGTTCAGTCTATTATGCTATGGTAAGAATGGCCCAGGAATGGTCGCTTCGTTATCCATTGGTTGACGGACAGGGAAACTTTGGTTCAGTAGATGGTGATCCTCCTGCAGCTATGAGGTATACCGAGGCTCGACTACAAAAAATAGCAGAAGATACTTTAGCTGATTTAGATAAAAACACCGTTGATTTTCAGCTTAACTTCGATGATACTCTTGAGGAGCCAACAGTGCTTCCAACAAGAATACCTAATTTATTAGTAAATGGTGCTTCTGGTATTGCAGTAGGTATGGCAACAAACATTCCTCCGCATAACCTTACAGAGGTAGTGAATGCAACAATCGCTACAATTGAAAATCCAGAGATTGAGATTGATGAAATAATGAAGTATTTAAAAGCTCCTGATTTTCCAACAGGTGGTATTATCTATGGATACCAGGGAGTTAAGGATGCTTATCATACAGGAAAAGGCAGAGTGGTAATTCGCTCAAAAGTAGATATTGAAAACGAAAATGGACGTGAAAAGATTGTTGTTACAGAAATACCTTACCTGGTAAACAAGGCCGAATTGATTCAAAAAGTTGCGGACCTGGTTAACGAGAAAAAGCTTGAGGGTATCAGTAACGCAAATGATGAATCGGATAGAACTGGTATGCGCATTGTTTTTGATATTAAAAGAGATGCAATAGCCAATATTGTTTTAAACAAGCTATTTAAATATACGCAGCTTCAATCTACTTTCAGTATTAATAACATAGCCTTGGTTAAAGGAAGGCCAAGATTGCTGAATATTAAGCAAATGCTTGAGACTTTTATCGAGCACAGGCACGAAGTTGTTCAGCGCAGGACTCAGTATGAGTTAGACCAAGCTGAGAAAAAAGCGCACATTCTTGAAGGGTTAATCATTGCTATTGATAATCTTGATGAAGTAATTGCTTTAATCAGAAGCTCAAAAACACCTGAAGAGGCTAGGACGGGATTAATGGAAAGATTTGAGCTAACAGAAATTCAAGCAAGAGCAATTCTTGATATGCGTCTTCAAAAATTAACAGGTCTTGAAATAGATAAGCTAAAGCAGGATTATGAAGAGCTAATGAAGTTAATTGAAGAGTTAAAAGCTATATTAGCTGACAAGGTACTAAGAATGGCTATTGTAAAAGAAGAACTGGAAGAAGTACGTGAAAAATATGGTGACGAAAGGCGCAGCGAGATCGAATATTCTTCAGAAGAATTTAATCCTGAGGATTTTTATGCAGATGAAGATGTTGCGATTACTATTTCAAACCTAGGCTATATAAAAAGGACATCTTTAACTGAGTACAAAACTCAAAATAGAGGTGGAACAGGAGCCAAAGGCGGTGCTACTCGGGATGCTGACTATCTGGAACATATGTATGTTGCCTCAATGCATAATACAATGTTGTTCTTCACTGAAAAAGGTAAATGTTTTTGGCTGAAAGTTTATGAAGTTCCTGAAGGAAACAGAACTTCAAAAGGCAGAGCAATCCAAAACTTGCTAAATATTGAGCAGGATGATAGAGTAAAAGCCTTTGTTAATGTCACCACAATTACTGATGAGGATTATATCAAGTCACATAATATTATAATGTGTACTAAAAATGGTATTGTTAAAAAAACACCATTAACAGAATATTCACGTCCTCGTCAAAATGGGATAAATGCAATTACTATTAGAGAAGGAGATACACTTCTAGAAGCAAGATTATCAAATGGAGAAGACGAAATTGTAATTGCAGCTCGTTCTGGTAAAGCCATCAGATTTAATGAAACTACAGTGAGACCAATGGGACGGACAGCTTCAGGTGTGAAAGGTATCAATATTGATGAAAGTGATGAAGTTGTTGGAATGGTTGTGGTTCAGGATACTGAAGAAACACTTTTGGTTGTTTCAGAAAAAGGTTATGGAAAACGTACTTCAATTGATGATTATCGAATCACAAACCGTGGTGGTAAAGGTGTTAAAACCTTAAATATCACTGAAAAAACTGGGAATTTAGTTGCCTTAAAAAATGTCATTGATGAAAATGACATTATGATAATAAACAAATCCGGACTAACTATTAGGTTGAAAGTCAGTGATATACGTATATCCGGAAGAGCGACACAAGGAGTTAGATTGATTAACTTAAAAGGCAAAGATTCAATTGCATCTGTTGCAAAAGTTCCAATAAGTGAAGAAAACGGAAATGGAGAGATAGAAGAAGGAGAGGAGCTGGAGCATAATGAAGAGTAATAATAAACTCAGTAATTAGATATGTTTTAAAATATATTTTGGAATTCATCAATTTAATTATTTTTGCATATTTATTAGAAAACAATTAAAAAAACTTAAAATGAAAAGAATAGCTTTATTATTTGTATCTGTATTTGTTGGTGCGACTTTATTGAGTGCCCAAACATCACAGACTGCTGAAAGCCTGTTGAAGGATAAAGAAAAAAGCGATGCAGATATACAAAACTCGAAAAAGAATGTAAAATCAGCTACATGGGAAAAAAGAGGAGATCTTTTTCTTGATATGGCTCAATTTAACACTAAAGGTTTATATGTGAATATGCCACAAACTGGAATCAGTGGTGCTGAATTATTAGTTGGAAAGCCTCAAAGTATAGCAAATACTGAAAAAGGAGAAGACTGGATTTACGAAAGAGTTACTTTGCATTTTGAAAACGGAAAACTGGCGGAATGGGAAGAAACCAAACCATTGGATGAAAAGGCTTTAGATAAAGCATATGAAGCCTATAAAAAAGCTGATGAATTAGATGCTAAAGGAAAATTCAAGAATAAATCCACAACAAAATCAAACATTGCAACATTGCGTGGACTGTTCACAAATAGTGGAGTTAAATATTTTGGAGAAAAGAAGTACAAAGAAGCTGTTTCTGAGTTAAAAAAGGCATTAGAGCTTGATAAATATCCAAAGGAAAAATCTGATACAATTTTTAATACAGGTTTAGTTACCTATTATGTTGGTGTAATGGCACAAAACGGAGGTGATAATGAAACTGCAAAAGAATATTATGAACTTTGTATTTCGAAAGGATATCAGGAAGCAGCTCCTTATCAGGCACTTGCAGGCTTATATAAAGAATTGGGACAACCTGAAAAAGAGCGGGAAACATTACAAGCTGGATTTGATAAGTACCCTGGTTCAAAAGAAATTTTAATTGGCTTTATCAATTACTACCTAACTTCAGGAGAATCTGAAAAGGCAATGGAGAAATTAACACAAGCAGTTAAGGATGACCCAGAAAACCCAACTTTTCATTATGCAATTGGTACCTTGTATGACACAATGCTTAAAGATTCTACAGGTAAATACAATGAAGAACAAAAGAAATCTTATTTTGAAAATGCTAAAGAATCATACAAAACTGCAATTGATTTAAAGCCCGGATATTTTGAAGCTTTGTATAATCTTGGGGCATTATTCTATAATGAAGCAGCAAAAATACTTAAAGACGCAGACAAGATTGATTTGAAGAAAGTTAAAGAATTTGAAGCGATGCAAGCTAAAGCAAAAGAGCAATTTGAACTTGCATTACCTTATATGGAAAAAGCTCATGAAGCTAATAAAACAGACCGCTCAACATTGCAAACACTTGTAACTATTTATCATAGATTACAGAAGTATGATAAAAAGAAAGAAGCACAGGAAAAATTAGATCAAATTCCAGCAAAGAAGAGTGGTTTATAAGATTAAAAATGGGTAGGTCGGGAAACCGACTTACTTTTAAAATATTCTATTTAACATAATATTAATTATAAGACAAATATATAACTATTTGATTTACAGGTAATTGTGAATTTCTTTGTACCTAATTCTGAACGTGTCACAAATTATAAATTATTACTGCATTGATAATGAACTACTTATAAATGTCTTAATGTTATGTTAAATAGTAAGCATCATAATATCAGTATTTTAATAATTATAACTATTAAAAAATATACACGCTGCTTACAATCCAATTTAACATAATAATTGATGAAAAGTAAGTGTTTACTCATACTTAAGATGCAGAATAATTGTGATTTACGCTTTTAAACTAAATGACAATGTAAACTTTCGGACATAATTATGTTAAATCGTAAATACCTAATTATGTGTGGATTACAGCTAATAACTTAATAGTCAATTCATTAGATTGTTTACTACAGGCAAATTCTTATAAATCACATTATTAACTGTGATATTTTTTAAGGTATACCCATTTCTCAGGGTGTCATGGCGTCACTAATGGTGTCACCATGCGGGTTTGAGTGGTGACACCTATGTTTTGGGGTGTCATGCCCCTATTGATTATTAACTAGTTAGGATGACACCCAGGGTGTCACAAGGTGGCTTTATGAATGACACCCTGTGACACCTTTTATTTTTAGGTGTCACCAATGGAGTTCCTATAAATAAAGGTCGATGACACCCTGACACCTTTTTTTTGTGTTTTTTGTAAAAATGTCTTTTTTGCTTTTTTCTTTTTTCTCAATTTTTTTTAAAAATTAATAAATAAAAAGAAAGTAAGAAGATGATTTTTAAGAACGGAATCATGACACCCGGAAAATGATCAAGCCAGGCTGAAATTAATCACGGACAAGTACCCAAGAGCTTTATTTGCAACTAAAGATTTAGTTATTTAAAGCGTGAGGTTTTATTTTAGAAGCCTACATCACAATACAACTCTTTTTATTCAATTCTCAGCGAGTTAAGTTTTATTATGTTAACATAACTACGCACCAGGAGAAGCTGCCTGGTTGCGTTTTGTTAACATTTTTTTTCTGCTGATGTGTGGTTCCTGAGATGATGACAATACACAACCTTATATATTGTTAACATAATATTACCTGATAATAGAATCAAGCAATGATTTTATCTGTTTCAGTACTTTTTGATCGTCCATCTGTAGTTCCAATAGATTTTGTGCTTTTTGCTCAAAATCCAGGTTGTATTTGGTTAGAATATGAATTACCACATCTTCGTACTTAATCAGCCCGTTTGAGTCCCCTACTCTGTTTAAACTGGCAATATAATTGGCAGGAATTTCCAGGGTGATGGAAATTTTTGGGGCGATACTTTCTTTTTTGGAAAGGTTTATGTCTTTTATACTGGCTTTTTTAACCCCCAACAATGCAAAACGTTTACGTTCGTCAAATGTAGCTGCCCTGCATTGGAAGATTTCTTTCCGGTGCTGCTCGTTCTCCATTTCAAATATGAAGATAATAGACCGTTTTTTGTTTATTACTATGTCCCCAGTTTTAAAAAACATCTTAAACTTTAAATTCTACAAACCAACCCCTTTGCCTCCCGTTTCGGTATTTGGTGAAATTGGCCTGTTTTAGCAACATGCCTAGTGCAGTTTCATTTTTTGCCACTTTGTATCCCTTGCTCGTAATATGTTCTAAAATTTGACTGGATGAATAAAAATACCTGGCAACGTTTTCAGGGGCTTTTTTAACATATCTCAGTATAATAGAATTTTCATGCTTTGGATTATCAAGAAGATACCTTTTATTTTGCTCAATTAAGTAATCATAATCCTGCTTTGTATATCTTAATAAATCAGTATTATTCGATTTTTCTGCCTGGATAATTCCGGCAGCAGCTTCGCCCCAAAGTTGCTCCAAATCAACATTTCTTAAATAGCGTTCAAAATCTATTGGTTCACCAGCCGGGATTTCAATAGGAATTACCCTACGCATAAACGCTTCGTCTGGTTCTACTACATACCCTTTTTGAGTCCCTTCATTGTTTTTGTTAGTACTACCTATAAACGAAGCCATTTTTTTATAAGTCACCCAACCAATGCCTTTTTTGTACACTTTCACCTCAGTAGAAGCAATGGAGCTTTTAAAGTCCTGGTATCTTGTACCTGATATAGGAAGTTCATCAAAGTCAACAAAAAAGCGTGTTGCTGCCATTTCTGTAAATGGTTTATAAACACTGTTTTCTTTGATTGGTGTATAATAATCTTTAAATGGTTTTAATGTATTACACATCCAGTCATTCATGCGGGATTTACCACTTCCCCCCTTCCCTTCTACCCATAATAACATGGCATCGTTGATGCCTATTCCTAATGCCTGGCCAGCCGTTTTATACAACCATTTGGCAAGGTAGTATTCCATTTTTTTGCGATAAAAACCGTTTTGTCGACCTTTGTCCTGAAATTCACGGATAGGGATACAATCAGCAAGTTCTTTTATGTTCTTGCCCCCTTTATAGTTTTGAGCCAGTTCTTCGAAATATCTTTTTAAAGGGTCAAATGGCTGAACAATTGTTATGTTTTTGTTTAGTGGTTCTAAAAGCTTATACAGTTCAGCTTTGGTAAACTTTTGACCTTCTGCTTTCAAAATTTCTTCAACTTCTGCAATGGTGTGTACTACTCCAAAATTATCAGAGATAATTACCTCCTTATTAATGATATTTTGCTCGACATTAAATTGCTTCATTCGTTGCCGTAAAGCTTCAAAATTGGTCTGGTTTACTCTTTTAATCCCTTTTAGGTAGCCAACCATCATACCTTTGGATAAATCAAATTGCTTTTCCCAGGCATCAATGGTACTAATCTGGATGGGTTCGTCAAACCTGCGGAGAAGCTCGCAAGCCCTCCGCATTACATAGTTTAAGCGAGGTGTTTTAAGGTTAACCCTAATCGCATTAGTATATCGGCCATAAAATCCATGATAATCAAAATAAGCTTTATTCATCATAAGTCCCTGTAATCAATATCTGTTACAACAGGAATGAAGTTAAATAGTTGTCTCATCCTACTCCATGTTGGTGCAGTGTAATGATCTTTTAATCCCGTTATATCAAGGTTTGAACTGCCATGAGTTTTCCTGTTGTGGCTTATAAAACTCCTGTACCTGGTTTCAATCCATTTATCCATGAACTTTATATCCTTATCCCTAAAATGTGGTACAGTTTGATCGCCCTCCCGCCCAAAATCATCTATGTATAAATGGTAAATACCAGGTGCCTGGCCAAATTTATTATAAACCTGTTCATTAAAGACTTTTAAGGCATTACGCCCCTCCTGGGCATATAAATCCTTCACATTTTCAGCGGTTGTTTTCCGGTAGGAATGTTCAGGCGAATTTTTAAAAATCATCGGGAGCAACATTTCGAATATGAAAGTTTTTCCGGTTCCTGGACGACTCATTAAAAAGAGCCCTTTTCTAAGTGAATAATACTTCTTTCCTTTTTTCGTTTCCAGGAAACGACTTTCAAAAGCTTTATCATTATTGTAATACTCGCATATCAAAGTATATAGGAACTCTGTGTGTGGTTCCAATTGAAATGGTGGCAAATCATATTGTTTTATCAAATGCTTTGAAACATTAATCAAATATTGGACTGAGAGTTTATAAGTCTGCGATTTCTCCATAATTGCTTTCTCTTGCTGTATCATTGTTGCTTGATTTTTTAGGTTTGTCTTCTTTGCTCTTTTCTACAAATACCTGGTATTGCGCTATTTTATTGGTTTTCCCTTCTGTGGCCAAAAAATGCTCAGGTGTTAAAGCGTTAAGATTTTCGACATACCATTCAACTTTGACAATGTTCCTTAATGCTTTCAAAATCTGAGGTAAGGAGTAATGTTTTCTTTGTTCTTCAAAAAGCAGGAATGTTTTTGTATCTGCAAGGTATTTATTCCCGGTCAGGTTGTTAAACTCATCAAGGAAAGCCTCATAAGAAGTTTTTACGGTTTTGCCTCCATGCATATAAACTATCAATTCTTCAATTAATGAGATTTCTTCATCGTAAAAAACGCCATTTTCCACAGCTTGTTTCAGTATATGATAACCATGTGGTGGGTCGCGGTATTCAAGATTAGTTGATTGATTTTTATTCATAATTGTATTACCTTTGAATTGTTAAACTTGAATAAGTGATTAAACACCCAGCTTACTCTGAAAATGTAAGCTGGACTGAATGGCGGGGCAATGTGGTGTTAGTCCCGCTATTTTTATTAAACGATTTGCGTTTTCAGCTTTTAAAAGTGAATATTTCTTTTCATCGGTAAGTTTGTTGTCTTTATCCCTTTGATTTTCTTGCTGGCAACGTTTGATATATTCCTTAATCTGCTTTATTGATATACCTTCGTGTTTTTCTACCTGTTTTTCTTTTATATTGAAGATTATTAATAGCCTTTCATGTTTATTGCCTGATTGTTGCAACAGAATTATGTTACTGTTTTGTTTGTTTTGATAATAATATCTTTCCATTGTATTATGCTTTATAAATTCTGATTAATTCATCTATACTTGTTTCCGCTTCTCTTTTTGCTTCCACTTCGTTGAAAATTCTCTTTAAAAGGTAGCGTGTTTCTTTCAGCTCGTTATTTGTTTCCTTTGTGGTATTTCTTTCGCCTGGCAATTCATCTACCATGAAGAAAATTGCTTTTTCAACTGCCTTTGTAGCTGATAGTAGCCCAAAGTGTTTTTTTAACCTTTCAATTGCATCGCTTAATTGATCATCATCATTTCTGTTTACAATTACTTTTGCCATTTTATTATGTTTTGGATATTTATTATTTGTGTTAACAGATTTTCTTAAAATCCAATTCGATGGTTATCGGAACCTTGTTCTGCAGAACAAAATGTGTTAACATTTTTCTTTTCTCCAGGAATCCGGATACCGAAAAAGTGTTAACATGCTTTTTTTTAAGTTCCACTTTAATACCCTGTCCGTGAATGTTCTTTTTTCGTAGATTCTTTCTAAAGTGTAGTTTTTGTCCAGGCAATTTTTTAATACAGATTGTACTAATTTGACAAGTGGGTAGGGCTGGTTTAATTTTCTACTTACCCTTTTCAGTGTAAAAACGGACAGGTTTACACCCCTTGTGCGGCGTATCCTTAACAGTTCAATTGTAATTTCCCTGTTTTCCGAGAAAAATGTCCTGAAATCCTCCCTTATATCTGGTGAGGTAAAAATAATGTGATTATCCATTGTTAAACTTTGATATGATTAGTATTACATGCAGAAGCTTTGATAGTGGTGTTATTAAGCTCTCCTCATTGACTCTTTATTCCTCATTTGCTAAACCCTCTTTTTTTATGGCATCTCTCACAAAACGTTCTATTTCTAAATCCTCCTGAGAATTACCATTAAGCAGGCGTTTTGCATTAGCGATTATTTCCTTACTACCATAATTACCAGTATTTAAAACAGCAACACATTCCCCTTTAGCATTAAAAATAATTGGTGGAGTATCTTTGTCCCATTGCAGATACCAGGGCAATGGAGAAGCGTCTTTTCTACTTGCTGTAATTAGCATGATTTGTACTTTTTTGTTGTGTTTTTCCAGGTTTTTCATTTTGTTAGATTTTTATGCGTAAAAGCTTTTAAATAATTATCTTGAATTATATTGTTCCAATCTGAATTTTTTATGATTTCCTTCACTTGTTCCAATGGAATTTCCTTAAATTCTCCTTTTTCTTTTTCCATTTCTTTAAATAGATAGTATTCATCTCCTAGCTCACTAATCCGGTAAGCTTGATGATATTCCATTGATGGTTCAATCCTAATAGCTACATAATAATTCATTGGATAACCTGTTTCAATAAAAATTGTATTCATTGTTTTAAGATTTTAGTTTAAACCAGGGAGAACCCCCGTTACTCCCTGGTTCGATAATAGGGGGCTATTTATATTATTTCGATATCATTATTGGTTATCCTTATTCGGTCTGCTCCAATGGTATTGTAAATCTGGAATACTTCCCTTACAAGCGTCCGCCCACTGTATTTAGCACCTCTTTGCTTTGCTTCTTTGCCAATTAAAAAAGCGTCCGAATTGTGGATTTTGTCATCTTTCGGCAACCCGTTTTCTTTCATTACAATTACAATTTCTTTATGCTTTTTCAGGTAGTTTACATTTTTTAATTCCTGGTTTATATCTTTTGTATTGTCTGGACGTTTTGGTTGTTCAAGTGATTTTCGACTAATTTCCGACTGTTTTTGGATATGGTTTATAAATCCGATTACCTTCCTTCTTTCAGGTTCTTTAATTGGTTCCGTTGCTGGTTCGGTATGAATGCCCTGGTCAACTAATTTTGAGGGCAATAACCTGGCATTATTTAAAACAGTAGCGTAAGTCAAACTGGTACTTTCTGCACCTTGTTTGATTGCGTTGTTTACGATTTCTTTTCCCAGCTCAATATGATCATGTACTTCTTCAGTTATTAGTGCATCCGGGTTTTCTTCCAATACTATCTTTTTCCAGAAAAACATTAAAATACCGGAAGATAAAAATTGTATAATCATCACCCAGGTAATAACATTATAATATTTGTTAGCTTCCGCAGTGGTTTCCTGTTTGTTGATTTCAAGCTCTGATTTTACCTGGTCATTTATTGATACCAATGCCGCTTTTTGTTCATCTAATAGCAGTGCTTTGCAACGGTACAAGCTGTCTACTTTTTTGTTTTGGTGTGGTAAAAGAACATTTCTCCGGCCTCCTGTCCAGCCTTCGGGGTTTGATTTAATCATGGTTATTTGCAATTCAATATCCTGCTTTCGGCTTTCAAATTCTTCTTTTATTGATTCTTTTTGAATACCTGACCTATTATAGATAACCTCGGATTTGTCTACTTTTTTGCTTTGTCGCATAGCAAGCCCGTTTGTACTGCTTATAAAGGAAATACTGAACAGGAATGCGACAACACAAGCCATTGTAATAATGGTTTTTAGTCTCTTTACACCACGAAACAGGAATTTAAAAAACTTTGACAGCGCAATAGTGGTCAACACTTCAAGGATTATAAGGGCTACAATTGCAGCAATAAGTGTGGCTGTTTTATCTTCAATAATAGCGTAGGTAAGGTTGCTAAAATAGTTTTGTCCAGCATATACTGAAACTACCCACGTTAAGGTCTTTGCCAAAAAGACAAAGAGAATAAAAACACGCCATTCCCTACGGACTTCGTGTGCTTTGTACTGGTTTAGGGCTATTTTACTTAGCATAGTTAAATAATTTTTCATACTTTTGTACTGTTTAAAGGGTTTCTGAATCTTTTAAATTATAGCCCTGGGTGTCTCCGTGTTAAAGAGCCCGGGGTATTTTTTAATATATTTCAAAACAAGTTCGTTCCTGGAAATAGTTCGTTAACTGATTTTTCTAGAATATTTGCTATTATCTCTTTTACATGTAGAGGGAATTTTTCACGTAGCTTCCATGTATAAAACGTTGGTGGCTCAACTCCGGCCTTTTCGATAATTCTTTTTCTAAGGCGTTTTTTTTCACTTACATCACCTATACTATTGTAGTAATCAATAAAATTCATATTTTCGTCTTTCGTTTGAATAATGCTTGAATAATGCAAATATAAAATAACTTAATCAAAACAATCAAATAACTTAATCGTAAATTATTAAGTATTTCGTTATTTAGAATTATTCTAAATATATATCAATGGAAATCAATAAATTAAAAGAGTTGCTCAAGAGTAAGAAATTAAATCAACGTGAGCTTGCTGATAAAATTGGATATACACAAACTGCTATTAGTCAAGCTATGAGTCGAGGTGATTTTAAGATATCTATGTTAGAAAAAATTGCAAATGTTTTAGATGTACCAATAAGCTATTTTTTTTCAGAAGGCAACAATATAAAAATCAAAGGACATGTTCACTCAGGGGTTGGTGATATAATAAAAGCTAATGAAATAAATAGTAGCGATAAGGAATTGCAATTAGAGAACAAACATTTGAAAGAGAAAATTGAAGGTTTGCAAAGAGAGATTGAACTTTTAAAAGAAATGAACGAAATTTTAAAGAATAAATAAACTTTACTAACGAAACCTGAAAGAAAATGAGAAAGAATGAAGAAAAGTTTAGTGGAAAATGCTGCCATAACTGAACATTTTCAGTTTAGAAAGGCAATTGATGTAGAAACCTGGACTAAGATACTTGATGCATTAAAAGGCTCTGCTAATACTATTTATATAGAAAGAAACAAAATTGAAATTGGTAATATTCATTCAGGTATAGGACATATAAACACAAGCGAATCAGTTCAGGAGTTAATATACGAACTCGAATTACTAAAATACCGATTAAATGAGCAAGCTCATGACATGGAAATACTTCACTATAAAAACAAAGCACTATTAGATGAAAATAAGCTTTTAAAGGAAATGGTTGATGTGTTGAAAAGTAAATAAACCAAATATATTTTAATAATTAACCACTTAGTAGGTCATCACTGATTAATTATTATTTATTAATTCAAATTTGTTATTTATGAGAAAACTAATCTTTATTATTTTCATTGTTTTTGTTTCAATTCAGGTAAAAGCAGACCAACTTGAATATTTGACGAGAGATCAGGCAGTAAAAGCAACAGAGTTATTAAGAGAACAAGAAAATATAGTTCTATGGTGCGGCTGCTGCGAGGGCAACATCCCTAAAAGGGTCGTTTCTTTAACAAATGTCTATTATAGTCATTCTGGTTATGAAGAATCCTATAAAATCACTATTGAAGGAACTGACCAAAATGGGAATAATATAAGGGAAGTAATTGATTTGGCATATGTACACATAATACAAGGTAGTAGGGCATATTGTGTTGGTAAAACATTAAATTTCGACTGTGATCCTTGTACTGGGCCATTTCTGTTTGATTAAGACATGATATTTCATTTCTGTTATCACTTTTAAGTTTCCGGGTTAGTAGCTGGTGCCGAAAATGTTAACAAATTCAGCTGTAAAAATCATCTGCAGCAACCAGTTCCGGAAGAAATGTGTTAACAATTTAAACAAGCCACTGTTTCACTTTAAACAGTGGCTATATTTTTATACTATTGAAATTTAATCTTAATTGTTTCGTTTCCCCCAAACCTATTCTTCTCAGCCACACAAACCCCATCCTCACACCTAAACACCGCCTGCACCATGTGCGAATAATCATTCTGCCCCAGGAATTTGCCTTCTTTAGTAGCCTTAAAAATCTGTATAGTAGAAGTATTCGGGCTCCTTTCCTGAAGTCTGCGAATATCGTCCGGCGAAAGGTTCAATTCATTTACCGAGTCCAACACCACCGCATCAAATTTACCACTATGTTCCAGGTTTCGACCATCATCAATAAAAACATTCGGGTGAACGGCATTTAAACGCTTGAATTTATCTTGTGCAGTCTGGCTAATCCCTTCCTCTTTAGCCACAAACAAAACCTTGAAATTATGCTTTGAAGCCAGGTAATGCGCAAACTGAACAGATAAAGTAGACTTACCGGAACCACCACGCCCATAAAACATCAAATGAAAGGGAACCGAAGGATTACCAATTAAAGTTTTCCAGTCCCCATCAAAAGGAAGCGTTTTAAAGTTCATTTTCACCAGTTCTGTACTTGGAACAATTCCCAACCCGGACAAAGATTCCTCTTTCACCTTTGGCTTTTCTAATTTAGAAGAAACCACCACTGACTGGCTCACTTTTGTAAGCTTCAGGATAAACGAATCACTTACCTTAATAACCAGTTTCTTCTTTGAAATATTCCGGTTAATTTGTTTTACCATAGTATCCTGGATTTCCCGGATTAAGGCAATGTGAGGTGTCGGTTTATCAGCTGTCCGTTTTGCATCAAAGCTCGCTTGGAGCACTTTTAAGAACCTGCGTAAAGATGTTTGGGTTCGCTCTTTGTTAGCAAAGCGAAGAAAGCTTCTGATAATGGCCAGCCAACTAGGAACTACAGCTTTTTTAGTTTTGGTGTTTTTCAGTTTCAGACTTAATTGAGATGATTTTTTAGAAGTATCTTTCTTGGTTTTCATAACTACTTTGTGATTAACGATTTGTAATGTCTCTTCGATATTTTTAGAAGTGTTTTTCTTTTGCCAGGCTTTGGCAGTAGGTGCATAAGAAAACTTTTGTTCTTTTAGCTTTTTAATGAGTGAAGCTTCCGGCCTGGATTTAAAAAATAGCTTTACCCGCTCATCCTGCAAATGATTGATAACACGGCAAGTATCATCCTTGAAAAGTTCAGTAAACTCTTTGTCTTTGTCTACCACTTTTAGCTCAGCTCTTTCCTGCATGGTCTCAGGAACCAAAGCCCCTAAATCAATATCCTTTAAAAGATAATCAGCAGCATCACAAGCATAAGAATAAGCTTTTATTAAAACATCATCCACATTTTGATTCTTCTTTTTTGCTCCTTCCAGCCAGCCTTTTAGGTAACTTAAAGAATTTTGCCGATTGTACTCCAGGCCAAGTTCTGTGCACACAATCATAGCCCCCATTTCAGCCACGAGCTCTTCATTGGCATAATCCGGGTTAGTTTTGTTTTTCTTGTCACGCTGCCCCAGACGGAACTTTGATTTAGTGGAATGGGTAATCTCATGGAAAAGAGTAGAATAATACTCCCCAATGTTTTTAAAAGCATGGATTTGTACCAGGTGGATCACATCAATGGAATATACTGGTGGATTGGACTTGTAAAAACAGCGGTCAGACTGGTCGTAAACCAATTCCGGAATACGTTTCCTTTTTTTCAACTCCTTAATAAAGGCCTCCACGTACTGGTTCAGCTCCAGTTCCTTAAATTGGGTGATATGGAAACCAGGCTTTTTAATCCCGCTGACAAAATCAACATTAATAACTTCGTGAAAACGGGGCATCATCCAATCCGGTCGCCTTTTTTCCCCTTCAGCCACTTTTTTGACTGGTTTGAACATGGGCACGTAACTAACAATGGAAGTAATTTTTGTTTTATCCAGGATAGTCCCACCCTGCTCTTTTATCTTGGATAAAGTAATAAAATAAGGGCTTTTGCCAGCATTCGACTTCAAACCAATGATATTGCTCTCATTGTGGTAAAAACGTCCTGAAACATTCTTGTATGAATTTATGACCTGTCCGTTGCTGTCAAATACCAGGGAGGGTACCCAGGATTTTTCCCACCTGGTAAACAAGAAATTTTTGATATCATTGACCAGGTCAATCTTAAACTTTTCCTTGTCCTGCCTCCAACCTGAAAACCCTTTGTCTTTTAACAAGTGGTTCCGTAAAAAGTCCCCTAAACCACTATATAAGCCTGATTCGAAATTCTTCCCCATCTAAAAATTAAGTTTAATTATAAACCCCTCTATGAGGGTCATTGCTTTATATTTATAAAACCCCTCAATTTTAATATTTTACTTATCTGATGATAATTGCTGTATTTGGTAATTGACACCTGGTTGTTTTTGTTTCCTTCAATAAAAATGTGAAAGCCTGGTATTTGGCCAACATAAATACCTGCGTGGCCTTTGGCAGGTTCTTTAGAGCTTTGCCAGATAACAATGGAACCAGGCTTGGGAAAAGCTGAAACCTCAAAAAGCCCGGAATTGTCATTCATAAAGTTTGCAAAAGTTTGCTGTGTAGAAGGACTTAGCAGTTTGTTCGCAATAACTTTCCTTTTTTCGTCAAGAGACAAAAGCCATATCAAGCGGGCAAAACAAGCACACCACTCAAAGCCGGGGCGCCAATTCCCAATCGTATACATTAGGTTTTGAAAATTTGGATCTAAAAATGCCTGGTTTGGGTGGACTTCCTTTTGACCTAAGAACGACTTGGCATTGCGCAAAATCCTCAATTGCACCCGCTTTTTCATGTAAACAAAAACACCGATACCAGCCGCAACAATTGAGGTGCTAAAAATGGCTATTTTTGAGGTTTTATTCATTCGCTTAAACCCTTAACATTTTTTTCATTAATTGGCTAAGCAGACTAGGAGTGGCAACTTTGGCACCTGCAATTTTTTGCAAAGCCTGCTCCGTTTTTGCCCCAAAAACACCATCCACAACCAAACCAGCTTTACCAATAAAATTTAAAGCCTGCTGCAATTGTTTGACCGCTTCGCCCCTCGAACCTTTTAGTAAGTTCTGGCCTGTGCTTACTGGCTTGTTTGTGGTTGTGGTTGTGGTTATAATTGGTTTTGTCGTTACCTGGACATTGTTATTTGTGGGTACAAACCCGGAATTATTATAGGTCACCACTGCATTAGATGTTCCGTTTTGAGCAGCTAAAGCTTTTTGCAATTTTCGTTTTTTAACATACCGTATTATTAAAGCAGTTCCAATGCCCGCGACAATTGTACCACCTAACCCAAGTATTATTTTTGTGTTCTTGTTCATAGCTAAATTTTATTAATTAGTTCCTTAATCATAACCGTGTTTTGTTTTACGATAAAGCTAAACCGCTCGCTGAACTCCCTGTATTTTTCACCAACATCTTTATAAACTTCTATCAGCTTATCGTTTAATTGCCTGGATTCTGTTTCTTTGCTGTTTAATTTTTCTTCCAGCTTGTCTATTCGTTCGTTAAGCTCTTTTTTCACTTGTTCGTCCAGCTTGTTATTTTTATGAAATAGCATTTTGACAGCATACGAAAGAATAATAATCAAAAGCCCTAAAGCTCCATACTCCAGGAATGTCTTAAAAACTAGATTTTCCATCATCAAAAATTAATTTAAATTTCAACACATGTTAAAAGGTCATTAGCAAAATAGTTACGGTTTTTTGACACCTGTTTTATACAGTAGGTAATTTGCAGTTTTTCAATAATTTCAATGGATTCAACCCTTTTGAAACCAATTGAAGTTTGTAACATTTCCCCCTCTTTTAAAAGAGCGCACTCGCTTATCATTGAATAATACATTTCTGTACGATAAGGGTTAAAAGAAGTCCAAAACTGACCATTAAAAAACGGGTGATCGTGGGTGCAAACAACACTATCAAAATAGCCAGGAAACTTTATTTTAATTAAATGTTTGTGTCTTGGCGTTCTGATATCCATTAATTTAGACGGTTCCAGGCTTTTTGTTTCAAAGTTATAGCTTAGTAATTCGTCCCCTACTTTTAAATCCTTTACTTTCTTCTTTTTGCCGTTAAAAAGAGTAATTTTCGTGTTCTTGTTAAGGCATGTAACTGGTTCAATTGGTGCCATTTTTTTAATTTTAAGGTTGATAAGGATCGCAACAGCCCGATGAGCCGCTACCCTCCTGAAAAATATAAATTCGCCTGTTTGTTCCGCTCCATACAAGGTCTACATACCCGTTTCTATTGCTGCCATAATTGGAAAGGCAACGAATTGAAAATGTGTCGCTATTTATACCAGACGCCCCACTAATAAGAATCCAGGAAGTATAGGCAGAGCCAACAACTACAGACCAAGTTGTGTTACTGGTAACATTCACGTTTTTATATGAATTTAGGTAGCCATAACTTAAATTAGTTGGCGAAGCTGTCAATACCTTGCGCGTATAACCAGCAAATTGGCTTAAGCTGTTAAAAGTCCCGATTTTACCAGCCGCAGCAATGCAAGCACTTAAAGAGGTAGGAGCAACTAGTCCTGATTCAATCCGAACATGTTCTAAGCTGATATTTGAAGTTGGAACAGTCATTACTTGATTTTTGCTTTAAGTTCCTGTACTTCTTTGACCAATAATGCGATGATTGAATTTTGCTTAATCGCAAGTTTGTTTTTTTCTGAAACCGTGACTAATTCGGGATAATGTTTTGCGACCTCTTGCGCAATAAAACCATAATTAAGGCCTGGGTTGTTTTTGTCCCTCCATTCAAAAGAAACCGCCCTTAATTTATCAACCCCTTTAGTTAAAGGTTGAATGTTTTTCTTCAGTGTTTTATCGCTTGATTGTTGAAAATCCGTTGCATAACATTTGCCACCAAAAACTGCACGACCGTCTGAATCATAAATCCTTAGCCCGCTGTCCTGGGCGTTATTATGCAACATGACATAATTTCCTGAAGCATCGTAATACAAAGTAGCCCGTCGGCTGGTTCCTTCATTCAAATAAATAGATCCCCGAGTCCAAATATTTGAACCTATTGAAGTGTAAACAACACCGTTTTGAACAAATCCTATTTGGTGGCCTCCTCCATAAATATTTCCTGAATTTGAATGAAAATAAGCCATTCCGTAAAGATTACCCAGGTTTGCACCGCCCGGATCTATCTGGTAAGCTGTCCCTATGCTCCAAACATGGCCTACTTTGTACGAATCATACACGCCGTACATACCAGCATTTCGATAACTTGTACTTTCAGGGTAAATTTTGCCCCTAATCGTATCACTGGACAATTTACTTAAATAACTGTGTGTATGACTTGAAGGGGCGTATTGTGAATGGGTATGCGATGTTAGCGAATATTGCGAATGCGTATGATTTGTTAAAGCAAATGTAGAAAAATCAATACTTTGTGTTTCAAATCTTTTTGTTAATTCGTTCCAAACAGCCACCCCGCCGTTTATAGGGTTGTCTTCACGGGTTGCAAGCGCCTGTAATTGTCCTGTTTCATCACCAACGCGGGCAACCCCATCGTTTTTTACAGCTAAAATTAAATTATCATTTCCGTTGTACTTCAGAAATCTAAAGCCCGCAAGTTCATTGTCAAGCAATCCTGCTAAAGCACTGTCTCTAAGCGTTATGAAATCTTTTGAGGTGTAAAAATCTTCGGCGTGTGTTTCGTAATTTTCCCCGTTTTGAATAATGTTTCCATCAATTCGAAGGTTCTTTTTTATTACAACGTCACTGTCAATTTCAAAATTTTCTGCTGTTGCTTTAGCTTGTCCCTGGTTAAGTTCTATTATAGAACCTACAGCACCACGAAAAAAATAAACAGGTGCCGTATTTAAACCCATTACCTCAATGTTGTCTGCTCCTGTGTAATCGGTTGTAAAACTACAAGCAGGATAAGGTTTTGAATTTTCGTAATACGTTTGTGAATTGTAAAAAGTTGCCGGAAAAACAACATTACCAGCTTTATAAAACCTTAATGAGTATTGTTTGCCAAAGACTGTTTTAAAGGCTTGTATGTCTGCTTGAATCCGGTTGTTTTTAGTATACCAGATAAGCTCTGAATCTCTTATTTGTTCACCGTCCTGATAAACTTCCAGTCGGTCATAAGCGACCGGAACAGGATTTACAACTTCAGAAATCCAAGTGCCCGAACCTTCAATGTGAATTGTGAAATCTTTAATGCTGCGTGTTGTACCTGATAAAGCACCAAAAACAAAAGTAGGTATAGTTTCTTGCTTAAATTCGATTTTTGTATGTTCATGGTCTTGTAATTTATTAGCACTTTTCAAGCCCTGGGATCTTACAACAGTAATCCAGTCGTATTCTGAGTTTTCATAAATTCCATATAAGTAAAAAGTTTCTCCCTGGAGACCTGACAATGTAATTTGATTGTTCACAACATCAACGCCGTGCGAATTATTTGGAAGCGTTACAATTATGTCATTTTCAGTGTGTTTTATAACTTTTATGGTGATGTAGCAACCTCTTTCATTTGGCTTTATGTTTAACGAAAAGTTTGAATTGTGGTTGATTATCGCTGTGGTGCTTAAATCCTTCAATAAACTTATGTTGTATTGTGGCAAATCAGGAATAAGCAAATTAAAGCCTCCTAAAGCATTAATCGAACTTATCCGGTATTCTATGCCATGAATTGTCAGCTTGTCGCTATTGAAGTCAAATACGGGCGTCAAGGTATTAAACAAGTAACTTTCAAAATCCCTGAAAACATAAGGCTCGTTATATCTGTAAATCCGAATCATATGATGATACCAATAGCTTTAAGGATTTCGCGTACTTTTTTCATTTCAAAATAGCCAAGTGCATCGGCTAAATAATCGTGCAAGCCCATTGAAGGATTAGGCCACCAATTGGACTTGCCCCGTGTCCTGTGCCCAAATGCTTTTACAAGCATGTACCAATCTTGCGGGTTTTTTAATTGCTTCAGTACATCGTAAGTGGTTGCCTCATCATCGTTCCAATATCGATTAAGCGCACCCTCTATTGTATCAGCCATGTTGAAATATTGTGTTTGGTCATAGCTCAATGTTGACTGTGTATTTTTTAGAGCGTCTTCGTAGGGTTTTAAATCCATCTTTTCAGCAATTTTCTGTTTAGCTGCTTTAGCCAGTTTATAAGCTATAAAACCGACTGCAACCGTGCCGACAAAAATTGCAGCGTTTTTAAAAGTGCCGGAAAGCCCGTTTGAATCTCTTAATACTATTGGATTGTTCATGTTACAAAAGTCTTTGTATAACTGGGTTTTGAAGTTTTTTTGCTATTTTCTGAAAATATTTAGGATCTTTCTTAACTTGATCGGCTAAAAATTTTTTTGTGTCAAAATCCACTGTGTCGCTAATGTTCTGAAGTAGTACCGCAGTATCGATAATTTCCTTATTATTCCGACCGACTATGATGATTTTTGCTGTCTTCTTTTCCATTTCTAAACCTCCTCTATTTCAGGGGATTCAATACCTTGTGACAACTCATAAACATCTTGGAAAAGTCGCGGATTTATGCTAATTGATTGCGCTATCTGGTAAAATTGTTGTGCTTTTTCTTCGCTTTCTGTTTGTAACCAATTATTAATTTCGTTAGAAATTTGAGCCGATAAACTACTTTCCACGTTTTGTTCCTGGTTCATGTCACCAAGCCCTAAAAGTCCTGATAGCTCGGTGTCATTTATTCCCAGCTTTTTCTGAATAAACCCGCCCAATCCTTGGACACCCGCTTGTATTAATGCTTGCGTTCCTTTGTGCCTGGCCAATTCATCATCGTGGTTCCGTTTAAGCTCCCTAAATTGGTCTTCTTTTTGCCACTTCAGATCGTTTTTTTCTTCCTTCAGCTTTTCGATTAATTCCCTTAATCTTTTGTTATCTGCTTCAGCTTCGCCAACCTTGTATAAAAGTTGCGACTTATCGTCCTTTAAGTCGTTTATTTTTTCTTCCAAATAGTCGATTCGACCGCTGTTTTTTGCACTTTCAATAGTGTGCATCAAAACCGCTTCAGGATTAGAAAAAAGTCCTAAAATGCTGTTGTTTTCCTGCTTTTTTGGGGTGTTGTTTCCAGATGTCAGATCGACAATGTGTGTTTCTTTTGCGTTTTCAGCTCCATAAGTCCCAGGTGTACAAGCTGTAAATTCTTTAATTATTACCTGCTCGTACTGTTTTTTTGCTGTTTTAAGTGCCTGGTTTAAATTGTCTGCACCAGTAGCTTTATTGTTTCCCAAGTGATTGACCAAAAAAATAGTCGTTTCGTCCGGGTTTGTTGCAATCACTTGAAAATAATACTTTTCGTTCCGGCTGTCTTTTCCACGGAATAAATCAATAATAAAATCTTTTTCACTTGTCATGGTGTTGTTATTTAATCGTTTATAATTGGAGTTACCTTTAAAAACTCAAGTGTAAACGGCGTAAAATCAATTCCGTAATTCATTGTTTTTACCCTTAATTTGTTTCTAAAGCTCTGGTTCCCGTATCCCTGATAATTTTCAAATTCGATTTTTGAAAAAGAATAAAAAGAATCAGGACTATTTAATATCACTTTTGCTGTGTCTGGAATATCTAAACTTTTGGATATCAAAAAGTAAATAGAGTTGTCTAAATTAATTGTTGTATTAGGCTCCTTGACACGGACTGAAACAGTTTCATGAAAATAGTCATTCGCGCCCACCTCTTTTAATATCCGCCTGTTAAGCTCTTTTTCTAATAGAAATTCAATCATGGCTTAGAAATTAAAAATTTGATTTCCTGGTTGGTGTTGTTTGTTTCATCGCCGTCTAAGTCTTCATAGCAGATGTACACATGTATGTCCGGGTTGTAAGTTCCATACTTAGCGTTATCAGCTTGAATGTGTTCGAACATTTCGCCGCTGTCTTTGAAGATAAAAGATATCACATAGCCTCTTTTAACTTTGGTGTTTAGCTCTATTGCTTTGTTGTAATAAACATAATCATCGCCTAAACTCATTTTTCCGGCCTTATCAGGATAACACATCACAAAATAGTCGTGTATGCTGTTTTCTTCTTTGTTATTGATTAAAACGGATAATTCACCTATCAAAAAAGGTTTACCGTTTGGTACATCCAGCGCGGGCAGTTCCGGTAGAATAAAAACACCGCGTATTTTTGTACAATCGTCCGGCAATGAAAAACTGGCAGATAGGCCGCTTTCCTGGTAAACTTTTGGCAATGTGAACCTTTTATACTTCAACATCTTATTTTCTTATTTTTTTGCTGAAAAGCAGGTAAATAGTAACTTTTCTTGGTGCCGGGTTAATGCCCCCATCAACATAGTCTATATTGATTGCACTTTGAGAGACGGGCACATAACAGCGAAAAACACTGTCCGCCTGTGAAATGTTAGGGGACTTAAAGAACATGCACGCGTGCGCGTCTTCGACCAGTTCTTTCTGGTTTACTTCGACCGAAATTTTGCTTTTGGTGTCGTAGGTTTCGGCGTCACCTTTGTAACTTTCATCAAAAACAAAAAAACCTAAACACATGTCGTGTTCAGAATCGGTATTTTGTCCCTTTAATGAAAATTTACCGCTTGCTTGGCTAATATCAATCGTATAGCCCCGAACTTCAATTTTATTATCCGGTATTTCGGTAATGGTTAAAAACTCTTGTTTTGGTAACATGATGTTAATTTAAATCGTTTAAAATAAAGGGCTTACATAAAGCAAACCCCTTTCATAAGTTTAAATATCAGTGAAGTTGTTGAAAGTTAACCATGTCCCTCATTTGGAGCGATTTAATTTCATTATAAATCCCTCCATGAGGGCATGACAAATAAAAAAGACTATTTCTTAGAAGTTTTTAGCCCTTTAAACCTAAGTTTCACCCAGGTTTCAGCAGGTAAAGCCGCTGCAATATCTTCAATGTCAAATTCCACGTATTCTTTTGCCCGTAAAAACATAGGATTTGAAAGCTTGAATTCGCCCTTTTCAAGGTTTGTATTATTTTTCTGGAAAACAGAGGTCGCGCAATCTTCCATAAATACATCCTGACCAACTTTTAGCTTAAATTTAGCGTTGGCTAAAACAGGGTGCCCAATACCACCGGAAAAGTCAAGAGCACATGCGTTTTCAATTGTACTATCTGCGGTACCAACGGCCGAAGCAAGAACAATGGATGTAATTAAAAAATAAGTATCTGAAGGCATAAGCCCCTGGTGCATATTTGTCGCCAACCCTTCATCAAGGGATTTGGAAAACATCTCAATGTCGCCGTTACCATTGGCTTTTACCATTGCAAAATATTCGTGGTCAACTACTTTTGCTTTTTTTGTTCTTAAATCCGCCTTGATGTCTTCAGGTAATTGGTCGAACCTGTTTTCAAATAAAACTTTTGGCGAGCTTTGGAAAGTTTCAATCGCTTTTCTCATTTTTTCACTTTTTTAATACGTTACTAATCAATTAATTAAACAAATAATATTTCTGAAGTGCAGACCTGGTATTATAACAGATCTACACTATCACTTTCGTAGCCGTCTTCAATTCCTTCCATGTATTCGATCTCCTCGTATTCTGGTTGGTTGTATGCGGTTTCTGGTAGTTCTACGTATTCGTAGCCAGGTTGTAAAGCTTCAGGATAATACATGTCTTGTTCAGTGTTTCCAAGTCCTGAAAACAAGCTTTTTTCCGTAAACTTGTCGACCACTTTAGCACCCGCCGCCATTGCCATACCTACACCCGCATAACCAAGCGGTTTTGTACGATTTTTTGCAAAAAGAGCGGTACCGACAACACCCGTTACAATTGCCGGGGCAACTTCTTTAAGTGTTGCGGTTCCTTCCAAGCCCATAATTCCCTGGACAGTTGGGCTACCTGTTGCCTTTTCAATTGTTTTCATGGCGAAAGCAGCCAACGCCATACCTCCAACGCCGTAAGCAATTTTTTCGACGTCGCCTTTTTTGATTTTATCAATCATCATCAATTTAATTTAAGTTCGACTTTATTTTAACTTTTTGGCCTTGACGCCCGCGAAACCGCGCGAAGGCTGTTGTACTAATTTGCGTTTTCCTTTGCTTGATTTGACAATAGCGTAAGTAATACCTCCGATAACAACGGCGATTCCGCCACCAATCAGAACACGTTTAATTAGCTTTTTTTTCTTGTCTGCTGGTGTTTCTGTGGTTAATTGAGGGTTGTAACTTCTGTCGCCCCCGCCGCTGTTGTTTGAAGATATAACAGGGCTGAAACTTCGCATTTGGTTAGAACCTCCGCCGCCTGGCAAAGTTGTCTGCATTTGGTAGCCCTCACTTGTCGGCACCTGTTCCTCGTATTGTGGTACTTGTCCGCCACTTTGCTGTGGAGGTAACAAGACTTTATTTTTCACGAAATTGAAAGCTTTATTTATAAACCCTCCGCCCGCCGGATTTTGTCCTGCTCCTGTGGTGACCGGCTTTTTTTGAATCACTTTTTTAACGACCTTTTTGACAACTCCACCGACTTTCTTTGCTACATCTATGACTTTTTTACCAGCTCCCTTTAACCAGGAAAATACTTTTGCAGCCAAACCACCACCCGCAGCAACAGCACCACCAACGGTCAAAGCTTCGCCTAATTCGCCGAAACCTTCCAAATGAATTGTTCCAGCGTTAATGTTGGCAATTCCTTCAAGGTTGTAAATGTCATGAATGTCATCAACATAGCGTATATCTGGTTCATCGATTCCTTTTAGTTGTTTGCTTTTTCCAAACAATGCTTTGCGGTCACTGCCATTATTAATCGCTTTTTTAATCTTGGATGAATCGCCGCCCATTTTTTCGTACATGTTTACAACTTTGTCGAAAATCTTTGGTGTTTGCTTTAATAACTGCGCTAAACCTCTAAAGTTGACAGCAACAAGCAAGCGAAAAGCATTGCGCAGCAACAAAGTAGCGGGGTTTATCTTCATGATAAACTTGCCGACTTTTTTTGCCACTTTTTTTACGCCCGTCCAAACTTTTTTACCTACTCTTTTAATTCCGGTGCCTATTTTTCTAATTCCATGCCTTACTTTTTGGGCCGCCCCACCTACTTTTTTGGCTACTTTTCGAACAGCTCCGCCTATTTTTTTACCTGCTTTTTTCATGAATTTTCGCAGTCTTTTAAACAATCCAAGAGCACCAAAAAAACCGGTTAAACCACTGAAATAACGCCTGGTTCCTTCGTACCTGTAGGTGACACCTGGTATTTCGTAAGTCGTGTAATCCGGGTGTGTTGGATGATAACTTACATCTTCAATTTCACCTATTCCATTAAAACCGCTTATTCCGGCACTGTTTTGTTTGGCAATTAATTCGCGTTCGCTTGATATAATAGCGTTCATTATTTCGTCTTCTTCATTATCGAAAGAACCTAAAAAACCCTCAAGCATGGTAATAAATTCCTGTGGCTGTCCGCAATAGCCGCCACGTACTGACATTGGATTTGCTTTTGCAACTCGCAAAGTATCATTTAGATATGATTTTAACGCCA
This sequence comes from Bacteroidales bacterium, assembly GCA_050296515.1. GTDB lineage: Bacteria > Bacteroidota > Bacteroidia > Bacteroidales > NBLH01 > NBLH01. Next base: position 16,476 of record JBNKRJ010000050.1, on the reverse strand, counting down.
TGTCGGTGTTATCATCTTCAAAGCCGCTTAATCCGTCTACACCCTGAAATTCATGTGCAAAATGAACGCCGCCTGCTAATTCGTATTTAATTTGCTCAATTTGGGGGTTGTAAACAGCTCCATAACTGGCAATTTGGGCTAATTGTCCAAGTCGACCGTTGCCGCTTACACCTTGATAAGTTATTTTCATTCCTGAAAGTTTTAAATTTCCTATAAACGTTTTTTCTTTGATATACGGCTTTTCAGCGTTAAATGTGTGATAAACCGGATCTATAATTATTTCGTTCCCCTCTGGCAAGGGTACGATGCAATAAACATGTGAAAACTTTACACCATCGTAACTGGCAATTCGAAAGCCCCAGGGCAAACCAAGAGATTTAAGAAAAGAAGCCGCAAAAATGCTGAAGTCATCGCAATCTACTGGAAAATCGCTTGTCGTGTCCGGGTTTTGTCGCGCTTTAACCTGTCCTAAATAATAACTCGCTGAAGGGGTGTTTAAAATTTCGCCTCGTTCGAGGTTGTATTTTATGTGTCTAAACAGCCAGTTAAATATATTCTCAGCGGTTTGGTGGATATTTTCGCCTTTTACAAGGTGCTTTGCCCTGTCAACTTCTTTGTAATACTTGTTTACAATTGCCAACATTTCGTCGACGGTTTCTTTTACGTCACCGTCTGGGTTCAAAACGCGTTTTTTTAGCGTTTTTCCTTGTTGTGGGATATCAAAAAATTTATCGTACTCAGGGCAAGCCGTAATTTTACGATCAATTGCTGAAAGCGGGGTGTAACCAAAAGACATAATTAAGCCAGATTAAACTCATGAACAAAAGAACTTCCATTTAAATGACCTGTAAATTTTACGGTCAGCTCTTTATAAAGCTTTTCTTTGTTGGCCTGTATTACGGTACCTATTTTACTAATTTCTAAAAGGCTTACATTATAAAGCAACTGACCGAAAATTTGACGTAAAGCAGTTAATTTTGAAAACAACCTAATTCGAAACTCAATCGTTGAAAGCTTGGTTTCTCCTTTGGCTTTGATACTAAATTCAGGTATATTGTAAGTGGAGCGTGTTAATTCTTCGTTCTTGTACATCAAAATAATGAGCGGGTTTTGTATTGACATGGCCAGGTTGGAGGGATTTAAGAGGCTTATATCAAGATTAAACACCAGGTTAAAACCTTCAAATCTTAGGTTTTTAACTGTAAAATTGTAGTCGAATGTTTTAGAAAAGGTATTCGCCTCGTTTCCTTTTTTTAGTGCTTTGCTTGCGAAAGCTATTGCGGCACCTGCTAAAATCAGTTTAAAAAGCATATTGTTTCGTTTAGTTTTGACTGGTCAACGAAACAAAGGTTATTTAAGGAAAGTCTATTGCTGTGCGCTTTTGTGTGTTTTCTAATAGTTAAATGCAAAAAGCGACTTATTTAACCACTTAAGTACACTAAATACTTTTTAATCGATTCTAAGAAAGTTATGGAGTGCCCAAAAAGTCAAAAATCAAAGAAATCATTGCAGGCGTTAATTTTTTCTGGTGTTTGTTGTACCCCTTTTCAACCAATTTAGGGAAAATCTTAGGGCTGTTTAAGTATCTTCTTAATGTTTCGCTGCTTATTTGATACAATTTTGTGAGTTCTTTTTTGGTATAACTTGGCATTTTTAAATTTTTTCAGGGTTTCCAAGATGTTTAAAAATAATATTAATTTGTTTTGGCGTTAAAATTCGCTGCCCGGGCTTATAATTTGCCTCGATTGTCAATTCCTGAAGTAAATTTTTGTTTGTTGAGAGCTGTTTTCTTAAAAATGACAGGTTCCAGCCGTACAATTCGGCTAGACTTGTTTTATTTATTACCTTTTGCATAACTCTGCTTTGATTAAGACAACTTAAACACAAAAGGAAAAGGTTTCTCTATGTAATACCATAAAGAAACCTTTCCTAAAACTTGAATACTGATTAAACATGTTGTCAATGACTGTGGTGTTTAGACAATTCAAAAATATCCATTCAATCATTAACAAAAAAGACAGCTTGTCAGACTTGCGCACATTTGATTACATTTATGCATAAATGCTGGCAATTAACTGCAAAGCTGAAATTCTTCTACTTCTTTAGTTGTTCCATTCACACCACAAAGATTGTGATGTATAATCCTTACCTGTTTGGGTGACCAAATATAACCAATCCTCTGCCCTACTTTGTGCTCTATTGGTTTTAGCCATTTTCTAAATGTTGTTGGTGAAACTCCGTATAAACTCGCGAGTTCCTTTGTGTTCATTGCTTTTACAAGCATAGAAAGTATAGTATTGTGTATTCAAGTTAGGCAAATATATTAAGTTTTTTGGGCTATGCAAGGATTTATTACTGAAGTTATCGAACTTTATCATTTCAAATTTGCCTCCCTATTAATCCTCCTGGTTTCTCGTTTTAATTCCTTCCTTGCTTTTCTTTCTTTTTCTTCTTCTTTAAATTGTTGGATGTGCCTATTTAGTGAATATTTAAGTTGCCAAGGCCTGGTAGTCAATATTACAAAAAGTAAGAATATGTAAAATAATATTTTGTGCATTTGTTTTTTGAGGTAAATATAAAAATAATTACATATTAAGCGTTATTCCACATAAACGCTATTATAAGACATTTTCAAATCAAATTTTATGATAATTTATTCAGTCATGGAACACATCGTTTCTTGAATCATTATATAATCTTACTCGTTCAAGTAGATTTGCAATTAAAGTATGCGAAAAACTACTTTGTAATATTGTTTGCAGAGCAGCTTCTAGTTCATCTGGGGCATTTACCTCCCCAAACACGCGGGTATGTTTTTCAAATACTTTTATATTTAAAGGATATAAAGCACCAGTTGTTGGCTCTAATTCCAATAATCTGTAACTATACCCCTGTCCTATTGCTGCTGTTATGTAAAAGGAGTAGTTTATTATACTTTGTGGAATAATATCGCCTGATTCCGTAACAACTCCAGCAAGTTTTCCAGGGTATATTTCTTCAAAACCTCTTGCATACTTTAGAAGTATATTAAAGGGGTGAATTGTCTCAACTTTATCGTAGTCTATCTTGTTTGGATCTGGCAAAAGCTTTTTAAAATCAATATTCATGATGTTGTAATTTCTAAATTAAATACAATAGGTAGATGATCTGTAAATTTAACATTTTTTTTGGTAGATTTTCCACTGATTAGCATGCTTTCAGGAATGGCTTCAATTACTTTAAGTGAAGAATAATCAATAATATCAATTATATTTGGTCTTACAATTACTTTATCAAACACGTTCCAGTAGATTTGATGGATATCTGAAGTTGTTTTATAAAAATAAGTACCAGGTATCTTTTTTGAACCTGTGTTATGTCTCCTGTCTCCCAGCCAATTCCACATAGGATTATAGAAATACTCATATTTGCTAAAATGGAAAGTTCTTTTCTCATCTTTTTTGGCAACATCATAAGAAAGGGTTGCATTAAATGAAGTAGGTTTAATCATTCCAAGCTCAAAAGGATTCATATTAAAATCACCAAAAACAAGAGTTCTCTTATGTCCTCGTTGCATTTCTATATCATTAAGCCAATTAACATATTTTTGTGCTAGTTCGTATTGAGTCTGATTGTCATACTCTAATTTACTAGGAAAATGAATTGTCCCTATAAGGATTTCTCCATATTCATTTGTTTGAAGAAGATATAAACAAAATCTTTTTGATTCATTTGTAGAATAGTGTTCTAGGTTGCAATTTATTCTTGAATACAATTTGGGTGTAAATTGATTTTCATCAAAATCAGACTTAGATTGAATTCTTTTTAAGCCAAGTTTTTTATGTATCAAATCATCATCTATAAAAGATTCCACAAGAAGCAATATGTCACAACCTTTTGATTTACTTTTAAGTACATTAATGAATGAATCATTATTTTTATTTATGTTCCAATAGAATACTTTTTTCAACATTTGGGATAATCTAATTTCTTATACATCAAAGTTAGATGATTATTTCAAATATAGAAACATGAATCAGTAATTTTCAACTGTTAGTAATAAATTACTATCTCATTATTATATAAGCACTTAGATAGAATTAAATTAGGTGCAATATTATATCAAATAGGCCTTAATGTTATTAAAAACTAATATTCTAATATCTATATGACTTTTTATTAACCGTAGAAGATATATAAGGTATTGATTTTGAGAATATTGGAGATTGAGTTTAAATTAAAAAATATTTTATACATTGAGATGTTGTGACAACTTGTCAATTTGAAAGTGACTGAATTATCTCTTTTTTATGTCATATAGTCACAAAAAACACCAATATGATATTGGCATAGAAATTGACAATTTAGAATTAAGGCTGTAGCTCAACTGGATAGAGCAACGTTCTAACTAAACGTTTGGTGAGGGTTCGAGTCCCTTCAGGAAATAATTTTAACTATATATTTTCAAGCTGCCTAAAGGCAGCTTTTTTTATTTGATATTTAGTATTCTATCTCTTACAATATACCTAACGATATCCTTTAAAAGGAAAATTAAGTTTCCAGATATATCATCACCATTTAATGAGAGTAGAACAGGATATTCAGTTTTTCTAAGGTATTTTATTGGTACACATGGCGCAAAAGTCCTATGACTGGTGTGAGTATATTTATTTCTAATTTGTTCAAATAAAGTCTTTGCTATTTTCTTTAACTTTTCATTATCATTTGCTAATTCCCATGCTTTCCAACTATCTTTATTTACACCTCCATTATCTAATTTAGTTACAGCAAAGTTTTCTATCATTCTTTTCTTTAATTGGTTCGAAATTCCATCCGTTAAGAGATTTTTAAAATTCCTTCCAATTCCAAACATTTCTTTATGCTCCTTTTCTTTTGCTTTAATCCAATTTAAATCAATAATTTCTTCTGAAAATGATACTTTCTTAATTTCAAGCCACTCACTAAATTTCTTATATTCATCCTGACCTGCTAATGTGTCTACACAAGTAAGTAGTAAGTATAGCACTAAAGCCTCAATATCGTAGTCAACTCCATCAAATTTGGTATTAAACATCTTAATGGAGTCTACCTTGCTAATTCCGAGTAAAACATTTGGTTCTTTGAAAAATTCTATTTTAAATTTCTTATTTTTTATAAGTTCTTTCCGGAAAATTAATAAGTGTTCAATAAATTCAAACCGCTCTGTAATTTTGTAAAGTTTATTTTTCAATCCACCTGGCAAAGAATTAATTATTCTTTTGGTTTCTTTTACACCTAATTCTAATGAAAAAAACGCAGTAATATCATTGTCAATATTTGGTGTCCTTATTTGAGTTGGCCCGAACATTTTTATTTTAATTTTATTTTGCGCCTAACGCCTGACAAAGCATTCGTGCGCTTATAACAGACACTTTCTCGAATTGCATGTAGCCAAAACTTTGATTTTGTTTTATCTTTTTTATCTAAAAACTAAATCAGAGATTTGGCGGTGTTTCGCAATGCTGAAAGCTTTCAATTTAGCTGGTTATCAGCATGACGTATAGCTATGTTAGCCAATGTTTATTCTAAAATATATTTAAATTTCAGTTCGCCTAAATCTTTTTTTGCCATCTTTTGTAATGTTGTAATTAACATAGATTCGGCTGTAAGTAGCACCTCAAATGAATCTTCACAATATTTCAAAAAACTATCCATTTCATTGTCTATATGAAAGAAACTTGGGAAATTTATACTTCCATGCACAAATCCAGATCGAAAATCATACATACGAGACAATCTTTTTTTAAATTCTTCAATTTCGCCAAGAAAAAGTTGACCTTTCTCCCGAATTTGCCTAGAAATACCATCAATTCCTTCAACATAAATAGCTTCTAATCCGACCATTGTCCAAAACAATTTAGTTATGTCATCGGATTCATCATATAAATATGAAAAAGCATTAAATGCCCTACTTAATGGAGATGAACTTAATTCATCTATTCTAATTGGATTAACTTTTCTTAAATACCAATTCCAAGTTTCCTGAATCTCTAGACTTTCAAAATTTGGCCATTTTTTTTCCATTGAATATTCAAAAAGTTCATAACCCGCAAAATTTATTCTTTTTAGTTTAAAAAGTTTATCATTTATCTCTAAACATCCTAATCCAAAAACACATCCACCTACTTTGCAAATATTCAATATCATTAAGAATTCATAAAACCTTTTTTTTATTTCATTAATTAATATTACTGAAATAAAAGTGTCTATATCTATTTCATTATTCTTTTCAAATTCATCAATAAAATCGGGAGGGAACATTACGTTAATGCTAAATCTATAAATAAAATCATCTCCTCCTATATATTTTTTATTAGTTTGCCAAAATTCATTCAATTTTGAACTCTTCTTTTTTACCTCATTAACTGACATTTCTGAGCTAAAGCTTTCTGATAAGTGAAGATCTATTTTTTTTAATTGTTTTAAGGAATTTATAAAATGTATAGATTCTTCCTGTAATTCTTTATATTCAGGATGAATTCTAATGATTAAAGATTGAAAAATGTTGATATTTATGTTCATTACAATATTGGCTAATATCTTACTAAAATGAAAAGTAGGTTTATTTATCTTATAGTCTTTCTATTATTATCTACAAATCTAATAGATTTTAACATATTTAACTATTTGATGAAGATAAATATTTGTGAAGGCTTTAGAACCTAATTTTCAACCCCTTAACCACAATTATTTATGTCGTTCTGATAGTTAGAAACATTATGTTAAATAGACTTTAATTTATTGATAAATAAAACAGTAAGGTCTGTTTAACTTTTTATTAATTATAAGACAAATATGTAACTATTCTAATTCTGTGGATTATAATTAATAATTATAAAAGTATTTTTACTTATTCATCCACAGGTCACAAATAAAAGTTAACAACAGTATTTTTCTTAAAGAACTCTGCGATGTTATTAAATAAGTACGTATATTTGTGCTTATAAAAGTAATTATATCGTACACTGCTGATAAATAGACTTATAAGAATGTATGATAATGAAATGTGAAAGCAAATTGTAAATTAAAATCGTACAGTTATGATTGCAGCTAATTATTCTGAGTTCCGTCTTGGGCTCAAGAAATATCTTGATGCGGCAGAAAATGACAATGAACTCGTTATTATTAAACGTGGCACTGGCAAAGGAGCTGTTTTGATTTCTTTGAAAGAATACAACTCATTGAAAGAAACAATGCACCTTTTAAGCTCAAAAGAAAATGCTAAATGGCTATATGAGTCCATTGAACAAGCGAAACAGGGAAAGTTTGCCGAAGGCGAATTAATTGAGTAAAACATGGAACTAAAGTTCACTGAGAACGCCTGGAAAGACTATTTGTCTTGGGAAACTGACAAAAAAATGCGAAAAAAGATCAATGATTTAATTAAAAACACGATGCGCACCCCTTATGAGGGGCTCGGTAAACCCGAACAGTTAAAGCACGAACTAACTGGCCTCTGGTCAAGGAGGATCGACGGGGAGCATCGGTTGGTCTACACTGTTGATGACGATGTTCTAATTATTTTTAGTTGTAGGCATCATTATTAACAAAGAAAAGCCTGTGAATTATCGCAGGCTTTTTTTTATTGAGCGTGTAAATTAAATCTTGAACATCATTTTTTTCAATTCAGGATATTTTAAGGCAAAAGTGCAAAATAAATTTTCACAATTATTCCTTTAATTGATGCATTATTGTTTGTTTAAAAATATTACCACGAACAAACATATCAGTGTACATAGGATAACCGCTACAGCCAGGTGAAAAAAGAATTGTCGTTTTTTCTGAATCTTTAACAGCAATAATATCTAAAGCCATTTTAATAGCCATTTCTAAGTCTCTTACAATCCTATAATTTGTATACTCGTATTGTTTGAATAATTCTATCAAATTCTCAGAGGGTTCATCATAATAAAATAGAATTGCATTAATGTTGAATTGTATAACTTTATGTGCTAATGTTGAATAATCAAGATTTTTGTAGCCACCGCCGCCTAAAATTAAAATAATGTCAATATTGATTGAATTTATTGCTCTGATAACTGACTCTGGCGTTGAAGCAGCAGAATCATTAATAACTGTTAATTTATCGCTATTAAAAATTGTTTCAAAACGATGCTCTAAGCCCTTAAAAGTTATAAGTCCTTCATTAATTTTAGACAAAATGGAATCATCCAGATTTAAATTGTGTTTTTTGAAATAAGTAATTGTAATACAGATACTTGCTAATAATAATTCAAGTTGATGATTAGCATAAATATGTTGTAATTTGCAAATATCTATAATTACTTTACAAACAGCTTCGTCTTTATAATATATCTTATCATTTTTAACATAACAAACAGATAAACAGCCACTTACCTGAATAGATGATAAGTCTGACAATGAATAAAGTATTCTATTACTACACTTTGCAGATTCCCTTATTTTTGTATCCTCATAAGGTAAAATACAGAAATCATCTTTTGATTGATTTTGAAAAATCTCACTTTTTTCATTAAAGTATTCATTTTCTGAGTTATAATAGTTCATATGATCGGGGAAAAAGTTAAGCCAACAAGCAATATTTGGTGAAACCCTATGTAAACCCATTTCATGTAATTGCCATGATGATAACTCAAGAACAAAAGCACAATCTTCATCTAAATAGTCTAAGGGCGAGATACAATTATTACCAGCTGCAATATTTTTAATCCCAATAGTAGATAATAAATGACTTACTAATGCAGTGGTATAGCTTTTTCCTTTTGTGCCTGTAATTCCAATAAATGGCTTGCTATAATTCTTTATGAATAAACTAATTGGTGTTTCAATCTGTTTGCAATAAGCAATTGCATGCTGTAAGTATTTGTTGGAATACTTTATTCCCGGATTTTTAATGATAATGTCGTTTTCTTCAAAATCTTGCAATAAATGTTTTCCTAATACAAGCGTCTTAGGTATTGAGGCTAGCTGGTCAAGTGATTCTTTCAACTGCTTTTCGGTTTGCAAGTCGGTAATTGTTACGCTAGCTCCATGTTTATGGGCAAATTTTGCGGAGGCTACTCCCCCGCCTTTTGTTCCAAGCCCCATAATCAGGACTTTTTTGTTTTTAAATATGTGCTTTGCCTGCTCCAATTTTATAGAACTCCAAATAAGATCTTATCAAACTCATTCACTTTCATGTATTCAGGATATTTTGATTTATACAATTCACGCAATTGCTTTCCCAGGAATCTATTTTCTGCCGAATAACAATTTTTATTAACGCAAGAACCACAGTTTATATTTGCAAATTTATGACTGTCAGAGAATATTTCTGCTTCTTCTCTTCCTACAAAGCGCTGGCAGGCATAGATTTTTTTGTCACCTGATAAAAGAAGGGTCTGCTCCCCTGCCCTGCACATAAATTCAGGTATTTCTGTTCCTAACAATAATCGATGATGTCCACCTATAAGTATTTCATTTTCAGTAGCATATTTATATACCTCTTTTAATAATAAAAATCTATCAACATCTTTATTTTTTTTACCTGGTTCATATAGAAGAGATACTGATAATTCATTGATTTCAAGCTCGATTTGCAAAAACCTCATAAATTCATCAATTCCACCCAGCGTGTACTCATCTAATACCATATTCAGGTGAACTGGAAAGCCCTTGGACTTCAATAATTTAATTCCATCAATGGCTTTTCTAAAAGCATTTTCTTTGTTTTTAAGTGTTCTCCTTTTATTATGAATTGCTTCAATACCGTCCAGTGAAATAATATGTATAATGTCGCTTAAGTTATTGTTATAGAGATAATTAACCTTCTCATTTGAAACTAAAGTTCCATTTGAATTAATAATCACTTTGCCATTTTTTATCCTTCCCAAAAACAAATTGGTCAGCTTTGCCATTGATTCAAATTCCAAATAGGGTTCTCCGCCTATAAATCTAATTTCCGGTTGATTACCAGTTAATCGGTTAGTGTTTAATTCTTTTATAAATTGTTGTACAGCATTTTCAAAAAATGTGTACTCGGTTTTTTTATCTCGTTCAGAATGAGGAATGTAACAATAAGTGCAACTGCAATTGCACTTTTGGGTAGGCATCAGGTATAATTTAGTAATCATAGTTGTACCCCCCTCTGCAATCAAATTCTGTAATTTTTAATGGTAAAGAGGCCTGGCAAAAAGAGGTCTTCACTCCTGCCCTTTTTAGCCTTTCAGCTACCTTGATCAATACTTTCATTCGATAATCAATATGTGGATGAACTGGTTGATTATTTAGTTTAGGATAGTGCAATAAAATACTGTCAATCAGATAATTATCCAAATGCTTGTGAAATTCGTCAACAATCTTTTGCGAAAGTCTTAAGGTCTCCGCAGTTACTGCTATTGGTTTAATCTTAGCTAACCAATCCAAAAGTTTGTCAAGTTCTTGGTTATCAGTAAAACCAGGTATTATTGGATCTATTTTAACCACCACCTTTATTGTACCATCACCAACTAACTCTTCAATCAGTGCCATCCTTTTTGATGCAGAAGGTGCATTTAGTTCAAAAACGCTTGTTATTTCATCATTTATTGTATTTAAAGAAATCGCAATAAAAGTATTTTCTCTATTTCTGAAATATTCCAGATCTCTTTTAACCAAGGTAGATTTAGTAATTACAAAAAATGGCTGGTTTTTGGACGAAAGCGCCTCAATAATCTGTGTTGTTCGCTCTTGCTGCTCTTCACCATGCTGATAAGCATCTGTCCAGGGAGAAAGATAATACGGGCTTACTGGCTCCTGAGTATTTTCTATCTTTTCAAGCTCTTGCTGTAAGTTGAACTTAAATTCTTTCTTCTCAGCATGAGAAATACAATAAATACAATTAAATGAACAGCCATTATACAGGTCTAGCTCTGTATGTTGAGGACATTTTGATTTGTATTTGGGCATATTTCGAATTTAGAAATTGGAACTTAGAAATTAGGTTAAGCAAATTACAGCTTAAAATTTCTATTTGCTCAAATTTAATGAATATATTCTTTTTTTCGTCCTTTAAGCAAGTATTGAGGTTTGGACTCGGAAGGATTGTACCAGTCTGTTAGTTTTTCTTTCAGGCTGTTGTTATCAGATTTGTTTACGCTATGCTTAAATTGCTGCCATACATTCTCTGGCATTAAATAGTAGCTTTTGTAAAGATGTGAAACTTTATATAAAGAGTTATCAATCAAATGTTTCTTATAAAAATAATAGGGAATATTAGCCACAATTCGGACAGTATTTTTGTAATCAGAAGTTTGGCTTGGTTGCCAATTTGTGGCGTCTACAGGGTCGGAGATAATAATTATTTGAGCTAATCCCTGATGTGCAATTACAAGGGAGGTTTCTTTATCCAGATGCTTTTTAAGTTGGTTGGTCACTTGAAAATAATCTTCATAAGGAGGATCCAGTTGTTCTGGTTCATAACCTTTGTAGCTAAAAAAGCCTATAAATAGGACACTTAAAGTTAAAATAATCAATATTTTAGGAGATAGAAAACGCAATAAAAATGGAAGCAATAAAACAGAAAGAATAGTAAAGATAAGATAAAACCTAAAGCCAATGTCAGCATGCTGAAATTGAAAAACCGGAAGACTTAAAATAATAATATAACAAACATCTGAATGTAAATTATACTTGACTTTTTTGTAGTTAAAAGCCTATTAATTAGCCAGATAGAGAAATAAACAAATATGGTAAAAAGCAAAATTATTTCTAGTATCCAAAGTATTGATAATCTGTTCATTCCAAAATACCTAATGAGTTCAAGAGGAGGAAAATTTAAGTAAATTTCCTGCTTAAACCTTTCAATATCACTAATATGCAAAATACCAGGTAAGAAACTCAGTGCCACAACACAGACAAAGAATACAACAAGTAATACCCAGGAGTGTTTTCCTTTTAACAGGTTGATAATTAATACAATAATAGCAAATGCTGCGCCCATTCTATGAGTCAAAAAGGAAAGTGCAAAGAATAAAATCAAACAGAAAATATTTCTTCGATTAATAAAATAAATGAACCATAACAAGAAGATAATTCCCAGTAAATTCTTAGGAAATTGGGCAGTAAAGTAAGTAAGTGTTGGGCTGAAAATGCTGAATACAGCAACAAAAAGAGCTAAATGAAACGCATTTGAATTAAATTCATTATCAGTCTGTTTATAAGAAATTAGGTAATAACTAAAAAAATAAAGTGTTACTGTAAAAGTGGCTGCTAACAGGGCACTCCCAAGTTTGAAAGCCAAAATATAATTATGAGTAATATAATAGATGAAAATATAAAAGGTATAAATTAGTGAATAATCAGGGGCCCGCATAGCACCATTTTCAACAAATGTGTACATCTGCATGATGTAATAATAGCCATCCCAGCCATTAGCATAAGGAGTTTGATATAAGGCTATTATACGAATTATGAAGCTGATAAGAAAAAGTAAAGAAACTGTAACTGGTTTATAAACAGCACTTTTAATCACTTCATTTCGCTTTCTAATTGCTTAATAAATTCAATATTGTATTTATCAATTTCTGATAATGAATCACTTACATCTTCGTACATCGGTGTGTACCATTCTTTTTTGCTGAAATAATCTTTTATTTGGTCGGTCTTGAAGATGTAACCCTTTCTTGCAAAAAACTGGTTGCGGATGTATTTAAAGTTCTTATTATCAACAATCTCTAAATCATGTTTTGTCAGCTTTTTCATTCCTCCCAAATCGTTAAAAGCTTCCATTAAATTAACCTGAACGACATCCTTAAACTCATTTTCATTAAATGGGGCCTCTTCACCATAGTAGTGATAAGTAATAGCATCTAGCTGGTTGATTTTTCCTTTAAATTCAATAGTAGCTACATCCATCTTCACTTCCTTAATAGTAAATTTCCCTTTTAAAATATACCAATCATAGGCTGGTACATTTTTTAATACTTCATCAACGTTTTCATCTCTTTGCGAAAGCACATCATATTGAGTTAAATTGGAAAGTGTTTTTTGTACAAAACTAAACTCATCGGTAATTAAATTGACAAAAATGGAATCCACGGTATTTTTTTCTTCTCTTTTTGGATCTAAATGCTTGTTTTTGATATACTTCAATAATATTGCATCCATTAAAGAAGTGTTAATGCCTTTAATGATACATTTTTGGTCTTTAGCCCTGATGAAGCGATCCATATTAGCAAACAGAATAATTTCGCTAGTATCGGCACTAAACATAACATCAGCAGTTGAAGTGTCTTCTTCTATTTTCGCTTCTGGTAATTCAAAATTTAAACTTAAAGTGTCATTCTCAAGTTGGGCTTCATCAGAGGATGTATTTCCGCAATTGGAAAAAGTAAAAAAAATAAGGGTAATTAACCAAAGAACTGATAATCTCATGATATACGGTTTACAGATTCGTTTTGAATACAAATGTACTTAAAACGAATGACTTATCAATTAGCTGAACTTTGGTACCTATTCAATCAGCATTATCTCATAATGCTTTTAAGCAATCTGGTAAACCCTCTCTCTGTTATACCTATTCATTCACTAAAACTTAAAACTTAATAAAAATGGAAAAAATGAATCCGGTAAATTGGTTTGAAATAGCCGTAAATGATTTAGAAAGAGCTAAGAGTTTTTACACAAAAGTATTTATATTGCCAATTCCAGCCTTTGGAAATGCCAGGTATTAAAATGTATATGTTTGAAGGAGGTCCTGAACATCCTGGAGCAGCAGGTAGGCTTCTCCTCTAAATTAGATAATTAAAGCATTACCACTAATGTATTTACTGTTTGATTGTAGTTGAAACTAAAATTAGCCAGCAGCAATATCCAATTAGCAACTTGCCTTGTATCAGGCCAAATTATGCACCAGCATAAAATTACTGTAATAAGCTTGAATTGAGCAATCAAATAACTATTTTTGTCAGACAAGAACAAACAAGATACTATGGATAATCTCATTGTGCTTAGGTTTGGACCTTCTCCATCAAAATATTTCAAAAAAGCTGTAGGAATAGCACAAAATTTCAGCAGGGTAACTTTAACTAACGAACCCAAAACCTGTAGAATTGAGATGTATCCGGATGAGTTCCTAAAGAAGGAGAAGTACTTCTGGGAACTGCAAAAAATCATAAAACGCTGGGAATCATCAGAGTTCTATATAGCCAAAAGGAAAATTACTCCGTTTAAATTACTATCGGCTAACCTAAAATTGGTTTTGAGTTGTGCACAAGGCTTTACTCATAATAAGGAATACTGTCAATACACTGAACACTTGGAAGGATGGTCATGTAAGCACCTGCAAAAAGTAAAACTACACCTGATGCAGGAACTTGATATTTACAATGGTGAAGAATACTGGTATAAGTTTGGGGAGTTTGAAGATATTGATACCTGGGTAATTGATAAACAAAGGATTAAAGCTATACTTTGGACAGAAATTATTGAAAAAAACTTGCAACTGTGCCCATTCTTTTCTTTGGTGAAAGTTTTAGACAAAGCCGACAACCTTCCCAAAGCTATTGATTTATATTCAAATCCTTCCTGGGAAGTGGAATCGATCAGAGACTTTGAAAACGGAGAAATAGTGGAAAAACCAATAGGAATTATTCCATTGGAACATGAACTCGAAGACGAACAAAAAAAGGGATTACCAGGTAAGCTTGGTCTGCTATCAAAAGCAGAAAAAGAAATTGAAAATGAAAGAAAACCAAGACGATTTATTCCTGATGTAAAGTTTGATGATATTGGTGGAATTGATGAAATTATCACAAAAATCAGAGAAGTAATTGAACTCCCCTTGACACAGCCCGAATTATTCAAACATCTTGGAATTCAACCACATAAAGGGATTATTTTGCATGGTCCTCCCGGAACAGGTAAAACAATGATAGCCAAAGCTATAGCAAATGAAATTAAGGCTCATTTCATCTTAGTAAACGGTCCCGAAATCCTAAGTAAATGGGTTGGTGAATCAGAGAAAAATCTGAGAGATTTATTTGAAGAAGCTAATAAGTATCAGCCCTCTGTCATTTTCTTTGACGAATTAGATGCCATTGCCAGTAAAAGATCCGGTTCAGAAAGTGGAAGAAATGCAGCTCAAATTGTCAACCAGTTGCTGACCTTATTTGATGGAGTAAAAGAAAATAAAGGAGTAGTCATTTTGGCCTCCACAAACAGGATCGAATTATTAGATCCGGCTATTCTGCGTTCAGGAAGATTTGATTACAAAATTGCTGTTCCTAACCCCAATCTAGAGGGTTGCAGAATCATTTTAGAAATAAAAACCAAAAGGATGCCAATTGGCAAATCATTTAATATTCAGGAGTTTAGTGAAAAACTACTCGGTTTATCGGGAGCCGAAATCGCATTTGTAGTTAACGAAGCGGCTTATAATGCCTTGAGAAGAACTACCAATATCAAACAGTTGGTAAAAAAAGACATTGAACAGAACTTTGATACTATTAAAATAGAGAAAAAGGACTTTGAAAAAGCCCTTCAAACTCTTTTGTCCGAAAAGAAAACTGAAAAACGCTTAGGATTTAATTTTTCAGGTATTCCTTAAACACTTTTCTGAACTTTTCGACCTTGGGCTGTATTACATACTGGCAATAGCCCTGGTTAGGATTATTTTTATAATAGTTTTGGTGGTAATCCTCAGCTGGATAAAACACATCAAACTTAGTTACTTCAGTCACAATTGGCTTCGGATAGGCTTTTTCTTCGTTTAATTCTTTGATAATTTTCTCAGCTGCCATTTTTTGAGCTTCGCTGGTGTAAAAAATAGCAGAGCGATATTGAGTTCCATGATCATTGCCCTGATAATTTAAGGCTGTTGGATCATGAGTTTTAAAAAATACTGAAAGCAAGAACTCAAATGATACTTCATCAGGATTGTAAGTGATTTTTGCAACCTCAGCGTGTCCGGTCATGCCAGTACAAACTTCTTTATATGTAGGGTTTTTCACCTTTCCTCCTGTGTACCCTGATTCTACTTTATACACACCTTTTATATCTTCAAAAACAGCTTCAACACACCAGAAGCATCCAGCACCAAATATGGCTATTTCAGTTTTTCCCTTTTCCATCTCTTTTTCGTTTGGATTTTCGTTGGCATTGCACGCTGCAACACCAAACACAACTGCAATTATAAAAACTAATTCTCTCATATTATTTTGATTATTTTTAGAACAATTAAATTTAGGATTTGCGCGATTCAATCCCTCAAAATCAAAATTAGTTCTGAAAATTCACAAAAGTATCACGTAATTTAAACGATTCTATTTGCTATTGTTAATTTAAGTAAAATGTCACATTAGTGTCATGTCAAGGCTGTTGGGGCTGTATCAAAACTAGTTTTGCCATAAATTTTTCTTTCAATCTTGCATCAATCCAATCAATCTGCTTTCAATCTTGTTGAAATACGCTCTTTTGTTGTTAAAATGAAAGTGAAATTGCATTGAATTAGACTTTTGA
>JBNKRJ010000049.1:0-45008 GCA_050296515.1 Bacteroidales bacterium | reverse complement strand
AGAATCTGACATAACTTCAAGATGAGATTCTTTTACACATGAGGTAAGTAAAGTGCTAAAGATGCAATAAAACAAACCAACTCTTCGTAACCAATGGTAGACAAACTGGAAATACATCAAACAAAAAATACTATAATTTACATTTAAGTTCGCAAAAATAAAGAATCTTCACATAAAAATAAATATCAAAAAAAATAACCTGCAAAAATTCGCATCAGTTCGTTTTTTTTAATTGAGGCGTAAATGGAATTATGTCTTCGTCAGATAAAGTTTTGCCATTGTGTGCAACATTCCAACTAATGATATGAATACATTATGAAATATTTTTTGCACTTGTTACCCCTAATCCAAAATGAAGAAAATCAATTTGCACATGGTATAAACTATTACATAGTTGTTAAGCTTAATGTTAGAAAAAAATCCCCATGCTCAATATGCATGGGGAAGGTGATTTTCTTAAAAAATACGAATGTATAGGGTACTATTTAACTATAAACAATAGGATATAAATGAGCTATACCAACCTGTTCCTACAGTTTTTCCAGAACCACTATTGGCCCATGAATAACTTCCATTAGTGTAGCCATAATGTTTGTACCATATAAGTGATCCGTTATTTGTTTTGCCATAAATAACACCACTTCCAACAGAAAAGAGATCGTTGTATGCACTCCACCCATGAGTACCAACAACTTTTCGTCCTCCATTATTTGCCCACGATGTGCTACCTGTTGAATATCCCAAATGGTTATACCAGTTTAAAGAACTATCACTGGCAACTCCATAAATTATACCATTGCCGCCAGAGAATACTTTCGAATACATATTCCAGCCAGAACCAATTTTTTTTCCAACTCCACCGTTGGCCCAACTCCAAGCGCCATTTGAGTATCCTAAGTGTTTATACCAATATAGACTTCCATCACTTTTTATTGCATAAATAACTCCATTACCTCCAGAAAAGACTTTCACAAAGTTCTGCCAACCTTGACCAACTTTTTTGGCAGCTCCTCCATTCTCCCAAACTTTATCAGAAGATTGAATGTTTGTTTTCTTGTACCAATTTAAGGAGCCATCATTTCCGATTCCATAGATTATCCCATCACCGGCAGAGAAAACCTTTGCATACATATTCCAACCTGAACCAATGCTGACTCCACCACCATTATTAGCCCATGATGTTGAACCTGTTTGATATCCGCTATGCTTATACCATCGCAAATCTCCAGTTGTTGTTACGGCTAAGATAACACCACCTTCATTCAACATTTTAAGATTTGAATTTTCAGCGTTCTCTTCCGAAGTGTTTTCAGTCAAATCTGGTTTAATAACTTCTTCTTTCTGACATGAAAATAGCACAAAGCTTGCTACTAACATTAAAAAAATTTTCTTCATACAAAATTTAATTTAAAAAGTTTTAAAAAATAAAATTAATTTTGTACAGACTTTGATGTCTGCACAAGTTATAGCACTCAGCCTCCTGTCTTAAAATTTGGCTGAGTGTTTTTGTTAAATTAATAGTTGAGAATGTTCATGGGGTCAAGTTACATAACTAAAAGTTTTCGAAAAGAAGTTGAATCTCTGTTTCATTCAGTACTCGATTGAATATTCTTAATTCATCAACTCCTCCATCAAGAAACCTTCCATTAATATTTCTGTCAGTTCCAATCATTAAGTTTGAATTCCCATTAACAGAATGGCCAAACCAGGCAACATGATTACCAGCTAACACTCCATTTATGTAAAATTTCACTTCGTTTGAAGACATTGTGATGACAGCGTGATACCACAAATTTGAACTAATTGGCATCGAAATTTCATGAAGATCTTGTTGATAATCCCAAAGTTGTGTAAACCAAACCAGATTTATTCCTTCTGAATTAGTTACATTAAAATGTACAATTCCATTCAAAATACTGGAATGGTCAATGGTAATAACCGGATCCCATGAGTTTATTGGATCATTAACATAATCGAATGTTGGGAAAACTGATGAATAAAACCAAAAACTGATACTCTTCTCTTTCAAATCAAAGTCTGATGGCAAAATCACATAGTCATCTATGCCATCAAACTCTAACGCTGAATTATCAGTTCCATTTCTATCAATGCCAAATATAGAACCGTGATTTTCGCCATGATAGTTATTTCCACTTTTATCGTTGTAATCATTATTAAAGGGATAATATGCTATTAGACCTGGTATTTCTATCTTTTCCAATATTATAACTAAAGGGCCATTGTCTTCATTCCTGCAATACAATCTTAATTCTTCTTTTGTAAACGTTTTACTATAAGTTAGATATCCACTTTTAGATATATTGATTGTAAAATTATCATAAGTTTCAGGAAGAGTAATTTTGTTTGTGATCCCCAGTGGATCGTAATTATTCGAAGTAAAATCAGTATTTGCTTGTAATTCACCTGAATAGACCAGTGTTTCACCACTATAAACGGTTATATCTCCAGTTGTTAATTCAAAATTTTCAATGGAGTCGTTGTATTTAAATGCTCCAACTAAAAAGTCAAATGTATCCGCGATATTAAAGCCAAAACTAGCATAACCAAAATCATCAGGATAACTTTCTGCAGTACTTAGTACCTCTAAGTTAACTTTTGTTACAACATCCATTGTTGCATCAAATTCAATTGGTAACGGATCTTGAACAAGGTAGGCTTTGTCTGAGCTATCAATAGGGGCTGCATATACTACATTATTTGCCGAATTTAAGACTAAAAATCCGGTTAGCTTGTAATTTCCAGTAAGCAAACTAACAGGTTTACTAATGTAGTTCTCGTTCATGTTGTAAATTTCAATCTGTTCATTGTCTTTCACAATGTTTCCCTGCATGTCTTCAATGGTGATTACAACATTTGTAAGACCTTCAGATGCAATACCTTTTAATCCATTGACGGAGAATGCAAATTTTACATTTGTTTCTGTTGTTTTAGATAAATTGTCATCTTTTTCACATGAAGAAAACAATAATGAGGCTAATACAAAGGCAAATAGGCCAGTTAAGATTTTTTTCATAATTTGTTTTAACTTTGAGTTTAAAGAATTGATATCAATAATGAATAGCCTTAATTTGGGTCATTTATTTACAAGACGCAGAAACAAAAAAACGTTCCCAGAATTTTTTTATAGCACATAATTGAAACCAATCTCAATGCCCACTCTCTGCTTGAAAGAGTAAGGATTTTTTTCTTCATTAAAAATTGCATGCTGATAAAAAGGAGAGAGTTTAAATTCAAATTTCTTACTTATTTTATATGTGAGTTGTAGTGAAAAAATGAGAGAAAGGTTGTATTTCCTTACCATGGAATCTGCAACTACCGTATTCCCCTGTTTATATCCCATTAATAAACCAGCCGAAGCACCAACTGTTAAGTTTATATTGAATTTATCAGTTATGATGAACTTTTTGCCAAGTATTAAGTCCAAGCTAAGGTAGTTGTAATAATAATCAAGTTGGTAGTTATTTGTAACCCTAATTGAATCGTATGAAGTTGATAAAATTGTATCAATATTTGATGTAAAGCTATCATACTGCCCACTAAATCGCTCATGATATGATGAATACGCCAGGCCATAGGATGTCAGGAAGTTATCTGTGTAGTAATTAAGCTGAAAATGATAAGCGAGGTTGAAAACTTGCTCATTTTTAAGCGAATCCGATAGTGATTGTGGATTTATATAAACAAATGGCAAAAATGACAACCCGAGTGATCGAGGAAGAAAACCTTTCATTGTATAATCTCTGCTCCGTTGCCTGTTTCTTCTTGTTCTGTTAGGTTTGGTTATTTTTACAGAATCTGCTTTTACAATATCAAAAATAGTGTCGGTAATCCTAATTGTATCTGGCTGAATATAAACAGTATCGTATTCGTAAATAATTATTTCTTCAATAGAATCCCTTCTAATCGAATCTACTTGTGAAAATACTGAAGATGAGAAAAATAAAAGAATTAAAGAAATACAAATCCTATTAGAATTCATAAGCTAGGCTCGTTTTAATTTTGAAACGGCAAATTTAGAAATTCTAATACGTTTACAGAGTATAATTATTGTTTTTGTGAAATTATTCTTTCTTTTTAACTGTTACGGTGTCTTTAACAATCACTTTATTTTGTTTTACGTACACCATTTTTTTTACCCTTATAATTTTCTTTTGAGGTATTGATTGAGTATCTGGTTCTAATATTGAAGTTGTGTCAATTTTTGTGTTGATGGAGTCTTTTTCTTGTTGCTTTTCTAAAAATTCTTTATTTGCAGTGGTTGTTTCAATAGGCTTAGTTGCAATTATATTATCATTATCAACTTCAAATTGTTCCTCATGTTGTGGTCCTTCAATATCAAATGTATCAATTAACAATGGTTCAATGTCATTCTTAATTTGCTTTTCTTGAAGAATTTCTATTTTTTCCTCTAATTTTTTATTTTTATTGGAAAGATTAATGTTTGTGACTCCAAAATAAGTGGCTGCAGCAGCAAATGTAACAATGGCAGATAGAAAATAAGCGTTAAAAGTGGTAAAACTAAACTTTAAAAAATTAGTTTTACTCAGTTTTGTACTCAATTTAGTCCAATCTTCAGCAGAAATTTGTGATTCAAACTTACTGAACTTTTTTGCGTACAATTTATCTATGTTGTTCATCTCATTATCCATAAAGCTATTGCTTTAATTTTGCATGGCACATTGCATACAATTCTTTTTGTAAATATCCTCTCGCTCTTGATAAACGAGTGCGCGATGTGGCCACACTAATTTTTAACATTTTTGCTATCTCATCGTGTTTAATGTTTTCAATGCAATATAAGTTAAATACAATTCTAAAAGTTTCAGGAACTTTTTTTAGTGCGCTTAACAATTCTTCCTCTGTCAAATCTTCCAATGCCGACTCTTCATCAGGTTCGTTAAAAATTTCTGAATCGTTTACACTTTGTCCATTCAAGCCATTAAAATTAGCTTCATTTACTTCATCAAAACTATAGTGTTTATGGTTTTTGTTGTTTTTGCGAATATAAGAAATAGCGGTGTTGACAAAAATTCGCTTCATCCATCCTTCAAAAGAGCCCTTTCCCTTAAACTTTTTGATGTTTGAAAAAACCTTAATAAAGCCTTCTTGCACAATGTCTTTTGTGATTTCTTCATTACCCAGATAACGAAAACACAAACCATGCATTTGCGGTGCAAACAGTTCGTAAAGCATCTTTTGTGCAAACTTATTGTATTGTCTGCAACCTTTAATTATTTGATCAAATTCAACCACCAAAAATATCGACTTAAAAAGCAGCTTTTATTTAGAAGACGCAAAGATGTGAAAATGTTCCCAGGAAAGAATGAAAAATTAAATGTCTTGAAAATATAATTGTTGTAAGTGTTTAAATTTCAGTATGGTATTGATTGGGGACGTCCTAATTGATAAATAACCCTGTTAAATTTTATTACAGGGTTATTTATTTATTTTATGAAAAGCTTAAAAAAAACTAATCAAACACCGGACTTAAAGTTACATTGATAAAGATTTGATTTCTTCGCTTGTCAAAACACGATTATAAATCCTCAAATCATCTACCCCACCATCAAGGTATCTGCCATTTGGTATTCTGGTAGTTCCAACTAATAAGTTTTGATAACCATTTCCTGAATGACCGAACCAGGAAGCATGAGTACCAACTAAATTCCCATTTATGTAAAACTTGATCTCCTCTGAATTCATTGTAATTGCAACATGATACCATGTGTCGGGAGTTATTTTATATGAAAGGATTGATGGATTAACTTCATGGCCCCAAAATTGACTAAACCAAACAATATTGTTCCCTTCAAAATTCGATACATTTAAATAAATAAGTCCATTAATTATTTCTGAATGGTCAGCTGTAATAATTGAATTCCATGAGTTTGCTGGGTCAATATCATAATTGAAAACTGGAAAGGTTGAAGAATAAAACCATAGACTAATACTTTTTTCAGGTATGTCAAAATCCGTTGGCAAAAGTATGTAATCGTCAATCCCGTCAAACTTCACAGAAGAATTTGTTGCACCTAATCGATCAATGTCAAACATTGAACCATAATTTGAACCATGATAGTCGTTGCCGCTTATGTCGTAATAATTTCCATCAAAAGGATAATAAGCCAATAGCCCGGTGATGCTGTCTAAAATCACAATCAAAGGCCCATTGTCTTCATTTCTATAATAGAGTTTTAATTCATCTTTTGTGAATGTTGCATTATAACTTATGTATCCACTTTTAGAAACTTTAACAGTAAAACTGTTGTAAGTTTCGGGTAAAGTAATTTTGTTAGTTATCCCAAGTGGATCATAGTTGTCTGGTGTGATATCGGTATTAGCTTGTAAATCACCTGAATAAATTAAAGTTTCATCACTATAAACTTGTATTTGCGCAGTAGTTAATTCAAAATTTGCACTTGTTTCGTTATAAACAAATGCACCAACTAAAAAGTCAAATGTTTCAGCAATGTTAAATCCAAAGCTTGCATAGCCAAAGTCTTGTGGATGACTTTCAGAGGTACTTAAAACCTCAGGATTAACTTTTGTAACAACGTCTTTAACAGTGGTAAACTCAATTGGTAAAGGTTCGTTAACTAAATACGCTTTGTCGGACCCTTCAATTGGAGCCGCATACATAACGTTATTTGCTGAATTTAGTACGAAAAACCCTGTTAATTTGTAGTTGCCTGTTAGCAAACTTATTGGTTTGCTAATATAATTACCATTCATATTGTAAATTTCAATTTTTTCATTGTCTTTTACAACGTTTCCTTTCTCATCTTCAACTGTTATAACAACATGAGTGAGATTTTCATTCATTGACGACTTAAGCCCTGTCGTATTGAAAGTAAATTCAACTTTAGTTTCTGTTAAATCTGCAACGTCTGAATCTTTTTTGCACGACTGGAAAACAAAAGCTGTTGAAATAAAAATCATTAAAATTGCAAAGTTTTTCTTCATAGGTAAATTTAATTTTGTTGTACTTTTTACATGATTCCTTATATATATTAAGGCGTGCAAAATATAAAACATTTACCATATAGCCCAATGTTTGGCCAAAAATATTAACCGTTTCGCATAAATTTTTCTGTGTTGTTTATTTGGAGAGCTTTCCAAAGGGTGAGAGGTAAAAAAAGCTCCCCGAAAGACATCAACAAAGGTTTATTCTTGTTCTGTATCTTTATTATACCGAACCGCTGTTAGTAATTGGTTTGCTTCACAAGCTTGCAAACCAAAACTGCAAGTCGATTGGCATATACAAAGCCATTTTAAAATTTCAATTTACGATATTTCAAACTGGCTTAGTATAATATTAATTTCATCTGCATCCAATACCCAAATTCTCCTGCCATGTGTTGCTATAATAATCATATTATCTCTTGGAAGAATTTGTAAATCAAGTATATAGGTAAATTGCAAATCACCAGGCACCTGGTAAGTTTTCCCTTATCTTTTGAAATATAAACACCAGCATCAGTTCCCTCATACAAAATGTTTTCATCTTTAGGATCTTCCCTGATAACATTTACCAGGGTCACAGGAACATTCCCTGAAATATCTTCCCAGGTTTGTCCCTGGTCTCTCGACATCATTACTTTTTGCATGCAATGATAAACAATGTCCGGATTGTGTGTTGAAAGTAAAGTTGGCGAAACCCAATGCTCTCTTATAGCCTCATTACCAGGTAATTGCCCGGGCAAAAGCATGTCTGAATCATCCCAACTGAAATTACCAATTTGGCCAACCTTCCATAAATAGTATCATTGTTAGCGGCAACATAAACCACCTCTGAGTTAGAAGGAGCAGCCACAAGCCTTGCGATGGTTTGTGTATTTTTCAATCCCATCAATATGTTTTTCAAACATTTTCATACGTTCTATGCCTGAAAGTATTGGGCTTTTCTGTCCCAAAGCATTTGTATATAAAAACAGCAAAAGGACAAAAAAAGAGAAATTTGCAGTGATTTGAGGGTTTTCATATTTCAAGGTTTTAATAATACAATTATTTCAAAGGAAGAATGCTAAAGCTAAAAGAATATTTTTGGTCTGCATAAAAAATGTATGATTTATGTGGTTTTGCTCCCCAGCTATTATCCCCGCCAACTCCCATCATTTTATGATCTATGTGCAATTCAACAAAATCCCTGGTTTTTACGTCAAGAGGTGTCCTAAGCAACTTTTCTTCTCCAGGGTCAAAATCTGAAGTAATATGGTGCAATGCGTTAAACTCAAATGTTTCATTATTTGCAATAAACTTTAATCCTAAGCCGGAATGATTGGTTAAACTTAACCAATGAACTTCTGATTTATGTCCATTTTCCTGAGGACGACTGTAAGCAAAATACTGGTCCGCAACTTTAGATTTATACAAGCCAACAAATGAAGCCGTATTTCTGTCGCAATAATTCTCTATTGGACCGCGTCCATAATAGTCAAGATTATCAAGTTCTTTTGGCAATTGCATCACTAACCCAATACGGGGAACTTCCGGAAGATCTTTTTTATTTGTCTCAAAATTATAATTCACATCAATTTGCCCATTCCCATAAATTTCATAAAAAATCTGTATGGTTCCATCCACTGTTGACAAGGTATAAGAAGTGCTTATATTGACCTCGTTTTCAGAAACTTGGTTTGTCTTCATTGATTTTAAAACGGAATTTTGAACAGCCTCTTTCCAAACCTTACAGCGCTTTGGCATTTCGTTTCCAAAATCATTGTCGGTAGGTGCACGCCAAAAATCAGGAACCAAAGGTTGTTTAATTACCTCGTAACCATTTAGAGCATAATAGCTTAAAGCTCCGGATTTCTTATCAAATCTAATTTCAAAATTTTCTCCAACAAGTTGAATATCCTCATTTGTTTCCCTGGAAACAATACTACTGAACACCTTAGCAATTGGTTTTGAGAAATTGGATTCGGTGATTTTAATTTGCTCATTTGCAATTATATGCCCGAATGGAATCAATTCTGTTTTATGCTTGTTTACTGCATAAATATTTAGAAAATACTCATGGCTATCCTCTGTTTTCCCAAAATCAATGGTAAATTCTTTTTCTGTTTGAGGATTAATATTTACTTCTCCAAGATTTCCACTTTTAACTACTTTCCCGTCTTCAATTAAATCCCATCTAAAAAAGCAATCCGATAAATCTTTAAAAAAACGTTTATTTTGGATGGTGATTTTACCATTTTCGATGTCTGAGGTTTTAAATCCAATATTCTGATAAACTTTTTTTACTTCATAAAGTCCGGGATGAGGTGTTCTATCTGGATTTACTACTCCATTCATGCAGAAATTATAATCGTGGTAAACCCCTTTGGGTTCAAAATGACCACCATATGCCCAATATTTTTTTCCATCTTTGAATTGAGCAAGACCTTGATCTACCCAATCCCAAATAAAGCCACCCTGAATTTGACGATTTGATTCCACTAAATCCCAATATTCCTGAAAATTTCCGTTGCTGTTGCCCATTGCATGAGAATATTCGCACCAGATAAAAGGACGGTCAGGATCAGTTCCTATCCAGCGGTTTTTTATACTTTCAATTCCCCGATACATATCTCCGATGATATCAGTATGTCGTTCCTTTAGCTCTGTATCCTTTTCTGCTCTTTCGTAGTGTACTGGTCGGGTATTATCAATATTATGAATTGCATGATAGGCTGCAATCATATTTATTCCGGTTCCGGCCTCATTTCCCATGCTCCAAACTATGATGGAGGGATGATTTTTATGCCATTCAACCATATTTATATTGCGCTCTAAATGAGCCGCTTTCCACTCAGGTTTATTGGCTAAAGTGCTTTTTGGATCGTAACCATAACCATGTGATTCAACATTGGCTTCGCAATAAACATAAATTCCATATTTATCGCACAACTCATACCATTTAGGGTCGTTTGGATAATGGCTTGTTCGCACTGCATTGATGTTAAACAATTTCATCATTCGAATGTCTTTCAGCATGGATTCCTCATTTAAAACATGCCCGTAAAATTCATCGTGTTCGTGTCGGTTTACACCTTTCAGTAGAACAGGTTGGCCATTAACAAGTAATTGACCGTTTTTTATTTCCGAAGTTCTGAAACCAATGTTGGTTGAGGTCGCTTCCACAAGGTTTCCTCTATTATCATATAAAGCAATTAAAAGTTTATACAAATTAGGTTCTTCGGCAGACCATTTTTTTACTGTATTTAACGAAGTTTGAAAACCCCATTTATAATTAGCATCATCTTTCTTTATGCTTAATCCATCGCTCTCCCACCTATAAATTAAACTATCAATATCATCAAATAACTTACATTTTAAAAAATAGTTTTTGATATTTTTTTTGGATGCATTTTTTAACTCAACACTTAAGCTTAAATCTCCCTGAACATAATTTATCTTATCAAGCGAAGCTTTTACAAAAAAGTCCCGAATATGCACTTTGGGCTTTGCAAATAAATACACATCACGCTGAATACCAGATAGTCTCCAGAAATCCTGATCCTCTAAATAACTACCATCGGTAAACTGGAAAACCTGGATTGCCAGTTTGTTTTTACCTTTTACCAAATAAGAAGTGATATTAAACTCTGCAGGTAGCTTAGAGCCTTGATTGTATCCCACTTGCTGACCATTTATCCACAAATAATAACCTGATTTTACTGATCCAAACTGTATGTAGACTTCACGTTCTTTCCAATTGTCAGGGATTTGAAAATAAGTAACATACGAACCTACAGGACTGTAATTTGGATCTACAAAAGGTTGATTTCTTTTAAATGGATAGTTGGAATTTACATAATGTGGATATCCATAACCATATAATTCCCAATTACCTGGAACTGGAATTTCGTCCCATTTCGAATTATCATAATCCGTTTTGTAAAAATCCAAAGGCCTGTTGGCTACTTTACTAACATAGTTGAACTTCCATTTTCCATTTAAACATTTTATGTAATTAGCTGATTGAATGTTGTTTTCAAGGGCTTTTTCAATTGTCGGATAGGCATGGAAAGTTGCCCGGGCATTCTCTCGGTTTTTTTGAAAAACCTGTGGATTTTCCCAATCATTTTGACTGAATAAATTAGAAAAAAGCGAAAAGGAAAAGAAACAAAAGAGCAAAAGGAGTTTCATAAAGGAAAATTTAATTGGTTTTAAATTAGAATACTAAAACAATTTAGTACCTTTTCAAAATTGATTTTTCATAAATAAAAATTCACTCTAAACTATAAAAAAATGTACAAAAAACTCTTATTTTTTTTAGTTCTGACAATGCTTCTGGCGTGCAATCAACAAAAAAAATACTTAATTTTAACCGTAGACGCAGACTTCAGACAAGGTTACCTGAATCAAAATGGTGATACAATTATTCCCTTTGGAAAATACAAGATGTGCTTTACTGATACCATAAAAACTTTTGGTGTAGTGGTTGATGAAAATTCCAGGTTCATTGCTATAGATAAGAGCGAAAATATTCTTTTTGAGGTTTTTAAATACGATAACGGACCCGACTACTTTTCGGAAGGATTAATCCGCATTGTAAGAAACGGAAAAATTGGATATGCCAATGAGCAGGGTGAAATTGTAATTGAACCGCAATACGATTGTGCCTGGCCTTTTGCCAATGGAAAAGCGTCTGTAAGTAACAATTGTAAAATTGAAAAGGATGGTGAACATGAGATTTGGACAAGTGAAAACTGGATTAAAATTGATAAGAAGGGAAAGGTGATCGAATAAATTGTTTCAGGCTGGTTGTGTTTGCCCCAATTTGCCAGGTGAAAACACCTGACAAGTGCCTAATCGGAATGGATTTTTCGTTCAATGAATGATGGATTAATACCCGAAGTAGTGCCGAAAAAGTTAAATTATATTGTTTATTCCCCTGATCTCTCAATATAAATATCCGTGATTTTTGAATCATCAGGAACACTGGCTAGAATTTTTTGCTCATGAGTATAATAATCTTCCGGAACTTGAAAATTTAGCCACATTTGAATGTTGGGCATTTCTTTTAACGTCAGGCAAATAAAAGGAAACCCCTCGGCTCCTTCAACAATTTTATATGGAAGTACTGTATATTTCTTTTTTACCTCAGCTACAGTGGAGAACTTACCAATTCCTTCATCCGTTTTGTAGTTACTACCAACTGAAATATGCATTACACTTTGACCTTGATCCAATTCAAACTGGCAGATATTATCCTCTCCTTTTTTTAATCGGAAAAACTCCATTTCATCGATTTCTGAAATTACTTTTTCGCATGTTAGGTTTGCAAGCTCGGATTTCACCTCGTCCAGGGTCATGCCAAGCTTTAATCCAGCAATACCTTCGTTTGTAATTAAAAATTCACTTTTTTTATCCGGCGTTTCAGTAGACTCCTCTATATTTTCAACATTTGCATTTTGCGAAACATCTTCAGTATCGATGGTATTCTTATTTTCAATTTCAACATTTGACGAATCGTTTTCAACCGTTTCTGAGCTTTCCTGATTTCCGCAACCAACTAAGAATATGGCTATAATTACATATTTTATAAAACGTTTCATTTTTTAGGATTTTAATTAGATTTCTTACTAATTTACAAATATTTTTACTTGTATGCTTCAGAAAACTTAAATAACTCCAAAACAGTTTTTGTTGTTTTGGTCTAATTCTCGATGAAATTGCTATATCTACCCTGCCTTCCGATTTAAGGAAATCTAATAAATAAAAAACAATTGATAAACATTCTCATTATAAGTGTTTTAATCTGTTGTTGATTACTTTGTTAAAGATGTAATAATACTAGAAACTAAGTGTAATTATACTTTTTTTAATTTATTAACTATTGATAATGAAGGTGTTGTGATTGTTGGTTTTTGGTATTTCTGATTTTTCATTCATGAAACATTTTCGTATTGTTTTCGTATACCGCTAAAAAGACCTAGAGGTAAAAAATAGAACTTCTAAATCTCACTAAAGAAATCAAAGTTTATTAACCAGAATTAGGGTTAACAGTTTAAGAACAGATTAATTATAATTCTTTTTTAATAAAATTATGAAACCAAACAACAACGAAAAAATTGCTGTAGTCGGCATGTCTTGCCGATTTCCCGGCGCAAATAATCCCGAAGAATTTTGGAATACCATCATTGAAGGTAAAAATGTAGTTGCCGAAATTCCTGCTGATCGCTGGAATAACGATGAGTTTTATTCAACTTCGAAAGAAGCGAAAGGAAAAACAAATCAAAAACATGGCGCATTTTTAAAGGATATCCATAAAATGGATCCTTTTTTCTTTAACATTTCTCCAAAAGAGGCCATTGAGATGAGTCCGTCTCAAAAGTTAATGCTTGAGCTTGCCTGGGAGCTGGTTGAAAATTCTTCAATCTCTTATAATAAAGTTTATGGTTCAAATACCGGTGTTTTTATTGGCAACATCTGGACAGATTTCGAAAATCTCAGGAAGCAAAGAAATGCAGAAATAAATAGTTTCTCGGCGACAGGTCTGTCACCAAATATCATTGCAAACCGAGTATCCTATTTTATGGGATTAACAGGCCCGAGTTTTGTGGTAGATACAGGATGTTCTTCCTCAATGGTTGCATTAATGCTTGCCGTTCAAGCTTTGCGCGATGGTTCTGCAAATACCTGTATTACTGGAGGTATCAATCACATCCTGAATCAGGATCATTATATCTATTTGGCAAAATTTGGTGGTTTATCCAGCAAAGGGCAATGTAACAGCTTTAGTGCCGATGCCGATGGCTTTGTCCGGGCTGAAGGAGCCGGGCTGATTATGTTGAAGCGTTTACCAGATGCTTTACGTGATGGTGATAAGATACATGCAGTTATTCTTGGTGGTGCTATCAATAATAATGGTGTAAACGATACCATGCCTGCAACAAGTACACCCGGGCAAATAGATGTTTTGAAGCGAGCCTACAAAAATGCTGATATTGATCCAAAACATGTTCAATACATCGAAACTCATGGAACAGGTACCAAAGTTGGCGATCCGGTTGAAGCAAATGCTCTTGGCCAGTTTTTCTCCAACAAAAGAATTAATGGTGATAAATTATACATAGGTTCCGTAAAAACAAATTTTGGTCACACAGAAGGTGCTGCTGGCATTGCAGGAATTCTTAAAACAATAATGGTCATTGAAAAGGGAATAATCCCTAAAAACCTGAATTTTAATGCCCCGAATCCACTCATTGACTTTAAAAGGTTGAAAATTGAAATCCCTACAGAAAACACGGAGTGGAAGGTTCATGAAAAAATGAATCGCGTTGCGGGCGTCAGTTCATTTGGATGGGGGGGGACCAACGTACATGTTGTTATTGAGGAATTTAAACCAATAAAAAATGAGGAAATTGAAAAAACAGTTGATTTCAATGATCATTTTATTCTTCCATTATCGGCACGTTCCGAAGAAGCTTTGAAAGACTATGTTACAAAATATTATAATTTATTAAAAAATACGAAGGATACAAAGAAAGAGTTGGCTCAAATTTGTGCCGGAACTGCTTTATTAAAGCCTAGTTTCGAATACAGAAAAGCTTTTGTTTCAGAAAATAAAAAAGATTTGCTTTACCAGCTAATGGAGTATAAGGAGAATGGTGCTGAGGATATTGGCCCGGTAGAGCATCAATCCGATGCAAAAATAGTCTTTGTATTTCCCGGACAGGGCTCACAATGGTTTGGCATGGGAAAAGAGCTTTATGCGAAAGAACCTGTTTTTAAAAATACTATAATTGATTGTGATAGAGCCTTTTCAAATTATGTTGACTGGTCTTTGCGCGATGAAATTTTTGCTGATAAAAAATCAAGCAAGTTGGATCGAATAGACGTTATTCAGCCCTATTTGTTTGCTATGCAAGTGGCTTTGGCCAAATTATGGGAATCGTGGGGAATTACCCCCGACTCTGTTGTCGGGCATAGCATGGGAGAAGTTGCCGCAGCATATATTTCAGGAAGCTTGTCATTAGATGATGCTGCAAATGTAATCTGTACCCGTAGTTTATTAATGAATACATTGCGAGGACAAGGTGGGGCAATGGCAGTAACCGGTTTAAGTGGAGCTGAAGCAGAAAAAGTGATTGAAAAATTCAATGGAAAATTATCTGTTGCTGTTGAAAACAGCCCTGATTCAACAGTTGTGGCCGGCACACAAGAGGCTGTTGATGAGGTGATTAAAGAGCTTGAAGAAAAAGAAATCTTTGTCAGACAAGTAAAAGTAGATGTTGCATCCCACAGTCCGCAAATGGATAAAATTAAAGATGAATTAGTAGTCAGGGTTGCTAATGTGAAACCTCAAAATTCTAAATTATCAATTTACTCATCAGTTAAAGGTGTTTTACTAAAAGGAAAAGAGCTGGATGCTACTTACTGGGGACAAAACCTAAGAGGAACTGTAAGGTTTTCGACCATTGTGAGTAAACTGATTGAGGACGAGCATACTTTGTTTATTGAGGTAAGTCCGCATCCTGTACTTAAAACTGCCATGTTTGAATGCGTTAAAAGCTCAGGGAAAGAGGGCGTTAATATTGCAACTTCTCTACAGCGCGAGAAACCTGAACAATTTGAGATGAAGATGAATCTGGCTCATTTATTCGAGCTTGGTTACTCAATTGATAAAGGCGAATTTTTTAAACTCGATAAAGAAAATTTTGCAAAGCTCCCTCATTATCCTTTCCAACGAGAAAATTATGAAATCAAAGACCTTTCGGCATTAACTTCTGCTGAAGGAACGCTTAACGGTAAACAACATCCGCTATTAGGAAGGAAATTACAACTTGCTGATAGTGAGAATCATTACTGGGAATCGAATGTTTCAACCTGGAATTTGCCATTGTTAAAAGAGCACAAGGTAAATGATAACCCGATTTTTCCTGCTTCGTTTTACATGGAAATGCTTTTTGCAGCAATCAAACAAGTGTGTCCGGATCAAAAATATTCAATTGAATCAATGCAGTTTGTTGATGCAATTGCGGTTCAGGATGAGAAAAACACCCAAGTACAACTCAAGATTTCCACAAATGGAAAGGTGCTTGAAAGTTTCAGTTTTTATAGATTTAATGAAACTGAGAATATTTGGGTAACCACCTGTAACGGAAAATTCGAGCGAAAAAATAATTATGTTCAACCACAACGCAAATACAAATTCAGCTATGCTGCTGAAACTATTGAAGAATCATTGGTTTACAATGCATTTATGAACATGGGTGTAGAGTTTGGACCTAATTTTAGAATTATCAAGCAGGTTCAGATCGATCATGATAATGACGCAATTGCTTACATGCAATTAAATGATGAGGTGATGTTTTCAACAGAAAAATTTGTAATGCACCCGGTAATTTTGGATGCTTGTATTCACCCTGTATTTTCAAAGGTGTTTGCACGTATTGATAATGAAACTATTAAGTCGGCCTTTGTTGTTGGTGTAGAGCGAGTTATGCTTTTTAACGAAAAGGCCTCAGGTAATAAATACAGTATTGGTTTAATACTGCATGATGTAGCAGAGGTAAAAAACAGCACCACTGTAAAAGCAGATTTGTGTCTTTATGATGAAAATTTTGAGCCTATTCTTGAAATGCAGGGAGTGGAGGCAAGAATTAGCGATACAAAAATCAAAAAAGAGGTTGTTGATGATAAGTTTAATTTTTCGATGCTGGAAAGTGTTCATACAGAGACTGATAATGAAAAACGCCTGGCGATTATTGAAGAGCACCTGATTAAGCTGGTTTCTAAAATTATTAAAGCTCCTGCTACTAAAATAAAATCTTCAATGACTTTTAAGAATCTTGGAATTGATTCTATAGCAATGGTAATGCTTCAAAATTTGGTTGAAAGTGATTTTGAATTTAAATTTACGGTACAAAAGTTTAAAGATCATCCAGGTATTAAAGATTTTAGTGTTTTTTTAAACGCTTCTATTGGAGTTTCAGAACCAGCGCCTGCAATAGAGAATGAAACTAATAAGAAGTTAAGTGCCGCAGAACGTTGGTTTACTAAGCCAAAGCCAAATCCGGAGGCAAAACACCAGCTATTTTTGATACACGATGCAGGCGGGAACAAACATGTGTTTGATACATGGCACAATAGAATAAAATCTGACATTGAGATAATAATAGTTCAGTTACCCGGTAGGAACGACAGGAGCAACGAACCAGCCTTTAGAGATGTGAATGCTTTACTTGAGGAATTGGTTCCATTAATGAACGAAGTAATTGAAAAACCATTCAGTATCTATGGTCATAGTATGGGAGGACTGCTTGCATTTGAAATAGCAAGAGAATTACAACATTCTTATGGAAAATTCGCTCAAAAGTTAATTGTTTCAGGTACACCTGGATTGAGAAATTACGACAATAAATTTGTTAACTATATTGTTGATAATAACCTCAGTGAAAGGGATGTACATACTTTGATGCCAAAGTTTCAACGCTATGATTTTGATGATCCTACTGTAAGAAAAATGATACAGGTGTTAATGAATGATATGAAGCTAATTCATTCTTACAAATATAAGTCTAAGAACCTGCTTGATTCTGATATCATTGCATTTCATGCAATAAACGATGTGCGAGTGCGCCTGAATGATGTTGAAAAGTGGGAGAGTGAAACAATAAATGAATTTAAGCTGATTGAAGTTCCTGGTAGTCATAACTTCGTATACTACGAATCGGAGGCGCTTACCCGATTGATTAACATTGAGTTAGATGATATGAACAGAATGCATTTATTGACTGAAATTAAATATAATTAAAAATATTGGAGAAGGTTTGTGGAGAGAGGATAATTTTAAGAGAGACTGGTGCAAGCCACCAGGTCAATTAAAAACAAAATTCTAAACTAAAAACCATGAATAAAAAATCAGTAAAAGAAGAAATTGTTGGTACATGGAAACTCCAATCCATTTTTTATAAAGATGCGGAAGGCAAGAAGATCGATTTATACGGAAAAAATCCAAATGGCATTTTAATGTATGATAAGCTGGGCTATATGAATGCGCAAATTGGTCAAAAAAGCCGTGAGAAAATGTCATCAGCTGCCTTAACAGGTGGTTCTGATAGTGAAAAAGTAAAAGCATTCGACTCATTTATGGCTTATTATGGTAAATATTACGAAAAAGAACCTGGTGAGATCATTCATGAGGTAGAAGCTTGTTTAATTCCCAATTGGGAAAAGGAGGATGAAATCAGGTATTGCGAAATTAATGGAGAAACACTTTATATCACCACTCCAACTACTGTGATAAATAATCACGAAACAGTAATAGAAGTGTTTTGGAAAAGATTGATTTAGTTTGTTTGGTTTAACAGATTTTTTGGGAAAGAAAAAGCCCTGATATTCAGGGCTTTTTGTTGGATGTGAAACTTTTTTATAAGGTTTTTAACCAATTAACAGCTTCATCCAAACTGCCAAAATTTCTGGTAACAAAACCACTTACTTTTTCGTCCCAATCTTCAACAGCTAATTGCGAGAAAATGTCAGATGGTAAAACCACTGCATTAGCAGTTAATCCCATTTTAATCATTTTGGGCATGAAGTATTCTCCCAGCCAGTCATTAATTCCCGAAAAGCTTCCGGTCATTTTTCGGTTATCAATAAGCATTTTTTTGCAGCCAGAAGTTCTGTACATATCAATAAAATGCCCATCTAAAACTTCTTTAATTTGTTCATTGGTTCTGTAATCTACCCATCCATGAAGGAATATTCCATTTTTCTTATAGCTTAAATCTATAAAGTGAAACATTTTTCCTTGCCTGTTAAGTGATTTTATCAGGTTGCCATCTTCTACAACCCTAAACCCATGAAGTGACTTTGAACTAACGTCTTTGATTACTTTTTCCATACTCGCCTAATTTAAATTAGTGTTACTATTTATTAAAAATTATATAATTTATCAAAGGTGTGATTAGTACAATAAATATAATAAAAAAAGCCGACAAGCAAAGCTTTTCTTTAATGGAAATTTAAATTTACCTTTGAAAAAGGACAATAACGCAAATTGATTTGGATGAAAATCAATTTAGACAGAACTCAAAGTATGAGTTTTAATTAATTATTATATTTGCTAATATGGGTGAAAATCAAATATTTACGGAATTCTTTTTTTCAAGATTACTGCTTAATACAATAACAATGATAATATTGGTGCGATTTGTCTACTACACCGCCCATAAAAGAAAAGATGCATTTTTTACGTACTTTATACTAAACCTGCTTGTGTTTTTACTGGCTTACATGTTGGTTACTATTGGTGGGTTAAGCTCAATTGGTGGTGCATTTGGTCTTTTGGCAGCTTTCTCATTAATGCGTTATCGAACAGAATCAATTTCCATGAATGACATGACCTATCTTTTTGTAGTTATGACCATTGGAATGATAAATTCTATAATGCAAACATCTGTTATTGATGTAATTGCGTTGAATGTTCTGATAGTCTTGGCTGTATTTGTTGTTGACGGAAATTTTTTAATAAAGCAACAAAGAACAAAAACAATTGATTATCATTCCATTAAACATATTAAACCAGAACATTGTCATCTACTCAAAAAAGAATTGGAGGATTTTACAGGGCTTAATATTGAACGGATTGATATTCAGCATATTAGCACCAGAAAGGGACGGGCTTTAATTCAGATCTATTACAGAGTATAATAAAACCAGCTTGTTTTTACTAAAAAGAAACAAACTGGTTCATCATATATATTAGTTGATTGAAATCAATTCAATATCAAAAATCAAAGTGGCATGAGGTTCAATTGGCCCACCTGGATGTGGATTAGCACCATAAGCAAGTTCAGATGGAACATAGATTTTCCATTTTGCTCCAACCTGCATTAATTGCAAAGCTTCTACCCAGCCTTTTATTACACCATTTACAGGAAAGGTTGCAGGTTCTCCTCGTTGCACAGAACTATCAAAAACGTTTCCATTAATCAAAGTTCCGTGATAGTGAGTAGTAACTTTATCTGTTGCTTTTGGTTTGTCGCCATTACCTTGGTTAATAACCTCGTACTGTAGGCCACTTTCAAGCACAATAACTTCTTCTCTTTTTGCATTTTCTTCAAGGAAAGCTTTGCCTTCTTCAATATTTTTAGCAAACTGCTTCTCTTGAAGTTTTTGAAAATAATCCTGTAAGATTCCGTTAATTTCTTCAGCTGGAACTGCCAGATCCTTTTCACCTAAAAAGTCGATGAGTCCTTTTGCTAAAAAATCCGGTTCAAGTTCGTGCATTCCCTGTTGTTTCATGTTTTGGGCAATATTTACTCCAAAACAATAACTTACTTTTTCTAAATCTGTTTTAAACATGTCAATTTTTTGTAAAATTTAGTGCAAACGTAGATCTTTTTTAATGGAATCGCAGATTTTTGCAGGAAAAGTTGGAGGTTGGGGACAAGGAAGACCTAAAGAACAGTCAGTAATAAACAATTTCTTCTAGCTTTGGGCTTCCAAGTTCCGGCTTTTATTGCTATTTTCAACTTGTAAAATCCTGAAAAATATGAAAACGAATAAGAAACTGATTAAATTTGTTGTTTTTATTATTACTATTCTCACTGCCAATTTGTTAGGCGATTATGCCGGTGACTTTTTAACTTCGTTTAAAGACGATTACAAGCCATTAACTTTTACGCTTGCTGCAATGGCTGTGATAGTCATTATTTTTTACCCACTTTTTGATTCGCTTGAAGATTGGGTAACAAAATTTTCAAACAAAATTGTAAAACAAGGTGCAAAAAACTTCGGGCCCAACGTTGCCATATTTATGATTTTTTTGGTTTCTATGATTACTTTAATTTTTTTCTACGTTCGTCAATACTACGGAATTAATATTTTCCGCCATTTGTTCAGGGGGAATTTTGAGGGGTTGTTTTAAGCTGTGCAGTATTCAATCTGCGAATTATTTTAATATTATTTCTATAGTTCTTCTATTGCTCACTGTTAGTTGTATGTTTTGCATTAGTTTGCCTTTTGAAATACAAGGTTTTTAATATTAATATCTTATCCTAACTTTGAAATCTATTGTAGTCAATAGTTGGTAAGATTACCGATAGTGATGCAAAAATTTAATAAACATACCTTTTTGTTACATGAAGGTAACCATAAAAAGGCATGGGTTAATTGTTTTTCCAAACTTTGATAACTAAAATCTTACAGCAATTGACAACTGTCCTGATGTGCTTGAAAAACCAAAATTTGAGCCTGTTTGAGTGGTTTTTAATTCATTATTATTATAATCCCTTACTAGTTCTTCTCTTGTGAATCGTTGATAACCAGGAAAAATAGCTATGCCAAGTATGAGCTTTTCTTTAACTATATAATTGAAACCAAGTATCAGGCTAGCACCTCCCGAATGAGTTTTTTCGCTTTTATAATAATTGTTAATTTGATCTTGGGTTTTTCTATCAGTTTCATCTTCATAATATGAATAGATAAGATCTGCTCCTAAACAAAATTCAATGTTTTTTGCAATTGAAATATAGTTCTCTCTACCAAATTTAAGAGTTAAACCTAAACGAGAGTTATTCTCCTCAAGCTTAGTATTCTTTCTGTTATCGTTGTGATTATTTATAGCAACCGTGTTAATACGCCACATTGCCACATTATTTCCAATTTTAAAAGCTAAACCAAAATTATTAAGGTCACTAAATACAAAACCAAGTTCTTTTTGAGGAATTTTTTCTTGAGCAAGGATAAGTGTTGCTGCTAAAATGTAAATACTTGTAAAAAAGGTTTTTTTCATTTCAAAAATTTAAATGTTACACGGAATAAAAGTAAGATATAGAAACTTTAGATAATATTGAGCTACTTACTATAATTATTACTTTAATAATTGCTATAGTTTTCAATAGTTTTGTAGCTAACATTACTTTTGGAAGGTTATTCCTGTTCCCCTATTCAAACTTTTTAACTAGGAACTTACCACTAAAAACTAAATAACTTCTTACTTTTGCAGCTGATTCATAAACTAACATTTCAGGCTCATTATGATTATTTTTTCAAAGAACAAACTTGGGAAAATCTACGCTGTAGATATTCAGTCAAAACCTTCCAACGAAGTAAAAGAAAAACTGGCATGGCTGCTCGATGGCGACATCATCACCAGCGAAACACTTGAAGGTGTTTTTATAGGCCCTCGAAAGGAGATGATAACCCCCTGGAGTACCAATGCCGTTGAAATTACCCAAAACATGGGAATCGATGGAGTAAAACGCATCGAAGAGTTTTTTGAAGAAAAAGATTTAGCAGGAAAGTTTGATCCTATGCTTCAGGCAAAATACAAAAAGCTGGATCAAAACATTTTTAAAATCGATAAAACTCCGGATCCAATCGTTGAGATTGATGACATTCAGGAATTCAATAAAAAAGAAGGTCTTGCTTTGAGTAAAGAAGAGGTAAAGTATCTTAAAGATTTAAGTAAGCGACTAGGTAGGAAACTTACTGATAGCGAGGTGTTTGGCTTTTCTCAGGTAAATAGTGAGCATTGCCGTCATAAAATTTTTAATGGCGAATTTGTGATTGATGGTAAGGTAATGGATGAAAGTCTTTTCTCAATGATTCGAAAAACTTCCAAAACCAATCCCAACCAAATAGTTTCAGCATACAAAGACAATGTTGCTTTTGTAGAAGGGCCTGAAATTGAACAGTTTGCTCCTGAAACTCAAGATAAACCTGATTATTTTATTACAAAGGATATAAAAACAGTCCTTTCACTGAAAGCTGAAACTCATAATTTCCCAACTACTGTAGAGCCTTTTAACGGGGCAGCAACTGGTTCTGGTGGCGAAATCCGGGACCGGCTTGCAGGTGGTAAAGGCAGCCTTCCATTAGCAGGAACAGCTGTTTACATGACTCCCTATTCAAGACTGGAGAAAAAGTGGTCACCCAAAGATTGGGAAAAAGCTATTCCTGAGCGTGACTGGCTCTATCAAACTCCAATAGAACTGCTGATAAAAGCATCAAACGGAGCCAGTGATTTTGGAAACAAATACGGTCAGCCATTGATTTGTGGATCTGTGTTAACCTTTGAACACCAGGAGGATAAGAAGAAATTTGGCTTTGATAAGGTAATCATGCTGGCAGGCGGTATTGGCTTTGGAAAAAAGGTAGACAGCCTGAAAGATCGTCCTGAAGTAGGAGACAAAGTCGTGTTGTTAGGTGGCGATAACTACCGGATTGGAATGGGTGGTGGTGCAGTATCATCAGTTGATACCGGCGAGTTTGAAAGCCATATTGAATTAAATGCAGTGCAGCGCTCAAACCCTGAAATGCAAAAGCGCGCAGCAAATGCCATTCGTGCTTTGGCAGAACTGGATAAAAATCCGATTGTATCCATTCATGATCATGGAGCTGGTGGCCATTTAAATTGCCTTTCAGAATTGGTTGAAGAAACGGGGGGAACTATTGATATTACCAAACTTCCAGTTGGAGATCCAACTTTATCTGCAAAAGAAATTGTTGGAAATGAGTCCCAAGAAAGAATGGGGCTTGTTTTGAAAGAAAAAGACATTGAACTGCTAAAAAATATTGCAGAGCGTGAGCGTGCACCAATGTATGTAATTGGTGAAACCACAGGGAAGCACAACTTTACATTCAATAATCCTGAAACTGGTGAAAAAGCAATCGATCTGGAATTGACTGATTTCTTTGGCAATCCTCCGAAAACGGTTATGAAGGATAAAACTGTAAAGGATGACTTTGCTGAGATTAGTTATTCGGTGGATGATTTGAATAAATACATAGAGAATGTGCTTCAGTTAGAGGCAGTTGCTTGTAAAGATTGGCTAACCAACAAAGTTGACCGCTCGGTAACTGGTAAAGTAGCCTGGCAGCAAACGGCAGGTGAAATTCAGCTTCCATTAAATAACCTGGGTGTTTCGGCACTTGATTTTAAAAGTGGAAAAGGATTGGCAACTTCTATTGGTCATGCTCCTGTAAGTGGATTGGTAAATGCAGAAAATGGATCGATTTTATCAATTGCAGAAGCATTGACCAACATTGTTTGGGCACCGTTAACTTATGATATTAAGGGCGTTTCGTTAAGTGCCAACTGGATGTGGCCTTGCAAAAACAAAGGAGAGGATGCACGTTTGTATAAAGCAGTAAAAGCAGCCAGTGATTTTGCTATTGCTTTGGGAATCAACATCCCCACAGGAAAAGACTCCATGTCGATGACCCAGAAGTATAAAGACGATGTAGTTTATGCTCCGGGAACAGTGATTATTTCAGGTGCTGCTGAAGTGAACAACATCAGGCAAATAGTTTCACCGGTTGCTAAAGCAATTGATGATACTGAAATCATTTACATTGATTTTTCAGGCGGTGAATTTGCACTGGGTGGAAGCAGTTTTGCTCAAAGTATGAATAAACTTGGAAAAACTACTCCTTCTGTAAAAGATCCAGAATATTTTGTTAATGCATTCAACACTGTTCAGCAATTAATTAAGGAAGAAAAGCTAATTGCAGGACATGATATTTCTGCAGGAGGTATGATAACAGCCTTGCTCGAAATGTGTTTTGGTTCTAAAAATACAGGAATGGATTTGGATCTTTCTGATATTGCAGAAAAAGACATTATCAAACTGTTATTCAGTGAGAAACCTGCTGTTTTAGTTCAAACTGATAAAAAAAGTGGAGCGAAAAAACTACTTGAAAAGAATGGAATTAAATATTACTCAATTGGGAAAGTGGTTGAATCAAGAGACCTGATGATTTGTCATAAGGATAAACTTTACAAATTTGATGTTCCTGGATTAAGAGATGTATGGTACAAAACCTCTTACTTGCTTGACAGAGAGCAGTCTACACCTGGTTTGGCACAATCAAGATATGGCAGCTACGAAAGCCAGGTTCTGAAATATCAGTTTACAAAAGATTTTACCGGAAGTTTTGCTCAATATGGCATTGATATCAATCGAAAGACAAAATCGGGTGTAAAAGCGGCAATAATTCGCGAAAAAGGGGTTAATGGTGACCGTGAAATGGCTTATTCAATGCATTTAGCTGGATTTGATGTAAAAGATGTACACATGACCGACTTAATTTCGGGCCGTGAAACACTTGAAGACATCAATTTCATAGTTTTTGTTGGTGGTTTTTCAAACTCCGATGTATTAGGTTCCGCAAGAGGTTGGGCTGGCGCATTTAAATACAATCCCAAAGCAAACGAGGCGCTTAAAAAATTCTATGCTCGCAAAGATACATTGAGTCTTGGTGTCTGTAATGGTTGTCAGCTGATGGTTGAACTAGATTTACTACATCCTGAGCATGATGAAAAACCAAAAATGTTGCATAATGAATCAGGGAAGTTTGAATCAGCCTTTTTGAACGTTGAAATACCTGAAAACAATTCAGTGATGTTGAAATCCTTAGCTGGTTCAAGGTTAGGAATCTGGGTAGCACATGGTGAAGGTAAATTTAGCATGCCAAAAGAGGAGAGCAGGTATAATATTACTATGAAATACTCATACACTGCTTATCCTGGTAATCCAAATGGTTCTGATTTTAATACTGCAGGCATTGTTTCGGATGATGGCCGTCATTTAGCCATGATGCCACACCTTGAAAGAACCATTTTCCCATGGCAATGTGCTGAATATCCATCAGAAAGAAGAAAAGAGGATGTAACTCCCTGGATTGAGGCATTTGTAAATGCGAAGAAGTGGATTGAGAAGAAGAAATAGAAGATAGAAATTAGATGTTAGAAGCCTTCCGTGTTTACTATTTGGAGGGCTTTTTTATTCTTTTTTAGATTCCTTTGAAAGATAATCCTTTGATAGAAACAAAATTTCTCGCTGATTACACTAATTGCACAGATTTTATAATTGAATTTTTAATCCGCGAAATCACCTAAATTAGCGAGCTAAAATATTAGTAGTCTTTAATAGCTTGTTGATAATCAGTATTATGCTTCTATTTGCACTAGTGATAATTGATTTACAAACAACTGAAGTTGCTCATTAAACTCTGCAAATAACTCCTTATTTACAATGCCATGTCCATCAACAAAGTTTTTATCAAATGATGGTAGTGAAAAGCTAAAAATTGGGTTTTCCCCAGCGTATTTAAATCTACTTACTGCCGCTTCTAAAACAACAACAGCACCACGTGGTCCGGGAGATGTTGCCATTAACAGCATTGGGCTTTTTCCCCACATATCTCGTCCTAATACCGAAATCCAGTCAAAAATGTTTTTAAAGGCGGCTGTGTAACTACCATTGTATTCAGCAAATGAGATAATTATCCCGTCTGCTTCAACCATGTATTTTTTAAAAAGCTTTGCTTTTTCAGGAACTCCTTCGTCCTCCTGTCTCTCAGGACTATAAATAGGCATTTCAAAATCATTCAAATCAAGAACTATAACTTCTGCGTTCTCGATTTGATTTGCCGCATAACCTGCCAGCTTTTTGTTAATGGATTTTCTGCTATTTGTTGCCCCAAAGGCTATTATTTTCTTCGTCATTA
Organism: Bacteroidales bacterium; assembly: GCA_050296515.1. GTDB lineage: Bacteria > Bacteroidota > Bacteroidia > Bacteroidales > NBLH01 > NBLH01. The sequence continues at coordinate 18,536 of JBNKRJ010000049.1, read as the reverse complement.
TTTTATCTTTTGTAATTCTGTTTTTCTTTGCTTTTTAGTGCGCAAGAGTATAAAGGCATTCTTTATTTTTCCAGCTCCTGTTTAGAACACTAAGGGTGAATTTATTGTTAATGTATTGTTATTTAGTAGTATATGTTTTACGGAAAATTAGAAAGAAAGAGCTGAATTAAAAGCTGAAATATAGGGAGGAAACATGATTTCTGGGACCTGGAGTTGGTTAATTAAGGTGTAATTTGAGGGCGATTAAATTGCCGGTGACTTTGATTAGGTATATTTATGCTCTGGCATGAAAATGAGGATAACTTTGAAACAACATAATTTTTAATTCTTCCTCAATATCCCTGTCAGGACTTTCATACAATTGAATTCTAATCATTTCGTCTAATGAGTAGGAAAGATTATCCAAATCAATTTCTTGAATGTTTACCTTTTCTTTCCATTTTTGAATAAGAATGTTCTTATTCGGGTCGAAAAGAATGTCAACATTGTTGCTTTTATAAATTAGTTCCATATTCAAATTTGTTCGTGTATCTATTTAGTTAAACGAACAAGAAAACTTTAAATCCGTTAATTGGAGTTAAATTGTGTTAATCTTTTGGGTTATACTGTTGTGTGTAAAACGTAGTATGTCAGCATGTTACGGCTGTGTGCTTAGGCTAAAATGGGCTGGTGTATGAGATTTCTTACTGGTATGGGGATTAGGATTTTGCTAGAATTCCTGGATAAAACTGGTAAAGCATGATTTCTAATTCCGACTCAAAGTCTTCTTTGGGGCAATCGTACAATTGTGTGGTAGCTATTGCGTTAAGATTATGGGTTAAGTCTTTGTCACTTTTCGGGCCATAAATCAACTCCATATGCGATTCTCTGTTCTTCCATTTCTGAACGAGCAGGTTCTTTTCTCTATCGAAAAAGATGTCAACGAAACTGCTTTTATAGAGTAAATCCATGATTTTTAACCTGTTGCAAACAAATATAAGTAAATAATCGAGAAAAACTTATAAATGTTGATAAAATGTTTATTAAGTTTTACATTTCAAGAATAATGCCGAAAACAAATAAGACTTGTTTAATTTTTATAGGAGAATTTAAAATGCGTGCATATTCTTTTATTGTGCTGCAAATTTATTTTATAATTTCCTCCATGAGGGTTTCATTTGTTTAAATCTAATATTCATCGCAAAATTTTAATTTTGTAAAAGTTTATGTTTTATTTAGCAGTAAATTGAACCTGGAACCTGGAGATTTGAACTTAGTAAGTGATATTTATCCTAAGTCCTGGTTTCTAATTACTAAGTTCTAAAAAGGTAACTATGAGTAAACTGGTGCTTTGTGCGTGTAAAAAGGGGAATAAAGTTAGCAAACAAAAATTGTCTGACTGGCAGAAAGAGCTTGACGAACAAAATGTTGCATATAATTTGATTGAAGATCTCTGCGGTTTGGCGGCAAAAGGAAAAATTGAATTAAGCGATGTTTCTGATGGTGATGGAACCGTTTTTGTTGGTTGTCAGCCAAAAGCAATGACTAACCTGTTAAAGAATGCAGGTATTCAGGTTGATGAAAATAAATTTGATTTCAAAAACGCAAAAGAAACGCCCTCTGATTTTCTAAAAGAGAACGATTTTTCAAAAGGCCAATCAAAACAAATAGCTTACGATATAGATTGGAAACCCTGGTACCCGGTTTTGGATTACAGTTTGTGTACCTCATGTCAAAAATGTATGAACTTCTGCTTGTTTGGAGTTTACACCTTATCGGATGAAGGAAAAGTAATCGTTGAAAACCCTGACAACTGCAAAGATTTATGTCCGGCATGTGCCAGAACCTGTCCCCGGGGAGCAATTGTTTTTCCAAAACATCATGACAGCCCAATTGATGGTGGCGAAGGTGAATTTAAAGATGATGCTGGAAGTTTACTCACGCAAATTCAAAAAAGCAACGATGTGTACCAGCTTTTGGCAAACAGAAGAAAGGCTTCCGGTGTTTCGTTATTTAAGGTGGATCAGTTGAAAATAGCTGAACAGGAAAGAGATAAGTGTAAGAATGATGATGCTTAATTTTGTAACAAATTGATATAGGTTAATTCTGGTCGGAATACTGAAGCCAGAAGTTGGAAGAAAGAAATCGTGTCTTTAAACTTCCATCTTCGGTCTTCTGACTTCAAGCTTTAAAATCATGATATTATCCTACGGATTTCGTGTACTCAAACAGGTTGACAAACGATTGTTGTGGAAAGCTTCATACAATCTGGGGTGGAAAGCAATGCGAGCCATTAACAAATACAAGAAAAGATTAAAAAAAGGAGAACTTTTTCCTGCTTTTTTAATGATTTCGGTAACTAACCAATGTAACTTAAAGTGTCAGGGATGCTGGGTAAGTATAGATAACAATTCTCGTGGAATGTCTCCTGAGACCCTAAATAATATTATTGAATCGAGTAAGAAAAAAGGTTCTTATTTTTTCGGGATACTTGGTGGTGAACCGATTATGTACCCTCATTTAATTGATGTGCTTGAAAAACATTCCGATTGTTATTTTCAGTTGTTTACCAACGGCACTTTATTAACTGATGAGGTGGCCAAGAAACTTCGAAAGCTGGGAAATGTATCGCCGCTTATCAGTATTGAAGGTTTAGAAGATGTGAGCGATGTTAGAAGAGGTGCAAATAAGGTATACGATAGAAGTATGAATGGAATTGATGCATGTACCCAAAATAAATTGTTAACTGGTGTTGCTACAAGTATTTGTAAATCTAACTTCAAAGATTTAGTGAGTGAAGAATTCGTTAATAAATGTGTAAGAAAGGGTATACACTATCTTTGGTATTACATCTATCGTCCGGTTGGATCAAATCCTTGTGATGAACTGGCTTTGTCGGAAGATGAAATACTAAAACTAAGAGAATTTATTGTAAACATTCGGTTGAAGGCACCTATTATGGTCATTGACACGTATTGGGATGATAAAGGCAAGGCATTATGTCCTGGTGCTGTTGGAATTAGTCATCATATAAATTCGTATGGGGATATTGAATTGTGTCCTCCGGTTCAGTTTGCATTAGATAATGTGAATGATGGGAAAGGATTAGTTGAAACTATAGAGAATTCGACTTTTTTAAGGGAGTTGCGAAAGGATATCCCACAAAAAACACAAGGATGTATTTTACTGGATGCACCTGATGCATTGGTTGAATTAATTGAAAAAAATGGTGCATACGACTCTTCTAAACGGGAGTCGGCCCTAAAAGAATTAAAAGAAATGAAAAGGTTACCAGGCCATCATATTCCAGAAAAAGAGATTCCGGAAAAGAGCTGGATGTATCGATTTGCAAAGCGAAACTGGTTTTTTGGCTTTGGGGCGTATGGATAATTTATCACGGAAAGTTCTAATAATGCTTTTAATCTTGAATAGGATAAAAATACAGGGATAATTGGCAGCTAGCTTTTGGCATCAATGCTAAAAGGATTTTGGAGGAAAGGCAAAGCAGAAGGTGATATGTGACAACTTAAATTTGAAGAAAGATGGATAAAGGGATAATTACTAATGATCAAGGAAACTTCCTGGTTGACAGTAGTTTCGCTAAAGCCATAGAAATACCAACTGGTGAAGTTACAGGTGGTTGTTTTTGCGGTAATTACAACGATTTAGATGAGCAAATAGATATTTTGCTCATAAAGGAACAGACTAAAGTTATTTTCGCCGAATCCGTTGGTTCATGCACCGATTTGGTGGCAAGTGTACTTCGTCCAATGGTGGATAATAAGGAAGATGAAATTGAACATATCAGCTTTTCTGTTTTTGTTGATGCTCGGTTGTTACTATCTCATCTTCAGGTAAGTAATCTTGGTTTTTCTGATGAGGTCAGTTATATTTTCGAAAAACAAATTGAAGAAGCTGCAATTTTGGTGGTCAACAAAGTTGATTTATTAGGCGGAGACGAATTAGATTTAGTCACAAAATTTGCGAATGAAAAGTTTACCAGAAAAAAAATACTTTTTCAAAATTCTCTGGAGCAGGAAAGTGTCGAAAACTGGCTCACAGCAATTGATGATAAAGCAGTGCTAAGAGATGCACAAGTGCTTGATATTGATTATAATAGATGTGAAAAAGGGGAGACCGATTTGGCATGGTTAGACGAAGAAGTGGAAGTTTTGAGTGAAAAGGCATTTCCAATTACGGTTGAAATTATTGATAAAATTTATACTACTTTGGCTGATCAAAATATCAGCATAGGACATTTAAAATTTTTATTACATAATGCAGAGCAATTGCAGAAGGTTAGTTTTACTGCGGTTCCAAACTTGAACTGGAAGAATGGTTTGAAACCTTTTGATGGGGAAAAGATGACCCTGATGGTGAATGCCAGGGCACAAACTTCGCCGGAGAATTTAAGAGGAATTGTTGTTTCTGTCATCAACAAACTGAAGAGTAAACCATCTGTAACAATTAATGAATATTGTGTTTCTGCATTTAAGCCGGGTTTCCCGACACCGACATTTAGATATGTAGTATAAAAAATCACCTATTACCTGTTTTTAGTAAAGAAAAAATGTTAGAGAATGTTTCAGGAAAAAGATATTTTATTAAAAGCAGAAAACCTTGTTCCGCAAAATGAAGAAAAGCTTACAAAGTTGCGGAGTGATGTAAGTAAGTTTTTGGAGAATAAACAGCTGACAGCTCCTTTAAATCAGGAAGTGCTATTAAAATTAGCCATTGAAGTTGTTTTTCAATATCCTGAATATCAGGAATATATCAAGCTTGTTGCAATTTTAATTAATAATGCAGTCTGGCTTCCTGTGGTAGCATCTGTTCCTTTTGATCGACGAGTGTTATTATTGCCTAAATGCATCCGAAATTCGAATGGATGCGCTGCTGAAATTGATGAGCTAGGTTTACTTTGTCAGTTTTGTGGGGGGTGCAAATTAGAGGATTACATTCAAAAAGCTGAGGCACTTGGTTATCACGTGATTGTAAGCGAGGGGACTGGTGCCGTGAGTGTGCTTTTGAGTTCCGGGCAAATTGAATGTGTGATTGGTGTAGCCTGTCTGGACTCCTTTGAACGCTCATTTCCATTGTCGTTAAAACAAGCCATCCCATCCATTGCATTACCTTTGTATAATTCTGATTGTCAGGATTCAAGAACTGATGAAAACTGGCTGACTGAAACCCTGCATCTTCAAAGTGATAAAAAACTGCTTACTAAAGTTGATATAGATGAATTAAAGTCTGAAATCAATAAATGGTTTACAAATGGTTATTTGAACTCTTTATTCCCGGCTGAAAACAGAAGCATTGAAATAGCCAATAAATGGTTACAGGCAGGTGGAAAACGGTGGCGACCGTTAATTATGCTAGCTCTGCACAAAGCATTATCCTCTGAAAATGAAATTAGTAATGAGCAACTGGCAAAATTAGCCATTGCTATAGAAAGTTTTCATAAAGCTTCGTTGGCGCACGATGATATTGCAGACAAAGATTCGGAGCGATATGGAAATGAATCGTTGCTTAAAAAGTATTCATTAGAGCTTACGTTGAATACCGGGGACTTGTTGTTAAGTTATGGATATCAGTTGATTGCAGAGGCCGGATTTCCCATGGAACAAACCCAAAAGTTGCTTTTAGCTGCTTCAACAGCACATCGAGAACTGTGTTTAGGACAGGGGGAAGAATTGTTGTGGCAGGAAGATAAAAAGATGCCTCCTGTTGATACAGTAATTGAAATTTTTGCCAACAAAACTGCTCCGGCTTTTGAAGTGGCATTAAAATTTGCCGCCATAGTAAATGCTATTGATGCTAAGCTCCTGAATGTGATCAGAGATTATAGTTATGCTTTAGGTGTTGCCTACCAGATTAAAGACGATTTGGATGATTTCGATCCGAAAAATAAGAATAATGATATTGTTGGATACCGTCCTTCTTTGATTTTGGCCATCTTAAATGAAAAATATCCTGAGAAGGTGCTTGGTTACCTGCAAAAGTTAAACAATGGAACGCCAGAAATAGCATCAGAAATATTTAAATGGGCTGAAGGTGAAGGTGCAATAAGCCAGGCAAAAGAATTACTGGAAAAATACAGGCAAAAAGCACTGGATTCATTGGATGAGTTGGAAAATGTTTCTGTAAAAGTATTACTTTACCGCTTGTTAAATAAAATTATTGGATAAATTAAGTCATAAACCATCAGTCATTGGTAATTAGTCTGAATACCAATGACAAATGACTAATAAACAAATGACCAAATCGTGACAATCAATCAAACCATATTTCAAAAACTTCTTACAACAAAAATCAAACTCAGTGGAGAGGCTATAAACATACTTCGTACGTTTATTTCTTCGCAGAAACATGCAAATGGAGGTTTTATTGATCGTTCAGGTAAACCAGATCCATACTATTCTGTGTTTGGCTATACCTTAAGTTATCTTTTTGATATTGAGCTTGATATAAAAATGGAGCAAAAAGCCCTTAAAAAATGGGAAGAAAAAAATAAGGTAGATTTTGTACATGCTATCAGCCTCATTCGATGTTATTATTTACTGGAAGCAATTGATTTGGCAGGTTCTTTAGGAAAAGTTTCAACGACTTTAGCAAGTTCCAGGTTTCTTCAGAACCTGGTAGGCAAAAAAGTGGCAAAAAAAATTCAAAAAAAACATACCTCTTTATTAGAAGTAATTACTAAATATAAGTCTGAAGATGAAGGTTTTAATCATTTAAAGAGACATGCTGAATATGCTTCGGTTTATGCAAATTTCCTCGCGTATGGTCTTTTTGAAGATTTGTATTTAAGCAAGGGTGAAAGAATAAAAATAGCAGAAAGTTGTAAGGAGCTGATGCTTGAAAATGGATCATTTGTAAACCATCCAAAATCAACGCACGGAATAAGTTCCACTACCGCGGCTGGAATTATTTTGTTAAACTCCATTGGGAGTCTTATCTTTGAATCTTCGGAATGGCTAAAGGAGCAAATTCAACCCCATGGAGGTTTTTTAGCAGGCGAAGACGTACCTGTTGCAGATGTTTTATCTACAGCAACTTCATTGTTGGCATTGGAAATAGTGGGAACTGCAGATGATAAAATAAAAGAGAAAGCCGTTGCGTTTGTTAATCTGCATTGGCTTGATGCAGGTGGCTTTTTTGGCAGTATTGCCGATCAAATTCCAGATGTTGAGTATACATTTTATGGACTGCTGGCTATAGGAGTTTAAAACGATAAAGGAACAAAAAGTCATTTCAAGAAGTTATACGATTTATTCTCTGAGTATCTCTGTGTTAACTCTGCGTGACTCTGTGAAAAGATAAACTGTAAGTAATGATCAATAAAATCAAATCGACATTAAAAAACCTCGAAAAAAAATTACTTGCCGAACGAAATGAAAAAGGTGTTTGGGATGGTTATTTGTCAAGTAGCGCATTGGCAGTTGCCGTAGCGGTTTATGCCTTATGGAAATACCGTCCCAATAAAAACAATTTGCTAATAAACAGGGGGTTAGATTGGTTGAAGTTTAATCAGAATGAGGATGGTGGTTATGGTGACACTCCACAAAGCAAGAGTAATTTAAGTACAAGCCTGTTATGTTGGTCTGCTTTTTCTATTGGTAGAAATGAAGAGTATTACAAACCAAATATTAAAAAACTTGAAGATTATTTAATTGCTCAAACAGGAAGTTTAGAACCTTCTAAAATAAGTGATGCTATTTTAACTCATTACAAGAATGACAGAACTTTTTCTGTTCCTATTTTGGCAATGTGTGCTATGGCTGATCGACTAGGTCCAGATGGATGGAAATATGTTCCGCAATTGCCTTATCAATTTGCAGTTTTGCCGCATCAGTTGTTTCGTTTTTTAAATTTATCAGTAGTTAGTTATGCGCTGCCTGCGTTAATTTCAATGGGATTGATAAAACAAAGGAAAAACCCTTCGAGAAATCCCCTGATGCGGTTTATAAATAGAAAGCTCGTAAAGAAATTATTAAAAGTGCTGAGTGAAAAGCAGCCTCCCAATGGTGGTTTTTTAGAAGCCATCCCGTTGACAGGTTTTGTACTTATGACTTTGGTGGGGGCAGGATTCAAAAGCAACAAGGTTTGTAAGAAAGCTCAAAATTTTCTGCAAAAGTCAATACGTGAGGATGGAAGCTGGCCCATTGACACAAGTCTGACTACCTGGGTAACAACACTGGCTGTAAATGCCATGAGTAAAGATGCATTTGGAAATTTGGAAGCTTCTGAAAAACGAGACATTACTACTTGGCTGTTGAATCAGCAACACAAAACGGTGCATCCGTTTACCAAAACACCACCCGGAGGTTGGGCATGGATTGATACACCTGGTGGTGTGGCCGATGGTGATGACACCTCTGGAGCCCTATTAGCAGTAAAACGCTTGATTGGAGCCACCGATGAAGGTAAAAAGGCTGCTAAGCTTGGACTAACCTGGCTATTAGGCATCCAAAATTCTGATGGCGGCTTCCCAACCTTCTGCAAAGGCTGGGGGAAATTACCTTTCGATGCCAGTTGTCCTGATATTACCGCCCATGCAATCCGAGCCATTATTTGCTGGGAAAAAGATTTAGACCAAAGTTTTAGCAATAAGTTAAATAAATCGCTAAACAAAGGTATTCATTACCTAAGAAACAATCAAAAAAGTGATGGCTCATGGTTGCCGTTATGGTTTGGAAATGAGTACGATACTGGATATCACAACCCTGTTTATGGTACCTCGCAGGTATTAATCGGACTTTGCAATGCGAAACAGGAAGGCGTTTCCGGGCTGGAGCAAATGATTGAAGCAGGAACAAACTTTCTTCTACAGGCAAAAAATACTGATGGAAGCTGGGGCGGAAATAAAAATCTTCCACCAAGTATTGAAGAAACTGCTTTAGCGATTAGATCTCTTAGTTATTGTGGTCAAAAAACTAATTTGGATAGTAGTATCAACTGGCTGATTAATAACTTACAAGAAGAAGAAATTAAAGCATCACCAATTGGATTGTACTTTGCTTCGTTATGGTATGATGAACAGAAATATCCATTGGTTTACGGAATTGGAGCATTGAATGAAGTAATTGGTTAATTGATAGGTTATATATTTCGTGGAATAACATAAATTAGTATCACGAAGTAGCCCAAAGTTTACACACAATGTTTCTCAAAGTAAAAATCCTCTGTGTATCTCTGTGTTACCTCTGTGTAACTGATATTAATTTCCCCGTCAATAAAACCAATCATCCAAAATTTTGTATTTAATTTCACAGCTCATTTAATTCACCCTAATTTTAATTATAACAGATGAAACCCTCATTCCGCGTGCCGCTGAAGCTTTAGCGGAGGCGCAGGGGGATTAGCTTACGCTGAGCCCTTCGGGGTTTGTAAAGAAACTTAACTTAACAAAGTGATCTCATGAGCAAAGCGAATAATCGCTCTACAAAAGAATATGTTTAACCTTGCGAAGCAAGCTCATGAACTCCATATAAATAGTTTATGAAAAGTGAATAAATTTCAATTACTTAACTAAAATTTAAACAAGTGAAAAAATTAGTAAACCTGGGCATTAGCCTGTTAACATTTATAGCACTTTTTTCGGCTTGTAAAAATGGCACAAATCAGCTTTCTATTGAATCTCCCGGAAAGATTCTTAAGCTTAGATTTGAAGTAAAAGAAGGAGTGCCTTTTTATGAAGTTGATAGAAATTCCAAAGCAGTAATTAAACCTTCAAAACTAGGATTTGTTTTAAAGGATTTACCTGCATTGAATGGTAATTTTATTGTTAAAAATCGCAAAATCAGTTCGTTTGATGAAACCTGGGAACAGCCTTGGGGCGAACAACGAGAAATCAGGAACAACTACACAGAATTGCTTGTAGAGTTGGAGCAAAATGATGAATTACACCGAAAACTAAACATAATTTTCAGAGTTTTTGACGATGGAGTTGGGTTTAGATATGAATTTCCTGAGCAGGAAAACCTTAAGGATTTTGTAATTATTGACGAAGAAACCGAATTTGCTTTAACTGATAATCAAGATGCCTGGTGGATTCCTGCATTGATGCCTGAAAGATACGAATATCTTTACAAGAAAACCCCTGTAAGTGAAATGGATACAGTGCATACACCTTTGACAATTGAAACCAAAGATAGCCTGTTTTTATCCATTCACGAAGCTGCATTAACGGAATTTGCAAGCATGACTTTAATGCCTGCAGGTGATAATAAACTAAAAAGTTATTTGGTGCCTTGGGCCGATGGCGCAAAAGTGTACACAAAAGCTCCCTCAAAAACACCCTGGAGAACCATTCAAATTGCAGAAAATCCTGGCGATTTAATTACTTCCTATTTGATTCTGAATTTGAATGAACCTAATAAACTTGGCGATGTATCGTACATAAAACCAGGTAAATACGTTGGCATCTGGTGGGGAATGCATATCAACACATATACCTGGGCTTCTGGCATGAAGCACGGTGCAACCAATGAAAATGTAAAAAGGTACATCGATTTTGCAGCTAAATATGGCTTTGGTGGTGTTTTGGTTGAAGGCTGGAACGAAAGTTGGGATGGAGACTGGGTGAAAAACGGATCCATTTTCAATTTCACCAAACCCTATCCGGATTTTGATATTAAAATGTTAACTGATTATGCGGCTTCAAAAGGTGTAAAAATTATTGGTCACCACGAAACAGGCGCTGATATTGATAACTATGACAAACAAATTGATTCAGCCTATAAATTTTACAAACACTATGGCATCGATATTATTAAATCAGGTTACGTTGGTCATAAATTGAACAAAAAGGAATACCATCACGGTCAGTTTGGTGTTAATTTTTACCATAAAGCCTTAACAAAGGCTGCGGAGAATAAAATAGTTTTAGTTGCTCATGAACCCATAAAAGCAACCGGAAAACGCAGAACCTATCCAAACATGGCAAGCAGGGAAGGTGCTCGTGGTCAGGAATATAATGCATGGAGCCAGGATGGTGGCAACCCTCCAAGTCATACAGTTATTTTGCCATTTACAAGGCTACTTGCAGGGCCAATGGATTTTACACCCGGCGTTTTTGATATTATGATCAAACCTCAGCCAAATAACAGGGTAAGTACAACTATTGCAAAACAACTGGCACTTTATTTAACAATTTATTCTCCCTATCAGATGGCTTGCGATTTACCTGAAAATTATGAAGCGAATTTACCTGCTTTTCAATTTATCAGAGATGTAGTAACCGATTGGGAAACAACCAGCGTTTTGAATGCTGAAATTGGTGAATATTATACTGTGGCCAGAAAAGCAAGAAACTCTGATGAATGGTTTTTAGGAAGTATTACCAACGAAAAAGCTCGTGAGTTTGAGGTTGATTTAAGCTTTTTAGATGAAGGGAAAAAGTACAAAGCACAAATTTATGCCGATGCAGCTGATGCAGATTGGGAAACCAATCCAACTGCTATTGAAATTTCTGATCAGGAGGTAGATAGTGCAACCAAACTGAAAATAGAACTTGCCAAGGGAGGGGGACAGGCGATTAGATTTGTTCCCGTAGAGGAATAAAACTAATCAGTACTAAAAACAAAATGGTGTATAAAAGGTTTTCAACCTGTTTTATGCACCATTTTGTTTTAAGCAGTAAAATTCCACTCAGTAAACAATCAACCTGATAGCTTCTTTGTTCCCACTATCGGTTTTAATTTCAACGAAATACAATCCTTGTTTAAAATTAGTTAATGTGACAGTATTTAACTTTCCAAAATCACCCATTGAGCTATAATACAATTTGCCCGATGAATCATAAATATTAATCTGCGCTGCTCCATCTTCACCATCAATAATATTCAGGGTTTGATTTTTCTGAATCGGATTTGGGAAAACAAGAAATGAGCCAGCCTTTGAAAAATAGACCGTTTCCTCTTCGCTGATAACTTCTTTAAAATCATCTCTTTCCAGCCTTATTCGGTAAACATTTCTGTTGGGTAAGGGGCTTTCATCATAAAACAAATATTGAGTTTCATTTACGGGTTCAATTGTTTGAATTGGCAAAAACTCGTTTGTCGACCATCTCTGAAGTGTTAATGAGCTTAATTTGTAATTCGAGGCAAGTTCAAGATCTAGTAAAACCGAATCGGTAATTGCTTCTTTTGAAATGAATCTAACAAAGTAACAATCAATGTTTTGTGTAGAGTAATTCATGCTGTTGCCTAGCATTCCTTCCTTCCCATTAATTATTGCAGAAACAGTATAATACTGATAATTTAGGTCTTCGCCACTTAGAACAACAAAAGTATCTGTTGTTGTGATAAATGGTTCTAAATATTGATTTCCTACCCGGTAAATTTGATAGCTCTCGGCACCAGTTGTTGAATTCCAGTAAATCATTGCTTCGTCATGGCAATTTAATCCAACAGAAATATTTGCCGGGTTTGAGATTAAAAAAGTATCAGAAAGTTCTTCATTATCAATCGTTTTAATTCTAATTTGTACTTGTGAATTTGTTTCAGGAACCTGCCAGTCAATGTAATTTGTTGAAAGATCGTAAGAGCTGCTAATTGAATGCCATGTATTTTTTCCAATAATTTGATAATCAATACTTCCTGTTTTTGGTTTCTCATTCCATTCCCAACGAATAATGGCTTGTTCACCTGCCTCTAAAATGCTTCTTTTGGTTGGCAGAATCCATTGAAAGCTATTTTCATATTCGTAAGCAATACTAAATGGTTGACTTCCTTGAACAGAATATCCTGAAACTTCAATTTCATAGTTTCCCCGGTCGGGAAAATCCACTGTTATTTGTTCAACATTGTTTAAATGATCCGTCCCTCTTTTGGCTGGCAAACTTAGTGAATCTGCATTTGGGTAGTGGTTCAAAACCCACGGTTCCCAACTTGTTAATGTTGAAAGTTCTGATAATTCCAGGTCCAAATCATTAATAAGTGCTTCTTTTGCACCAGCCTCAGCCTCAGGATCATGCCAACACAATGTGACTTTCATTTTTTTGCAATTTTCAGGAACAGTGATAGGGAAAGTTTTTAGTTCGCCATTGGTTATGCTTGAGGTCAGAAAACGGTTTTCCATCACTGTTTTAATTGCTCCTAAGGCATCCACGCTCCCATAGCCGCTTTCAAAATCTACTTCGGGTCGTCCAACATCATCGGCGCTATTAATCAAAATGGCTTTTACCAAAGAAGCATTAGGCAACTCATTGCTGTTCTTTTTTTTATATGCTTCCTGAACCAATAAGGCAATTCCTGAAACCATTGCTGCTGATTCCGAAGAGCCCTGAAATCCATAGGCCATTAATTCGGGCTTAATCCTGCCATCAAAAGCCGGGCCTTTACTGCTTAACTCTTTAATATTCCCGTAATTGTCAATTTCTCCCACACAAAGCGTGTTTTTGGAGGTTTTAAACTGCCCCGTAAGGTTTGCAAATCCTTCAATGCCAGAATAGTTTCCAGTTTCACTAATTGAAGTTCCTGAGTTTCCTGATGAAAACACGTGCAAAATCTTAGGATTGGCATAACATTCTTCATCGTACTTTTGAGCTTCCAAACCGTAGTAATTTTCTATTTGACTTATACCATACGAGTGATTCTGAACACTAATATTATCAACGCTTAAATTAATGTGGTTATCAGGAAATAAATCCGCATAACTTGTTGAAGTGATATTTGCTTTCCATGCCACCCCTTTTCCTTTTGGTCCACTGTTTCCACCTCCCACAGCAATACTGGCCATCATAGTTGCATGGGTTGACATTTCTTCAGGGTTTTGATTGACTTTAAAATACCTGCCTTTAAAATCTACATCAGTTGTATCAAAAAGCTTCTCTTTAAACGAAATGGACATGCTTTCTCCTGTTAATTCAGGATAAATATTCCTTACTGCAGAGACTTTGTTTAAAGTTATATCCGTTTTATCCATAAGGCGTTCGTCCACAGCTTTTCTATTTCCCTGGTCGACATAACTGATGCTTCCTTCTTTAATTAGGTCTTCAATTATTTCTACGGTTAGTCCTTTTACGGAATATATGTTTTTGTAATGTGTCTTGTGAACTTTAATTTCACTAAGTTGACTTGGAAATAAATTATTAATTAATTCATTATCAGATAATTTTATAAATACTTCATCATTTTTATTTAACTTCTTTTTGAAAAAAAGTGTAGGTGCAATGTTCTTTTTTTGAGATGATTTGAAACCAAATTCCTGTGCCCTGCTAAAGGTTCTGAATGCAGAAATTAGCATCACAATCAAAAAGAAATTCTTCAGCAATGTTTTCATAAAGGCTTGGTTAGGCAATTCTTTTTGTGCATCTAAAATATGATTGTAAGATAAAAAACTAAATTGATTTTGTAACTAAGTTATTAGATTCAGTTCTGACCAGATTTCGAGAAAATTACAATGAATTGTCATCCGATAAACAGATTTTTGCTTTACTTAAATGTATGTTTTCTTTTTATACAAAGCCATTATGGAATTCCGATTTACAATATTCCATACTGGCTTAGTATAAAACAAGTTTTAATGTGCATGCAAATGGTCGCGATTACTTGCATTTATGGAAAATTACTGAGGTAATTTATAGTTGGAAATATAAAGATTACAAAGGTGATGGTGTTGTGATTTTTGAATTGTTTGAAGAAAATGACCAGGCATTATTAAAATTAACTAATCTTGGACTTGAAACTTTTCCTGATAATATCCCGGAATTCACAACAGAAAGCTGTGAAGTGGGTTGGCAATACTTTGTAAATCAGTGATTAAAGGAGTATTTTGATTAAAATCAAGAGAGAAAATTGATGAAAGCTATAAAAAGTTAAATCGTCTATTGCTAATATACGAATTTTATTTATTTTTGTACTGTGAGAATTCGTAAACCAATAAATGTTGAGAAAGAAAAAGATACTGTTTTTATGGCAAAGGTGTCTGCTGCGCTTGCTCACCCGGTTCGGATTGCACTTTTGAATTATGTGAGCGCAAAAAACTCTATCCGGAATGATGTGTGCAATAAAGATTTGGTGGAGAATTTTAACTACAGCCAATCAAGTATGTCTCAGCATGTTAAAAAGTTAGTAGAAGCTGATTTATTTGTTGTTAATTACGAGGATAAGTTCTCATTTTACAGCGTAAACAAAAAAACATTAAAGAGATACCTGGATTTGTTACAAAAATTCTAAAAAATTTAACAAGCTATATCGTTTAATTAGCTGCGCTCAGCACTTCGTGGTTCAAATATACATTATGATAAGAGAGGCTACAATAAAAGACTGGAACAGGATTAAAGAAATCTATATTGAAGGTATTAATACCGACAATGCAACTTTTGAAACACCCGATAATATTACTACTTATGAAAACTGGATAAAGAGCAAAGTGCCTGATTCTGTTTTTGTTAGTGTTGATGAAAATGAAATAAACGGATGGGCCGCTTTAAGCAAGGTAAGCGACAGGTGTGTTTACGGAGGTGTTGCGGAAGTAAGTGTTTACGTGAGCTCCCAGGCACAAGGTAAAGGCATTGGCTCAAAATTGATGCAACAGCTTATCGATTTTTCTGAGGGAAAGAATATGTGGACAATGCAAGCAGGTATATTTCCTGAAAATGAGGCAAGCATTCACCTGCATGAGAAATTTGGGTTCAGAATAGTCGGAACCCGTGAAAAGATAGGCAAACTAAAGGGCATTTGGCGAGATGCTATTTTAATGGAACGTAGATCTAAAATTGTTTTCTGATGCAATTCTCTTCAGTTGATTTGCTAGGTTATGCGGTACTGATTATTAATTTTAGCTATAGTTCAAAATAGTAATGATTTATTTATAGATTCTATCAGCTTAATACTAAGGTCATTTGTCATTAGACATTAGTCATTAATTGTCGAATGACTATTGACCATTGACTAATGACTTATATCTCATTTCAGGGATTTTATCCTAATAAATCATTACAAAATTAAACCAGAGCCTTAATTTATTATCAATGTCGATGGGTAATGTGATTAAGCTTAGGGTTTTATCTGCTTCAGTAAATGCTATTTCCGTAGCTTATGGATTTCTGATTTCAGCTTTTCCTATTGTAATTGGTTGCTCAATTGCTGTAGGATTGCATTCTTTTCACATTTATAAGCAGGTAAAAACGAATAAGAAGTAAATTGGATTTACCACCTTTTTTTAATCAATTCTATCAAGATTGATTTAGTGGGTAATACTTTTTATCTATAAAAAATACTATTGGTATCAGGGTTGAATCTTTTATAATAAGCTTATTTACATAGGTTTATGTGAGTGTTTAAATCATGGCTCCTCATAAAGTAACTACTTATTTTTTTTGGCAATTCTGAATCCATGTAAAGGGAAAGGTTTCTTTAATATTTTTGACTCAAAATCATTATCTGTGCACTAATGCAATGTGAAAATCTTGCCAGGTGCATATGATAGCAACCCTAATTTTATGAGTTCAAACATTTCCTTGCAACGCTTGCACGTAGTTGATGCTTTAAGAGGCTTCGCCATTGTTTCAATCATGCTTTTACATAACATCGAACATTTTGATGTATATTATTTTTCAGAGAATCTTCCTGAGTGGATGAAATCTTTGGATAGTGCAATTTGGGGTGCCTTATTTTTCCTTTTTAGCGGGAAGTCATACGCAATTTTTGCGCTTTTGTTTGGGTTGACATTTCATATTCAGTCCAAAAATCAAAAAAGGAAGGGAAATCATTTCAGTGTAAGGTTTGCCTGGAGGATGGTATTGCTGTTTTCTTTTGGAATTATTAACTCAGCTTTCTTTGAGGGAGATATTCTGAATATTTACGCAGCTTTGGGATTGTTACTTATTCCGCTTGGAAGGTTAAATGACAAAGCCATCCTGATTGTTGCCATTCTGCTTTTACTGCTTCCTCTGGAATGGGTAGCTCTTTTTCAGGCAATACAAAACCCCAATATGGTGGTAACAGATCCTGTTTCCTGGAGTTACTTTGGCAAAATGTTGGAATACGTGGGAGGGAATTCTTTTATTGACACGGCTATTGGGAACCTTACCAATGGTAAAACAGCAGTACTTCTGTGGAATTTGGAGAACGGTCGCTATTTTCTTATTCTTTCGCTGTTTCTTTTTGGTATTTTGGCTGGTCGAAAAAAGCTTTTTGCATGGGGTGAAGCTACAAAATCTTTTTGGAAAAAGGCGCTTATTTATGCAAGTATTGTTTTTATTGTGGTTTATATCTCACAGCTATACCTCGATAAATTAATAGAAAGTAAAGCAATTACAAGATCTGTAAATATTTTGTTATCTACCTGGTCAAATACTTCTTTTATGGTGGTGCTGGTAGCAGGTTTTTGTTTGCTTTTTCACAGCAGGTTCCTAAATAAACCACTTAACTATTTTTCGTCATTTGGAAAAATGAGTTTATCGAACTATGTGTTTCAATCCATTTTAGGCTCCTTTATTTATTATGGCTTTGGTTTAGGTTTATATCAATACACAGGGGCTACTTACGGTGTTTTAATTGGTATTGCTTTAACTATTTTACTTGGATTATTTTGTTCATGGTGGGAGAAAAATAACAAACGTGGACCTCTTGAAACTATTTGGCATAAACTTACCTGGGTGAATTTTAATCCACAGGCAAAAGGATATCTAAGGTAGGAAAATAAATGCTATCTTTGCATTAATGATAAAGCACTCGCTTTCATATCGCAAGACTTTTTCTAAGTGGCTTTTAGCACTGAGTATTTTATTTAGCGGTCTTACCTTTTTTGGTGATACAGATAATTTCCCTCCTAAGTTTGAAGAAACGTTACAAACAGAACAACTTCATTTGGGTAAAGGGAGCAAGAATGCAACTTCATTTCACAAGGCATTTGCCTTTTTACTTATTAAAAACGCTTTAACTGCCTGTATTAGAGAGCATAAATACGTTTTATTATTATCTAACCAAAACTATTTAAGGCTGCACAGAGTTAGTATAAAGAGTATTCAGTCTTTTGATATTGTTAAAAAGAACATAGCAATAATTCAATACACAAAAACTTCATTAGAAGAAAAACCTGCAACCCTCCAAATTGGATAATTCCATATCCAAATTCATAACTATTTAATTCCCAAAGTTTAATTGTTGCAATTGGTTGTTATCAATTGTAAAATCACTGTATATTTTATGCAAAAATTTAAAAAATGGTTAAAATTATTGGCCTTTGTTGTGCTAATAGCTTTGGCCCTTATTGGTGTTGGAGTGGCAGGTGCTCCCGTTCCTCCACCTCAAAACAAAAAAGATGAAAAAATAATTGAGATGAATGTTGAAATGGTCAACGATGATGTTGATGAAACAAAAACAAGCGAAATTCAAAATAAAAGGGAGGGTTAAGCATCGTATGTATTTTTCCAAAAATGGGCAGGTGACAACACCTGGCTGGTGCACTTGGGGCTGTATCAAAACTAGTTTTGCCATAAATTTTTCTTTCAATCTTGCATCAATCCAATCAATCTGCTTTCAATCTTGTTGAAATACGCTCTTTTGTTGTTAAAATGAAAGTGAAATTGCATTGAATTAGACTTTTGA
>JBNKRJ010000048.1:0-10042 GCA_050296515.1 Bacteroidales bacterium | reverse complement strand
GAAACCTGTAATTTTTACGATCGCAACGAGGAAGACATGGAAATGATAAAGGACGTAACACTGGCCTTAAAAGAAGTCATTAAAAAGCTTGATTCTGAGTGGGTATGGCGGGGAATGGAAAGGTTTTTAAAAGAAGAAAGGCTAAAAGGCAACGATAAAAAAGAGTAGCTTCCTGGCCAGAAAATACTCTTTTGTGCAAAACATAATATATTCATGAGTTTCAGCCCCGGGGTTGCCATTTGATTTTATATCTTTACTCCCCCTCAGCTAGCGTGAGTTCAATGTCGTTACGTTAACAAATTGATTCGTCATTACTAGGAGGAACAACGAAGTAATCTCTTCAAGGATTACTCCTTTCAGTCATGAGAAAAGTTGCTTTGCTATCGCTCGCAATGACGAGGTTCTTTCGATAGACAGTCTAAACTAAACAACATTGAGCTTGTAGCTTGAGCTCTGCGAAGCAGGCAGGAAAAAATAAGACAGAAAAATGAGTAGAAAATATAAGTTTCATAATCCGGAAGGTCTCTGCTTTGTATCCTTTGTCCCGATGCATCGGGATATATTGGACAACTGTATTTATAAGGTAAGAATATTTTGGACTGGATGCAGATAGTTTTGGATATTGCATAAAAAACAAGGGAATGGAACTGTTTGCTTATTGCATAATGCCAAGCCATTTGCATTTAATATTTAGGGATCGCAAATTACCAGGGAAAAGAATAATCTGGGAAGATGTGGAGGTGGTAGTATGATTTTTATTGATTGTTTTTATAGCTAAAAGACTGTTTGTAACTTTGGGAAGTTTTATACTAATCCAGTTTGAAATATTGTAAATTGAAATTTTAAAATGACTTTGTATATGCCGATCGACTGGCAGTTTTGGTTTGCAAGCTTGTGGAGCAAACCAATTACTAACAGCGGTTTGGTATAAATTAAATTTTGGTTTAGATATAAAAGAAATATGTATACCGGTATGCATTATTTGCAAATATTGTCAGGGGCTGTATCAAAAGTCTAATTCAATGCAATTTTACCTTCATTTCAACAACAAAAGAGCGTATTTCAACAAGATTGAAAGCAGATTGATTGGATTGATGCAAGATTGAAAGAAAAATTTATGGCAAAACTAGTTTTGATACAGCCCCTGAGTTGTTGTGTTTCATTATCCCAATCTTAGATATTAGAACGGCTAAATCCTTTATCTAAAAGAATTGATGTTAATTGGAATATGGGAGTTAACTTTAGTAATAATTTTAAGCGACCTATTAATCGTAATTAAACAAAAATGAATAAAGAGTTTAATATAAGACCGTTAACAAGTGAAGAAAAACAAAGGTTAGAGTCTGGTATATCATTTGACGAATTATCTATAATTTTCTTTATTTTACTTTTAACAATCTTGAATTGTTCATTTATCTACGTTATTTATAAATCGGATAGTATCCTTTTAAGTATAGTGTCTATTGCTTTTATTATTGGAGCATGTGTTTTTTTTATCCCCATAGTAAAAGAAATAATTTCGAATAGAAAATATGCTTATATGCAATTGAAGAAAAATGAAAAATACTGCAATAAAGGATATGTAAATACTAAATGGTTTGTAGCCCAAAAATCAGTTATGTATACAATTCACAGCTTTTTTGTTGAAATTAATGATAAAAAATATCAGATAAGTGAAGAAAATTATAATGATATAAATCAAGGGGATTATGTATATTATGAAGTACAGGAGCCACTTTATACAGAACTAAAAAGAATAGAAAAGTATGATGAAAAATAAAATACTACCTCTAAATTTTTTTATGTTGTTTAAGGAAGTAAATGAATCTGAATGCGCTTGAAGTTAATAAAAAACGAAAACACAACAATGCATGAAAATAATAGCCGCAATAGTACTAAAATCAAGGACTTTAGCAGGCTTCGGCTTTCTTGTAACTTAACAGGGAGAGGCCATGTAGTCGGCGACTATTCTTGTGCACACCGTTAGCATTCATTTTAAATTAGCACGAAATGATAGTTTACATATTTGGAAATGGAAATATTAAATATTCGGACTTTCATAAATTATATGTCAGACCAATTGACCGACTTTTAAAGGATGGAAATGTTGAATTTATTATATGTGACTTTCGTGGATTAGACACATTGGTGATGGAATACCTAAAATCTGAAACTAAAAATGTGAGTGTAATTCATATTGGAGATAAACCAAGATATATTCCTGACAAGTTTAAAACCAAAGTGAATGAATGGCAATTTATCGGAGATTTTAAAGATGATAAATCGAGAGATGATTATGCAATTGATAAATGCACCCATTTTATTGCTTTTGACTTTAACTCAAATTCAAAAAGAGTTAGTGGAACTCTGAGAAACATAGAACAATGTGAGACTTTAGGCAAAATTAAAATTGATGAATGAATTACTAGAAAAGATAATTAATAATCCAATGAATAAAGCTGTTATTCAATTTCTTGATATTGACTTTACAGAGAAACCATTTCACTTTCAAAATTGGGAAAAATCGAGAAGTGGATTTGATGAAGGTGGAATGGCACTATTTGACAAGTTTGGAAAGAATATCCCCATTGAAAATAAGTACTCACTTGGATTACATAATGTGATGGTTTGTTTAAAGACAGGTGAAATATTTGCGTTTCATACTGGACGTTATTCATTGTTTTTCAAATGTGACTTTGAATACTATGGTTTAACAAATTCTGACAACTATCGAAAAGGATATACATTTGATTGTATTAGTGATATAACTGAACTTGGAGAAAACTGGGCTTTTATGGATAAATTTAGTGGGACTGAAAGTCAACAACTGGAAAGAACATACGAAATAATAAGAAAAACGAAATGCTAACACTGTATATGCAAAATAGTAGTAAATTCAATGGTTGTATCCCGCTCAAACTGTGTAGCGGTTTGACAGGAAATTACCACGCAATCTGCCACTGTTCATGCAGTTTACCGTTGGTAGTAATTCAGAATTACATAAGTAAGCTTATTCTTCTTGTTTTTTTTTAAAATTTAAGTATAGATATTTTGTTTAATAGAAGGTTAATATTTTGAATAATCTTATTATAAAAGAGCAATACATTATGGAGGACACAAATAGGGTTCAACTTGAAAAAAGGAATAATCCAGTTGCTTTGAAATATGGTGTTGTTTTAATTTTATATTCAGTTTTGATATCATTCTTCTTAAATTTTAACTATATCTTCTTTTATAATTCTTTAAATTTCTTAAATCTTGGAATTTTAAGTTTTAGCATTATTGTATTTACTTCTACGTGGATTATCAGAATTTTAGTAACAATTTGGCTAATTATTAAGGCAAAGTTAATTAATAGGTCTCGCTTAATTTGGGGACTGCTTGGCTTTTTTATTCCATCAATAGCACTTATTGTGTTTAGTTTTCTTGATTATAAGTTATCAGAAATTTTAGTAAAGAAATTATTGAAAAAAGTTTGATTGGATTACCAGGCTGAGTTAAAACAGGAGAAAGATAATAAAGCATTAAAACCTGGAGAATTAAAATTAGTTGAAAATAGACTAAAAGATAAATACAAGGAAAAGCTTAGCGAAGAAATTGTGCGTTTAATCTCAAAAGTCAAAGCTGATTCTATTCGAGAGCTAAAGGAAGAGGGGATTATTGATTCCAATATTGACGTTAATGAACAAGAATACATAATAAAACAAAGTATTTTAAAAAAGAATTCAGAATCAGAAATAAGTGAAGAATGGGACGAAAAATGGTTGAATGAATCTGATAAATGTCCAGCTTGTGGAACTAAAATTGATTCAAAAGCGGTTATTTGTCCTGAATGTGGTTTGACAATAAAATGACTGGTTTTATTCAAATAATTAGCCAATCTTATGATAAATAATTTTAATAAATATGCACACAACATTTTGTAACTGACCATTTGCCCTCTCAACGGTTTCGCATCGCGAAACCTCCATGAAATGGCAAACGGCGGTTACAAGTTTCCGTTACCACCAATTAAGGAATGAATAATAGTAAGATTTATAAAACAGCTTCAAAAATAAAAGAACAAATTCTTGCACGATTTGACAGTCAAGCTGACTACAAAAACTCTGACTTTAAAAACAATTCTAAAATTATTCATTTTGACGACCTTACACTCGAACGCAAAAGCAATATCTTAGGTAATCTAGAACTGAATAAATTTGAACTTCCTGTAATTATTTCAACTGTTTCTAATGACCACTATTTGGTTTTGACAACAGAAAACTTTCATTATTTTGAAAATGGGAGCTATGAAAAACTGCCCCTATCAGACTTTGATTGGGGAACAACTGATGAGGATGAAATAAATGATTATTATGAAGAAAGGGAAGGAATAATTGCAAAAGAGGAGGGGCATATTATTAAATTTCACCTTTACCGAAAGGAAAATAAAGATTTTACAATAAAAATAACATCTGGAGGCGGATTATTTGCATTTTGGAATACATTACGTGTGGTTGAATTAGTTGGAAGAAAGTATATCATTGAAGATTATGTTAGCAGTATCAATGATAATGTATTGAAAAGTGAAAATATGATAGGCAATAGAATAATTGAACAACTTAAATTTTGTATTGATAAGGGAAAAACAATCTCATTTTTAGTGGGGGCGGGAATTTCAGCGGAAAGTGGCATACCAACTTTTAGAGGGAAAGATGGATATTGGGTATCTGGCTCAAAAAACTATAAAGCACAAGATATTGGAACATTTAGAATGTTTAATCTGGCTTCTCAAGAAGTTTGGAAATGGTTTTTGTTTAGAAAATCTATAACTGAACGAGCTAAACCTAATCAAAGTCATATTATGCTGAAAGAAATAGAAGTATCTCTAAAAGAAAGATTTGCTTTAATTTCTCAAAATGTTGACAGTCTTCACCGAAAAGCTGGGAATTCGGAAGAAAGAACATTTCTTATTCATGGCGATTTTGATTTTGTGAGATGTGGAGATGAATGTTCGAAAGAGTTGTATCCATTTCCTAAAGAAATAAATTTAGAAAACCGCAATAAAGATTTAATTACTGAACAAGAATGGAAGGCTTTAAGGTGTCCTAAGTGTGGTGAGGATTTGAGACCTCATGTTTTGTGGTTTGACGAATACTATGACGAAAAATATTTTAAAAGAGACAGTGTTTTGAAAATATCAAAGCATACTGGAATTTTATTCATTTTAGGAACATCAGGAGCGACAACGCTTCCACAAAAGATTTGTGAAAATGTTTTGGCAAAAGGAGGAATGATAGTCGAGGTCAATATTGAGGAAAGTTATTTTAGTGAATTACTAAAAGGCAAGAAAAAAGGAATAGTTTTGAGAGAAAAAAGCAGCCCTTTTTTAACAGAATTAAATGATGAAATTAAAAAACTGGTGCTAATGGCTCATAAGTAATTTGCTTGCCGCAGGCGCAACACAAGCAAGCTACTCATGGCTGTGTTCATTAGCTGTAAACATTAAAACGAAACAAACTCTTACGACAGACTATAAAATGAAAGTATTTACAACAATTATATTTCTTGTTTTTACACATCTGACATTTGCTCAGGCAATTTTTACTGTTAACAACTTCTCCAACGATTATTATGGAAAAATTGAAATTAGCGACACGACAGAAGTATTTAGTAAAGGTTGTATTTCTATTTGCGACAGTAAAACGAATCAGCAAGTTATAAAAGTGGTTTCTGACGAATTAGCAATATTCCTTCATGATGGAAAAGTATTTGCAAACATCAAATCTTTACCTTACGGAGAACAGAGTTTAATCATGTATGATGATTTCAACTTTGACGGAAAAAAAGATTTTGCAATTGAAGATGGCCAAAATAGTTGTTACCATGGTCCTTCGTTCTTAATCTATTTAGCAACCGATAATGGATTTCATCTTAGTGAAGCGTTTACAAGGTTAGCTCAAGAATATTGTGGTATGTTCCAAGTTTATTCTTCTGAAAAGAAAATTTCAACAATGACGAAAAGCGGTTGTTGTTGGCATGAGTTCTCTGAATTTATTGTTGAGAACAACAAGCCAAAAGCAATAAGAATCATAACTGAAGAGCAAGATTTAGCATTCAACATTTTTACCGAACAAACATGGAATGGTAAGGCAATGGTGAAGAAAACAACAAAAACCATTGACACAGAACAAGATGGAATTCAAGTTCTACTTTCATTTGTTGTTCAAGAAAATAGAAAAAAAGTTATTCTTTACAACATCAATAATAGAACACTAAACTATGCTTTTATTCGTAAGGACAACACTGTAGAGTTTAGTTATCCGATTGAAACTGTTTACAAGAATCCTGACTTTAAGCTTGATAGCTCTTCAACCAATCATTGTGTGACATTTACAAATAAAGATGCTACATATAAAATTTACGACCTTCCATCCAGACTTGGAATAGAAATAAATGTTGGTGGGAAAATATATGATTTAGTTGGAGACAAACAGACAAGGCAAGGCGGTTTGGACAATTTATTAAAAGTACATCTTGACAATGTGGTTTACAGTAATTAGAAAAAAATGCCAGCCGCTAACATTGTGTCGCATTAATGGCGGGTGAAGCACGTTCCGCAAGGTTCGTTTCCCGCATCAGCCATCTAACAGTTTGAAAGGGATGTGGCACGCAATCGGCTACTATTCTTATACTTAACGTGTGCGTCCAGCATGGGCATTAACACTAGGGTGAAAGTCCCGAGCAGGCAGAGGTAAACTGAACTGCTAGCAAGTGGCAAGTGTTGCACCGTGAGGTTCCGCATGAAGGAAGCCAGACTGCAAAATCCTGTACTGATGAACAAGAACCGCATATTGAGGCTGGCGTTTGCTGAGGATAAGATGGCACATCACATCAAAGTCCGTATTCTTTACCACATAGCAAACTACGTAGATGCGGCAGGGATAGGAGGAAAGTTAATGTCATTACCTGGGGAGGTCTCCGTCTAGTTTTGCACTACCAGGAACGGAGAAGTCAGCAGATGTCGTAGTAGTTTTCGGGACATGAGCCAGACCTAAAGCAAAAGCCATGGGTGAACTGGAGTTCTCACAAGGAAATCAAGGACGAACGTTAAACACTTGGATTTATATTGTATTTCACTGGATATGTAGAAGGTAGTATCCGGGTATCTGGTGGCAATCCTTTAATGAAAAGCAGGAAGGACCAATGTAAATGTTAGAAAGGATAGTAAGCAAAGAAAACATGTTCGCAGCTTATCACCGAGTGGTAGGCAACAAAGGTTGTGCAGGTGTTGACGGGATGAAAGTCAATGACTTGAAGCCTTACCTGAACGAACGCTGGAAGGAGATAAAGCAAACTATTCTGGATGGGAGCTATCGTCCAGAGGCAGTGTTGGGCATTGAGATTGACAAGCCCAAAGGAGGGAAACGACTATTAGGTATCCCGACAGTGGTGGACAGGATGCTCCAGCAAGCCATTCAACAAGTATTGAATGAAAGGTTTGACCCTTGCTTCTCCAACTGCAGTTTTGGGTTCAGGAAGAGGAAAAGTTCGCATCAGGCAATTAAACAAGCTCTTGGCTATGTCAACACAGGTTCAAAATATGTTGTAGACATTGATTTGTCCAAATTCTTTGACCGGGTCAACTTTAGTATTTATGTAAATACAAAGAAGGCTGCACTGCGGGTGATGAAGTCAATAACAAAATTTGTTGAAAGTAAACTCAAACTGAAAGTAAACAAAGAAAAGAGTGCTGTGCGCTATGCCGGTCATATGGAGCTGCAAGGTTATGGTATTTATCGAATGAGGACCCAAAAGTTTGGCTTAAAAGTAATTGAGGGCAATTGGCAGAAGTTTGTCAATAAATGCAAATCAATAACCAAGAAAAGCTACCCATTATCTTTTAATGAGCGAGTGAGAAAACTTAGGGAACTATGCTACGGATGGATTGTATATTTTCGATACGCTAACATTAAAACCAGACTGATTGGACCAGACCGGTTGCTTGGCAGTCGATTGCGATATTGTATCTGGAAAAGTTGGAAGCGTATCCGGACAAGGATAAGAAACCTGATAAAGTTGGGAGTACCCCAGTGGCAGGCAATTAAGTGTAGCTTTACCAGAAAAGGAGGTTGGCATATCGTGCAGAGTCCTATTTTACAAACCACTATTACAAATGAACGCCTGCATAAAAGAGATTTTGTTCCAACAGCATGCATTAACAAAAGATTCAGCCATGTTTGACGAACCGCCGTATACCGGCCAGTATGTACGGTGGTGTGAGAGGGTGGAGATACGAATAAATTTCGTATCTTGCTCTACTTGATTGGCAAACATAAAAAAGAAAATAATGATAAAGAAACTATTCATACTTACAATTTTTAGCACTTTAATAATCATATCATCTTGTGGTGATCATAAATTAGTGCCTGACTCACAGTTTATTGGTACTTGGGAACTGACAGGAAGACCAATATTTGATGGAATAAAGATTAAAATTGAAAAAACAGGCGACAACGATTTTAAAGGGCGAATTGTGAAACTTAATGAAAATAAATTTGTCGCAATGTTTGCTGACACAAATGATGTCTGGGTTTCGGAAATAAAACGTTCATCTAATTTCAAATTCAAACTGACAGAAAAAAGAATTGGAAGGCAGTTATTTTCATTGTATGGACTAGGATCATCTGACGAGTTTAGTGTTGAATTTATTAACGAAGATTCATTTGGTCTAGCTGAAGGAAATTCTGACCCTTTAAATTCTGCCATCATATACAAACGTGTAGAATGAGAAACGCTTGGCAATATCAGCTAAAACTCAATTGGGCAATTAGTTGTATAAAGTGTATTTCATTAGGAACATCGCCAAATTATTGATTTGGCGTTTTAAAATATTACATTTGGTAAACCAAAAATTTGGCTACTTTCTATTGGGAAAGGGCAGTACGGTCGTTCCCAACTGGGCTTAGCCAAGCGTTATTCATAATTAGAGCCAGGAATTGATTAATATAAAAGAAATAGAACTAACTGAATTTTCTAAGCTACAAGAAAAGTACCTCAATGCTGGAGGTGTTCTGTCCTTTGATATATTTCGCATTGAGAAAAACTATCTTGGAGAAGAGCCAAATAATGAGTAACTGAATCACTTGATAACTGCTCGCCAAGCATTGGAAAAGGCTCATTACCAAGCGAATTTTCATTGGAACAAAGTAGCAACTAAGAACAATAGAAATTCGAGTCCCATTCTCAAAACTGATCACTCAGAATTATCTAATTCAGGAAAGAAAATTAGCATTGAAGAATTTCTTGGATCTTTTTATGACTTAGAAATAGGGAAACCTATAATTCGTGGAGTGTCAAATGGGACATTAAATTGCTATTTCTACGCTGACTCAATAATACAATCAAGAATTGATTGTTTTGAAGAAAAATTCAAGAATTCAAATAATTCGGGAACAGGATTCGTCTATGCATTAATGGAGCCTCCTTATTCAATCAGAAATGGAAACAACATTAAAGAGAAAGGAGATTTTATAACAGAATTTTTAAAAGTAATATTTGATGATTTGAAACAATTAAAGGTATTTAAATGGAGTACAGATTGTTCAGCAATATTTGATGCTGGAAAGGAATGGTGGGGATGCTATTTCTTGACTGTATTTAATCCAATAAAAAATATCTATATCGGAATAATTGGTTCAAGTACGGATTAAAAAAAATATGGATAAACACTATGTAAAAATGCATTTTGCATTAACCGTTGTAAGTAAGTATGGAAACCACCAACTTAACACATTGATATGATATATCTAACTTTTGCAGTTTTTTGTTTAATTACTACCTGATGTTTCCCAAGTCAAATTTATGAATAAAAGATTATGCGTTATTGAAGGTAGAGCAATTGGCCTCATGGAAAACCTTTTTGCTTCGTTTTTGGGTCAACCGGAACAAAGTGGAGCTCATGAACGAAGTGAATAACCCAAAAATGAAGACCTAATTCAACTCTGAAGTTGAAAAACAAAGTTAAACGTTGCATAATAGTAATTATAAACTACTGATTATC
>JBNKRJ010000047.1:0-35034 GCA_050296515.1 Bacteroidales bacterium | reverse complement strand
TATCTTTATTCCGCAGCATATTTTTTAGTTTTTGATTCACCCTTAATTTACTAATAATTAAGGTATTAACAAAATAATATGCTGCATTTTTTATTCTACTTTTCTGTTTATCAGTACTTTAATTTAGTGCTAAACTTGAGTAAATATTAAGGTCATTTGTTACTTTGAATTCACATAAAATTAAATTACCTGCATCAGTTCGATTAGATGCTATTCCTTTAGCTGTAAGATAAAAAACATTTAATGCATAAGTTTTATATAACTCTTAACAGTTCGGGATCTTTGTGGTAAGCAAACCTAAAGTAACGGAGTAGTGTGTCCCTTAAGGCTTTGGCTTCAGGACGTTTCTCATCCCAGGCTACCTTGGCCTCTTCCTTGGTTTTAGATTCGTCCAGCCATATACTTTCAGCATAGCGCAAAGTGCCTATGCGTACAGACAAATCTGTCACCAGTTTCCAGTCAAGCCCTACCTTTACCAGTGCTTCTTCATCGTTCAGGCTCCAATGGTATAAATCCTGGTCTTCCTGGAGGATTTCTTCATTTTTTTTTCGTGGGGATTTAATTTCACTTTCCGGGATGGCTTCCAATACGGCCTTTTTGGCCTCAAAGTTTTCTTTGGACATAAACATTGGTTTTAAGATTAGTACTCTATAATGGCTTCAAATATAGTAATAATTTTAAAATAGCAAAATACGGCAGGAGGGTCAGGGCAACCATGTTCAACTTTTTCGATGAACAAATAATACAATTATCGTTCATTTATAAAGAAAAACATCAGATATTTTAAAAATATCCGATGTTTAGTCGTGGTTATTTTTTAACCCCGAATGCCCTGACTGGACTCAAGGCAACTGTGTTCAATTCATCGAACGTCCTGAAAGGATAGATTAAAAAAGGACATAAACCATATAAAGTTGTTCTTACAGGACGATTTAATCAGGGCTCACTGAAAAACGCCTAAGCCTATTAAAATTAAATATTTACATAAAAGAAGTTGTGAAAAAGTGCAAAGAGTTTTAAAAAAACAGTAATTTTTCCTTGCATTAACTTTATCTTCAAGTAACAAAAAACTAATGATTATTACGCTAACCAGAGGCACATCATCTACTTCATTAGCTTCAGCTCGAAGTATTCATATACATCTTCGCTTTGCTAACTTGTAGCTAATGTACCTCTGACTTTTTCAGCAGGCCCTAATTAATGTATGGTCGACGCTGCATAATATTCTTCTATTAGGCAATTTATCGGCTGTCTTGCAGGAATGCACCTACCGGATCATCTCCAAAAACTCATCTTCACTAATAATCTTTAGCCCTAGTTTTTGTGCTTTCTCTAGTTTTGCAGGGCCCATTTTATCGCCAGCCAGCAAAAAGTCTGTTTTCTTTGAAAGCGAACCTGTGTTTTTTCCACCATTGTTGGTAATCAGCTCTTTTAATTCGTCGCGAGAGTATTTTTCAAAAACTCCTGAAATAACAAAGGTTTGGCCTCCAAGTTTGTCAGTTTTTTCAGTACCATCATCTTCAAGCACAAATTGCAACCCTGCCTTTTTTAGCTTTTCAAGTAATTCATTACTCAACTCCGATTGAAAGAACTGAATGACACTTTCTGCTATTCTGCCGCCAATCTCCTCTACATCAACCAGTTCATCATAAGATGCATTTGCTAACCTATCAATATTATTAAAGGCAGCAGCCAGTTTTTTGGCTACTGTTTCGCCCACAAAACGGATACCCAATGCATACAATACCTTTTCAAAAGGTACATTTTTAGAAGCTTCAATGCCCTTGATGATATTTTCAGCAGATTTTTCGCCCATTCGTTCCAATGGTAACAGATGTTCTTTTTTTAGTTCATATAAATCTGCAATATTTTTAGCCAGGTTTTCCTTGTAAAGCAAATCAATGGTCTCCTCTCCCAGCCCATCAATATCCATGGCTTTGCGACTAATAAAATGCTGTATTTTTCCTTTTATCTGTGGTGGGCATCCAAATTCATTCGGGCAGTAATGTTTCGCTTCGCCTTCTTCGCGGATAAGTTCGGTGCCGCATTCAGGACAATTGCTAATGTAGATAATATCCTGTGCTGTTTCATCGCGTTGGCTCTCGTCTACACCCACTATTTTTGGGATGATTTCGCCTCCTTTTTCAACATAAACCAAATCGTTTATTTTTAAACCCAGTAATTCAATCTGGTCGGCATTGTGCAACGAAGCCCTTTTCACGGTAGAACCTGCCAGAAAAATAGGCTCCAAATTGGCAACCGGAGTAATTGCACCAGTGCGTCCAACCTGGTAAACTACCGATAACAATTTGGTAGCCACCCGCTCGGCCTTAAACTTATAAGAAATTGCCCAACGTGGTGATTTTGAGGTAAATCCAAGCTGTTTTTGCAGTGCCAGTGAATCAACTTTTATCACAATCCCATCAATATCATAAACTAAATTACTCCGTTCTTTGTCCCAATATTCAATAAACTTTAATACTTCATCTATGTCTTTTGCTTTTTTTGTGGCATCTGAGATTTTAAAGCCCCATTTTTTAGCAAATTGAAGGTTTTCGTAATGCGAATCGGAAGGAAGGTTTTCGCCCAGCATGTAATATAAATAACAGTCTAATCCACGTTTTGCAACCAATGAGGAATTTTGCATTTTTAATGTACCCGAAGCCGCATTCCTGGGATTAACCATAGGAGCTTCGCCAGCTTCCATCTTTTGCTGGTTGATTGCTTCAAAAACCTTGTGTGGCATAAATATTTCGCCACGTATTTCAAACTCAGCCGGAAAATCATCCCCGTTAAGTTTTAACGGGATACTTTTTATGGTGCGTACATTTGCCGAAACATCATCACCGTATTCTCCATCACCACGGGTAACACCTCTTACAAACACTCCATTTTCATAAGTCAATCCAATGGCTGTTCCATCAAACTTAAGCTCACAAACATAGCTGGCTGGTCCGTTTAGTAATTTTTGAACCCGCTTATCAAAATCACGTAACTCTTCCTCGTTATAAGTATTTGCCAACGAAAGCATGTCGTATTTGTGCTTCACCTGCACAAACTCCTCGTTTCGGTCGCTCCCGACTCTTAAAGAAGGTGAATTTGCATCATAAAACTCAGGAAAATCAGCTTCCAGTTTCTGAAGCTCCTTCATTTTCATATCATAATCATAATCAGATATTTCCGGCTCTGCCAAAACATAGTATTTATGATTATGGCGGGCTAATTCTTCTCGTAATTTATCAATTGTTGTTTTTGCTTCGTTTGCGTTCATTTTATAACTTTTATTTGTCTGTTGGTTTACTTGTATATTGGTATACTTTTAATATTAAAACCAGAAGGTATAATATACCAATTTCTAATATACAAATTTCTAAAGCTTCTTATATAAATCAGGTCTTAACTTTTTCGTTCGTTCAACAGATTGCTCCATTTGCCATTTTTCAATTTCCTTTGCATTCCCGGAAAGCAAAATATCTGGCACTTTCCAACCTTTATATTCTGCAGGTCGGGTATAAACAGGTGGTGCAAGTAAATTGTCCTGAAAAGAATCACTAAGGGCCGATGTTTCATCAGAAATAACGCCTGGAATAAGTCGAACTATGCTATCCGCAATAACTGCCGCAGCTAATTCTCCTCCGGTCATCACAAAATTGCCAATTGAAATTTCGCGGGTAATTAAATGCTCCCTTATTCGATGATCAATTCCCTTATAATGCCCGCACAAAATGATAATATTCTGTAAAGCAGACATTTGATTGGCCATTGGTTGGTCAAACAATTCCCCATCAGGGGATGTGTAAATTATCTCATCGTAGTTTCTTTTGCGTTTTAAATCATTAATTGCAAGATCAACCGGTTCTATTTGTAAAACCATTCCGGCACCGCCGCTAAAGGCATAATCATCAACCCGCTTGTGCTTATTGGTAGAATAAGCTCTTAAATTATGTATTTCAATTTCTGCCAACCCTTTTTCTTTTGCCCTTTTTAAAATAGAATGGTTGAAAGGGCTTTCTATCAATTCTGGTAAAACTGTAATTATATCAATTCGCATTTTATTAAAGTTAGAAGTTAGAAACCAGTGCTAAGTCAAATTTGATATTTCTGACAATTGTGGCTGTATCAAAACTAGTTTTGCCATAAATTTTTCTTTCAATCTTGCATCAATCCAATCAATCGGCTTTCAATCTTGTTGAAATACGCTTTTTGTTGTTGAAATGAAAGTAAAATTGCATTGAATCAGACTTTTGATACAGCCCCGGTGCACCTTGACATGAAACCAGCCATTTGAAGACCTAATTCCTAAATTTTGCCTCGAAAATAGAAAAAGTTTATGACTTATTTAAAGCTGTTAACAATGTTCTGATAACTTATCCAAATTTTAAATTAGGTTAATTATTATGTTAAAATTTTGAGGTTTAGAAGCTAATTGTGTATTTTCGTGAGTTTTTAAGGGAAAGCATATTTGGTTTAAAACACTAAAAACCAAGATGATAATAAAACCAAAATTGGAAGGTTTTATAACAGCAATTTAACAGTTAACTGTTTTTGCTGACTATTTTTGTAAAGTAAGATATTATTAATGCTCTAGGTTATTGCTACCTATCTAAATTTTAAGTTATGAAAACTGATGATTTACTTGATCCTACTAATGACGATTTAAACAAATCTGAAAATGAGGAAAATGAGAAAGTGGAAATTGATGATGTAAATTCAATTGAAAAAAAGGAAGAAGCTTCTGAAATTGAGAATTCAACCAAAGTAGAAGAAAAAGAGGAAAGTGCAGCAGATTTAATTTTGAAGAAAATCAGAGAAAGCAAATCTGGGAAAGAAAAAGAAGAGGTTGAAAACATTGAGGAAAAACAACAAGAGGAAGAAACTTCTGAAATTGAGGAAAAAGAAGAAGTTGTAGAGATGACCTCTGAAAACTCAGAAATTGATAATTCTGAAGAAGATTCAAATGATGAGGAAGAAACAGAGCAAGAGGAGTCTTTTGAATCTGGATTAGAAGAAGAAAGCGAAATTGAAGAAACAGATTATACCACTTTATCACAGGAAGAACTTGTAGAGCACTTAAAATCATTGCTTGAAAAACACGATGTTCATAAGATCAGGAATGATGTTGAAAATATAAAGGTCTTTTTTTATAAAAAACACCATGCTGAAATTGATGAAAAGAAAAAGGCTTTCATTGAAAATGGAGGACTAGAAGAAGAATTCACTCCTCCACAAAATCCTACAGAAGAGCAATTTAAAGCTTACTACGCTGTTTACAAAGAAAAAAGAGCCAACTATAATGTTAACCTTGAGAAAGAGAAAGAAGAAAACCTTGCTTTAAAATATCAGATAATTGATAAAATTGGGGAATTAATTACTGGCCAGGAGTCCCTTAATAAAACTTTTCATGATTTTAAAGAACTTCAAAGACAGTGGCAAGAGATTGGTCTTGTACCTCAGTCTGAAGTGAAGAAACTTTGGGACTCATACAATTACCAGGTTGAAATGTTTTATGATTACGTAAAAATCAACAAGGATCTGCGCGATCTTGATTTAAAAAAGAACATGGAGGCCAAAATTGCACTTTGTGAGCGGGCAGAAGAGTTGTTGCTTGAACCAAAAATTGTTTCAGCTTTCAGAGATTTGCAAAAATTACATGAAAGATGGCGTGAAGTGGGGCCAGTGCCTTCTGATAAAAAAGATGAGCTTTGGGAACGTTTTAAACAAGCTACTTCGAAAATAAATAAAAAGCATCAGGATTATTTTGAGAACCTAAAGAAAGAGCAGATTAATAACCTAAAAGCCAAGACCTTACTTAGCGAAAAAGTAGAAGAAATTTTAACTCTTGAGCTGGAAACACCAAAAGAATGGGAAGATAATTCAAAAGAAGTAGTTGAACTTCAACGTCTTTGGAAACTTATTGGTTTTGCTCCAAAAAAAGACAATAACAAGATTTACGATCGATTTAGAAAAGCCTGCGATAGCTTCTTTGATGCTAAGCGGGAATTTTATTCTAAGAACAAAGAAGTTGAGGATAATAATTATCAGATAAAACTGGATTTTTGCAACCAGGCTGAAAGCATGATGGAAAGCACTGATTGGAAAAAAACGACTGATTTTTATATTGAGTTACAAAAAAAATGGAAAACAATTGGTCCTGTTCCGAGAAAACACAAAGATGAAATCTGGCATCGTTTTAGAAAAGCTTGCAACACTTTCTTTGATAGAAAGTCTGAACATTTCTCAACCAAAGACGAAGAACAAGAGCAAAATCTTGAACTGAAAAAAGCTTTGATTGAAAAAGTTAAGAATTTTGAAATGGTTGAGGATAATCAGGCCAATTTCAAAACCCTGAACCAGATACAAAAAGAGTGGACAGAAATAGGTCATGTACCAATTAAAGATAAAGATGAAATAACAAAAGAATTTCGTTCATTAGTAAACGAAATTTATGAAAAGCTGGATTTAAATGAGGGAGAAAGAACAAAACTTCAGTTCCGTAATAAAATTGAGGCTTTAAAAAATTCACCGAAGTCATTTAATCGCTTAAGAAATGAACGTGATAAAATCATCACTAAAATGGACAAGATCCAAAATAACATTGTCCTTTGGGAAAATAATATAGGATTCTTTGCAAAATCGAAAAATGCTGATTCAATGATTAAAGATTTTAAACAAAAAATTGAAAGAGCAAAAGAAACAGTTATTGAATTGCAGGAGCAACTTAATATGATTGATAATTTATTGTAACATATCAGGAATTAGAACAACTAATAATAAAAACAAATTAAAAAAGGGATTTAAGCTTGTCAAAAACAAAGTACATATTTGTGACAGGAGGAGTAAGCTCCTCGTTAGGGAAAGGAATTATTTCAGCTTCGCTTGCTAAGTTATTGCAATCAAGGGGGTATTCTGTAACCATTCAAAAACTGGATCCATATATTAATATAGATCCAGGAACACTCAACCCTTATGAACATGGTGAGTGTTTTGTAACAGACGATGGTGCTGAAACTGATCTTGACCTGGGACATTACGAACGATTTTTAAATATTCCAACTTCTCAGGCTAATAATATAACAACTGGTAGAGTCTATCAGTCAGTTATTAATAAAGAGCGTAAAGGAGAGTATCTTGGTAAAACAGTCCAGGTAATTCCTCACATTACTGATGAAATAAAACATCGTATTAAAATTCTTGGTAATAAATACAAAAATGATTTTGTAATTACTGAGATAGGAGGAACAGTTGGTGATATAGAGTCTTTACCTTACATTGAAGCTGTTCGTCAGCTTAGATGGGAAATGCCAGGTTCGAGCCTTGTAATTCATTTAACGTTGGTGCCGTTTTTAGCAGCTTCTGGCGAGCTAAAAACAAAGCCAACCCAGCATTCAGTAAAACTTCTGTTAGAAAATGGTATTCAGCCGGATATCTTAGTATTACGAACTGAACATGATTTAAATGATGAAATCAGAACTAAGGTTGCTCGGTTTTGCAACGTTGGTCAAGGCTCTGTTATTCAATCAATTGACGTATCCACAATTTACGAGGTACCAATACTAATGAGCGAAGAAAAGCTAGATATAGAGGTACTTAATAAGTTGGGGCTTGAAGTTAAAGAACAACCTGAACTAAAGCAATGGAAAGACTTTCTTACCAAAATGAAGGAGGCAAAAAAGAAAGTATGCATTGCTTTGGTAGGAAAATATATTGAATTACAAGATTCTTATAAATCAATTACGGAATCATTTGTTCATGCAGGAGCTTCGAATGATGCAAAAGTAAAGATTAAATGGGTTGATGCAGAGAAAATTGAAAAAGAACCCATTGAAAACTTTTTGAAAGATGTTGATGGAGTTCTTATAGCACCAGGATTTGGCCACAGAGGAGTAGAAGGTAAAATTCTTGCTGCAAAATATGCTCGCGAAAATAAAATTCCCTTTTTAGGAATATGCTTAGGAATGCAGTGTGCTGTTATTGAGTTTGCAAGAAATATACTAAACTTTGAAAACGCAAATTCAACCGAAATGATTCCAAACACAGCATATCCTGTAATTGACTTAATGGAAGAACAAAAGTCGATTACTGATATGGGAGGAACTATGCGACTTGGATCTTACCCTTGCACAATAAAAAAAGGTTCTCATGTTGAGAAGGCATATGGCACACGAAATATCCAGGAAAGACACAGGCATCGATATGAATTTAACAGTCAGTATCTTGATGAATTTGAGAAAAACGGGATGATTGCAACTGGCATTAACCCTGATACTGAGCTGGTTGAGATTATAGAAATCCCTGAACATCCTTGGTTTGTAGGAGTTCAATTTCATCCTGAATATAAAAGTACCGTGATTAATCCACATCCGCTTTTTGTGAATTTTGTAAAAGCGGTTCTTGAAAATAAAAAGGATAAATAAAGTAAATCATAAAATAGAAATTAATAACCCCAATGGATAGAAATCAAATTATTGGTATAGTACTAATTGCGGCCATATTAATTGGTTACATGGTATTTACCGCCCCAAGTAAAGAAGAAATTGAAGCTGCCCGACAAGAACAAATGAAGCAGGATTCAATTAACAAAGTGAAGGAAGAATTAGCAAAACAAAAAGCAGCAGAACTTTCGACCTTAGAAAATGATTCTGTCAACAGAGATCTGTTTATTGCAAATGATTCGACCATTGCTGACTCTGTAAAAGAAAATCAGTTAGTTGAAAAATTTGCATCATTTGGAGAATCTGCTGTTGGTGAAAATAAGTTTATTACATTAGAGAATGATCTACTTAAATTAACCATATCAACAAAGGGAGGAAGACCCTATTCGGTACAACTCAAAAACTATCAGACTCATGATTCTTTACCACTTATTCTATTTGATGGTAATGAAACAGAATTT
The DNA here is from genome assembly GCA_050296515.1 of Bacteroidales bacterium. Classification (GTDB taxonomy): domain Bacteria; phylum Bacteroidota; class Bacteroidia; order Bacteroidales; family NBLH01; genus NBLH01. Next base: position 26,141 of record JBNKRJ010000047.1, on the reverse strand, counting down.
GGAATGACTTTTTTTGCTGAAAATAGAAAAATCTCTACGAACGAGTTTTTCTTTGAACCAATGGGAAGCAGTTCTTCTGTAGTTGCAAATAAATCGCAAGAATCATTAAGCTTACGCTTACATGCAGGTGAAGGCAAATATATTGAATACACTTACACAATCGTTCCTGGAAGTTATCTTTTAGACTTTGACATCCACTTTGTTGGAATGGATCAACTTATATCAAAAAACAACAGTTACATTGATTTAAATTGGTACGTGAACATGCCTAGACTGGAGCATGGTAAACAGTGGGAAAGCCAATATTCAAGTATTTACTACAAGCATTACCAGGATGAAGTTGATGAACTTTCTTCAAGATCTGCCAAAGCCCAGGAAAACATTAGTACTAAAATCAAATGGATAGCATTTAAACAACAGTTCTTTTCATCTATTATATTTGCGAAAGATGCTTTTTTAAACGCCAAGCTTGAGCAAATAAATAATGAAACAGATCCAAAGTATCTTAAAGAATGCAGTGCTCTGTTTAGTATCCCTTTTGATGGCAAAAAAGATGAAACAGTTTCACTTTCACTATTTTACGGGCCAAATCAATACAAAATATTGAACAATATTCATCTAGAGGAAGGAGACGATCTTTTCCTTAGGAAATTGCTTCCTCTTGGTTGGGGAATTTTTGGATGGATCAACAGATTTGCCATTATTCCCATATTTAACTGGCTGGGAGGTTTTATAGGCAATTATGGCCTGTTAATTCTATTAATGACTATCATTATTAAAGTTTTCCTATTTCCATTAACTTATAAATCTTACCAATCATCTGCAAAAATGAGGGTACTAAAACCTCAAATTGATGAAATTAATAAGAAGATTCCTAAAGATAAGGCAATGGAGCGTCAACAGGCGACTATGGCGCTTTATAGAAAAGCAGGAGTGAATCCAATGGGAGGATGCTTGCCCATGTTGATTCAGTTTCCGTTCTTAATTGCCATGTACCGCTTTTTCCCGGCATCCATTGAATTAAGGCAGGAATCATTTTTGTGGACAAACGACCTTTCAAGTTACGATTCAATATTGAACTTACCTTTTAATATACCAATGTATGGTGACCACGTAAGTTTATTTACATTGTTAATGGGTGTTTCAATTATTATAAGTACCAAAATAAATGGAGCCCAAATGCAAACCGGAAGCTCGCAAATGCCTGGCATGAAAATGATGATGTACATGATGCCGGTAATGATGTTGCTTTGGTTCAACAATTATTCATCAGGCCTGAGTTATTACTATTTCTTGTCAAATGTGATTACAATAGGACAAACCCTGCTAATCAGAAGATTTGTTGATGATGAAGCGGTGCTACAGAAGTTGAATGAAAATAAAAAGAAACCAAAGAAAAAATCGAAGTTTCAGGCCAGGCTTGAAGAAGCTGCCAAGCAAAGACAGCAAATTCAGAAAAGAAAATAAAAAATGAGCCGCTTTTAGCGGCTTTTTTTATCAATACAATCGAAAAAACCTACCAGGGTAACTTAAACAAAAAAGTACCTATTAACTTATCCCTTGCTATAAGACCAAAAGAGCGGGAATCATTTAAATCACTTCTGTTATCATTCACCAAAAAAACATAATTGTGCTCGAAAGTATATATATCAGCCTTCTTCCCTCCTAAAAACACATTGTTCCCAACCATTTTTAGCTCATCCCCACTTTCATCTTCGATAATATTCTTGTATAAAATAAAAGATTTCTTCCCTAATTTTATCCTCATCCCCTTTTGTGGTACAATTAAAGACCCCAGGTTGTCATAATTCCAATAAAGATCTCGGCCAAATGAGCAATTCAAAAGCCGCACATTAGGTTCAATACTCTTTTTTTTAATAAATGATATTGGAAAATCAGACTTGATTACCTCCACACTTTTTGCTGATATGTCGCAATCAAAAATGCCCAGATGTGCACGCCTGAAGTCAGCTTTTAATTCATTAGAGTTTAAAAACCTGGAAACCGCTGCTATGCTATCAGAACAAAACACATAATTACTAATAACACCTTCATAATCAGCAACTTTTCGTCCATTCACAATAATGGCTCCATGTTTAATGGCAATAGTGTCGCCAGCAATTGCAATTTGTCGTTTCAGAAACAAAGAGTCATTTGAGTTCAAAGAATAAAGTACAATCTTATTTCGGTTTTTAGGCTTTTTTTTAATACACAAAGCAATGTCACCTTTACAGAGATTTGGAGACATTGAATCGTTTTTAATTTCATAGGTAGAAAACATCAATACCTTTGCAGCAACGACTAAAATAATTGCCACCAAAAGAGGAATAATCCAAGAGAATGCGAGTTTTTTCATAAACAGGGTTAAAGCTTAGTATTCGATGAATCATTTTAACCAATATTTAGCAAATCGTCCATCCCATAAACACCTTTTTTACCAATCAAAAACTTTGCCGCCATTAAAGCGCCCAATGCCAATCCTTCTCTTGTTTTCGAACTGTGCGTTATTTCAATTGTTTCAATTGGCGAATCGTATTTTACAATATGCTCACCAGGGTGCTCACCAATTCTGTGCGATTTTATAGCTATCTGGGCCTCATTCTCAGCGTTTTCTTTTACCCATGACGTTTTCCTTTCCACATGGTTCATTATTCCTTCAGCTATTGTAATTGCAGTTCCTGAAGGAGCGTCCAGCTTATGAATATGATGGGTTTCATCAACATCAATTGAAAACTGAGAAAAATTATTCATGATTTTCGCCAGAAACTCGTTCATTTTAAAGAAAATATTTACACCAAGACTGAAGTTTGAAGCATAAAAGAAGGCCCCTTTACCATCTTTGCATAAATCTTCAATAATACCAAACTTATCTAACCAACCAGTCGTTCCTGAAACTGTTGGAACTCCAGCTTTAATGCATCTAGAAATGCTTTCAAAAGCCACAGATGGAGTCGAAAACTCTATTGCAACATCGGCTTTTTTAAGATTCTCTTCGGTAAATTGATCTAAATTGGAATCGTCAATTTTTAAAACAACTTCGTCGTTATTTTTTAATGCTAGTTTTTCAATGGTTTTCCCCATCTTTCCGTAACCTATTATTGCGATTTTCATTTTCAAAGGTATTTGGCATTTTAGAAATGCAAGGTTGTTAAATATTCTACTAAATGATAAAAAAAATGCTGTTGGCTATCCAACAGCATGTATAGCATACTGATATTTAATTATTTATTTTACTTCATTCACGATAGCTTCAAAAGCTTTTGGGTGATTCATTGCTAAGTCAGCTAGAACTTTACGGTTCAATTCAATACCTTTTTTATGAATCTTGCCCATGAACTCAGAATATGACATTCCGTGCAATCTTGCACCAGCATTAATTCTTTGAATCCAAAGTGCTCTGAAACTTCTTTTTTTGTTTTTTCTGTCGCGATAGGCATACTGTAAGCCTTTTTCTAAAGCATTTTTCGCAACTGTGTAGACATTCGCTCTTCTACCAAAGTAACCTCTGGTTTGCTTCAATATCTTCTTTCTTCTATGTCTCGATGCTACCGAGTTAACCGATCTTGGCATAATTTTACTGTTTTTTCGAAATTTAGTGTTTTACTGTCTCAAAAAGCTTAGTTACTAAATTCCTGGTTATTTACTTTCTTTAATTAAAAATGATTATTTCATTGCAAGCAACAACTTAATGTTGTTTTCGTCAGTTTTATTGACAGTAGTGAAATAAGTAAGATTTCTCTTTCTTTTAGTCGACTTTTTTGTCAAAATATGACTTTTGTATGCATGCTTTCTTTTAATCTTGCCGGAACCTGTCAGCTTAAATCTCTTTTTTGCGCCGGCATTCGTTTTCATTTTTGGCATTTCTCTAATTTTTAAATATTCCTATCAGTATGCAATATTTTTAGAACTTAAAACCTGGAAATTAGAAATTTGCGAATGGCAATATTCAAATTTCCAAGTTTTAATAACTAATTTCTCAATTATTTTTTTGGTGTAAAAAACATGATCATTCTTTTACCCTCAAGCTTTGGCATTTGCTCTACTTTCCCATATTCTTCCAGTTCAGTTGCAAGCTTTAGAAGCAACACTTCACCCTGATCTTTAAATAAAATAGAACGCCCTTTAAAAAACACATAAGCTTTAACCTTGGCTCCCTCTTCCAAAAATTTAATGGCATGCTTTAACTTAAAGTTGAAATCATGTTCATCAGTGTTTGGTCCAAACCTGATTTCTTTTACCACAATTTTTGTCGATTTGGCTTTCAGCTCTTTTTGTTTTTTCTTTTGCTGATAAAGGAACTTCTGATAATCTGTGATTTTACAAACCGGAGGGTTTGCATTTGGCGAAATTTCCACCAAATCAAGTTCCAATTCATCAGCTTTTTTTAAGGCTTCTTCAAGGGAAACAATTCCAGCTTCCTCGACATTGTCGCCAACTAAACGCACTACCTGGGCTCTAATATATTTGTTTATCTTATGCTGAGCTTCTTCATTCCGCATAGGACGACGCCCTTGATTTTTAATTCTTTTTGCTATTGCTAATTCCTCCTATCTTTTGTTAGACATAAAATTTTTGAGAAAACGCTACAAAAATAATGTAAAGTATTTAAAATTCAAATAATTAAGCAGATAATTGTTTTTCAATTTCGTTATTAACAAAATTAGCAAATTCCAAAATACTCATTGAGCCTTTATCTCCTTCTCCCTGCCTACGCACAGAAACAGCGTTTTCTTCGGCTTCTTTTTCACCGACAATCAATAAATACGGAATTCTCTTTAACTCATTATCCCTGATTTTTTTACCAATCTTTTCATTTCTATCATCGAGGATACACCTTACATCATGTTTTTTAAGTTCTGCCAGGACTTTATTTGCGTAATCATTATACTTTTCGCTAATTGGAAGTATAACAGCCTGTTCTGGTGTTAACCAAAGTGGGAACTTCCCTGCAGTATGCTCAATAAGCACCGCAACAAATCGTTCCATTGAACCAAACGGAGCCCTGTGAATCATCACCGGACGATGCTTTTTATCATCACTTCCAACATACTCTAATTCAAAACGTTCAGGTAAATTATAGTCAACCTGAATTGTTCCCAGCTGCCATTTCCTGCCAATCGCATCTTTAACCATAAAATCAAGCTTTGGGCCATAAAAAGCAGCTTCGCCATGCTCTGTAACAGCAGTTAAGCCTTTTTCTTCTACAGCCTCAATAATAGCTTTTTCTGCTTTTTCCCAATTCTCGTCACTGCCAATGTATTTGCTATGATCTTCCTTGTCTCTTAAAGAAATTTGAGTTTCAAAATTCTCAAAATCAAGTATTTTGAAAATGTAAAGTACAATATCAATTACTTTGATAAATTCCTCTTTTAACTGATCCGGGCGGCAAAAAATATGTGCATCATCCTGAGTAAAACCACGAACCCTTGTAAGTCCATGTAGCTCACCACTTTGCTCGTATCTATAAACAGTTCCAAATTCAGCAAACCTAATTGGTAAATCTTTGTATGATCTTGGTTTTGTTTTAAAAATTTCACAATGATGAGGGCAGTTCATCGGTTTTAATAAAAACTCTTCGCCCTCGGCAGGAGTATTTATCGGTTGGAATGAATCTTTTCCATATTTTGCATAGTGACCTGAAGTTACATATAATTCCTTTTGTCCAATATGAGGGCTGATTACAGGATCATAACCATACTCTACCTGGACTTTTTTCAGGAAGGTTTCAAGTCTTTCACGCAACTGGGCCCCTTTTGGTAACCATAATGGAAGTCCCTGTCCGACCCTTTGTGAAAAGGCAAAAAGTTCAAGTTCTTTTCCAATCTTACGATGATCCCTTTTCATCGCTTCCTCCAGCATCACCAAATACTCATCGAGCATTTTTTGCTTTGGAAAGCTAATTCCATAAACCCGAGTCAGCTGTTTTCTTTTTTCGTCTCCACGCCAGTAAGCACCTGCAATTTTCATCAACTTCACAGCCTTAATGTGCCCGGTATCAGGCAAATGAGGTCCTCTGCATAAATCAGTGAAATTATTTTGTTTGTAAAATGTAATTGTACCGTCCTCTAGTTCAGAGATCAACTCAATCTTGTATTCATCCCCTTTCTCCGTAAAATATTTTAAAGCTTCTGCCTTAGATTGTTCTTCGCGTAAATAAGGATGTTTTCCTCTTGCAATCTCTAGCATCTTAGCTTCAATCTTTTTGAAGTCGTTGTCAGAAATGCTTTTTCCTTCCGGAAGATCTATATCATAATAGAACCCATTCTCTATTGTTGGGCCAATACCTAACTTAACGCCAGGATAAAAGTGCTCCAAAACCTCGGCCATTAAGTGAGCCGAAGAATGCCAAAATGCATGTTTACCCTCTTCATCATCCCACTTGTATAGTTTTATTTCAGCATCCTGCGTTATTGGTCGCGTAGCATCCCAGGTTTGGCCATTAACACCCACTGCAATTACCTCTTTTGCAAGGCTGTTACTAATACTTTTGGCTATCTCAAAACCACTGGTCCCTTCGGGGAACTCTTTGACCTTTTTGTCAGGAAATGTAATCTTCATCTAATTTTACTTTTTAAAAAATAAGATTGCAAAAATACAGATTGAAATTAGAAATGAGAAATTAGAAATTAGAAAATATGTAAAAAATTATGTAAAAATTGGTCAAAAGTATCTAAAAGGCCTATTATTGCTTAGAATATTATTGATAATTAGAATGTTGCAAGACTCTGTAATTGCATATAAAGGCTCAAAGATTCGTTAATTCTTTTTTTGCTAATTATTTTTGTAATAATTTGTTACAAAATCGCAATACATTTGCAAAGCACATTGTTTTAAGCCTAAATTATATTGGACAAAATTGTTAAAAACATACGAGAGATTATTTCAAAAAAGCAAGATGTTTTATATGAACAGCTTAACTTTGGTGCTTGTGATGCCTCCATTGATGCATTTAAAGCAAAATTTAACCTTCAGTTACCAGAATTGTTTTTTGAATTTTATCAGGCGTTTAACGGGAGCGTACAAGGTGCAAGACCTGTCTGGGGAAAAATGACAATTTTATCGCTTAGTGAAATAGTTAACGAAAAGAAGGTGCTTGATTCAAAGAAGAAGAAAAACTATTGGAATCATAATTGGATACCCTTTTTAAAAGAAAATGAAGATACTTATGTTTGTATAAACCTTACTGAAGAAATAGAAATGTATGGTAAAGTAATTCAATACAACAGCCAATTTAAACACCAGCCAGTACTATTTAACTCTTTTAAACACTGGATGGAGGCATTTTATTTTCTTATTTCAACTTTTGAGCATGATATTGTTGTTGAAAACAATCTTTACAGAAGCTATTTCAATTCAAAGATTGAAAAATTAATCAATTAAAGAATCAATCTGACACACAACACTTTCAGTAAATTCCATGTAAGAACCTGGTTATCTTCTGTTTAAACATAGTAAAAGTACACCTGCAATCATATAATTTACCGACTCAATTTTTAATCTCTCTATTTTTTCAGTTATTAAACCATTTGAAATTAGAGTTTCCCAATCCTTTTTAGTTTGCTCTTCGATAAAATTCACAACTAAGTTGGTAGCTTCTCTATTACCACTTATATCAGACATTGTTTCAATGAAAAAAAGCTCAAAAATTCCGGGATATTGATTAAAATATTTTTCAATAAACAGAAAAACCGGAAGGAATATTCCCTCCGGTCCACAGAAAACAATAATTAACATAAATAGTTAATACATGCTAATTTTCAATATCTTACATATTATAAACAGCTTCTCCATGCTCGTAAACATCCAAGCCCTCTTCTTCAATTCGCCTTGATACTCGAAGATTTTTAGTTGCTTTAAGAATCGAGAATAAAATATATCCTAAACCAAAAGCCCATGCTCCTATAGAAATTACACCAACAAATTGAATCCAAATCTGTTTAAATCCACCACCATATAATAATCCTGCACCAACCATTTCTTTTGCTCCATTTGCTAATTCAACTTCAGAACCAACTGCAAAAACGCCTACCAAAAGGGTTCCTAAAGCCCCAGAAACGCCATGTACAGAGATAGCACCCACTGGATCATCAATTTTTATTTTTTGATCAATTATTTCAACACTAAACACTAAAACAACACCGGCTATTATTCCAATAATTAATGCTCCAAGTGGTGTAACAGCAGCACAACCAGCTGTAATTGCAACCAAGCCTGCCAAGGCGCCGTTTAGCGAAAGAGATAAGGTTGGGCGTTTATATCGCATCCAGGCAACTATCATTGCTGCAATGGCTCCACCAGCCGCTGATAGATTTGTTGTAAGGGCAACGGAAGCAATTGAGCTTGCACTTCCTCCTGTAGCTGACAATTCCGACCCCGGATTGAAACCAAACCATCCAAACCATAAGATAAATACACCTAAAGCACCAAAAGCGAGGTTATGTCCTGGAATCGCTTTCGCCTGTCCTTTTACATATTTTCCCAAACGAGGGCCTATAATCATAGCTCCTGCTAAACCAACCCATGCACCAACAGAATGCACTATAGTAGAGCCCGCAAAATCAATGAAGCCCCATTCAACAACATTTCCGGCAGCATCTAAAACGCTTTCATCGGTTCCAAAGCTTGAGAGCCATCCACCACCCCAAGTCCAGTGACCTGAAACAGGGTAAATGATGAGTGTAATGACCAAACTAAATATCAAATATGCACTGAATTTTGTTCTTTCGGCCATAGCCCCGGAAACAATTGTTGCTGCGGTTGCTGCAAAAACAGTTTGAAACATCAAATCTGCAAAGTCGGAATAGCCAGCACTATAACTTTCAGTTGGGTTATACGCTGCCTTTTCTCCAATTGCAGCTTTAATTCCTTCCCACCAACCTAAATCCTGATAGTTTCCAAACAATGCATCAATCACACCACCATACATAATTGCATATCCAATTAACCAAAAAATAATTGAGCCAATACAAAAATCTAAAAAGTTCTTCATCAGTATATTAGCTGTGTTTTTTTGCCGGGTAAATCCTGCTTCGACCATTGCAAATCCTGGCTGCATAAACATCACCAGAAAAGTGGCAATTAAAAGCCAAACAGTGTTAACAGAGACATCCCATCCTACTCCATCTATTGTTGTTGCTAAAGTTTCTTTCATAAGTCTACAAGTTTTATTTTTTTAAAATCAGTTTATCTGTTAATCTTCTATGTAAAGGCTTTTATCTCCCTGGTCACCTGTTCGAATTCGGTATGAATCCATCAGATCTGAGACAAAAATCTTCCCGTCACCAATATCACCTGTATGTGCAGCCTTTAGTATGGCCTTAATGGTAGGGTCCAAAAACTGATCTCTCATATATATGGTTATTAAAATTCTTTCGATCGTACTGGTATCGTATTTAATACCCCTGTATACACGTGCTTCAGTGGCTTTTCCAACACCCCGGACTTCCCAAAATGAGAAAAATTCGATACCAGCATCGTGCAGTGCTTCTTTCACATCATCGAATTTGGTTTTTCGTATAATTGCTTCTACTTTTTTCATAATTACGATATTTTAAAGATTAAGACTAAGCAGAAATACGCCTAGTCAAATTATACCCAGATAAGGAGCCTATTAAAACCTAAAAGGAAATGGTTCCCACTATGTTAAATGTTTCTAATTGCGGATTAACACTTATAAGGCCAGAAACAGGAAGTGAAAACTTATCACTGATTTTCAACTCTTTACTTGCAGAAATACCAATATTGCAAACCTCAAATTCAGTGGTAGAAGTATGCCATCCATCACCTGCACCTATAAATACATTGAAGTTTTTAAATTCATAGCCTAATTCAAAATACATATCTCCACCAATCGAACCTGCTCCTCCATTAGAAGCATCATTTAAAATGTAATTAGCTGCTAAAGAAAGACCTTTTATTGCATAACTGGCGTTAATTTCAAAAGCGTGTGCAGCAGAGTCTGTATCGTATCTGAAATAAGGTAAACCTTGATAATAATAGTCAGTAACCCCCAGACTTAAACCAAAATCAAACCCGTAACTGATATATAAATCGGCCTCATTAACTGCTTCATCAGCTGGCCCGAGCCCAAAAGATCCCCAAGCACCTACTGTAAGTCCAGAAGTACTAAACTCTACCGTTGGCTGTAAAGCTGGTCCACCGAACTTAACACCTCGCCAAACATAAGATGAAACAAGATCTGCCCCTACAGAAAATGGAGACTCCGTTTCTTCCTCTACTACCTCAGTTTCCTGTGCAAACATATTGTTCGAAACAACCATTAAAAGAAGACTTAACACTAAGAAAATTCTGTTTATTTTTTTCATAAGTAACAAATTAAAATTAATACTTGGTTAACGATGCAAAAATAGAATTATTTTTAAATAACCCCTAATAATTTGACACTTATTTTACATATTTTACATTTATTTTACATAACACCCTCTCGTTTTTAACATGCATCTAAATAATTATATTATCATTCTAAAACTACCCCCTGATTTATTCATCAAGTATAAAATAAAGGACAATATCAATTTTAAACAGTTGTTATCAAGTCAACAAACAACACGTAAACATCTTATTTACTGAAACTTATAAAACACAACGACTCGTAAAGACTAAACAGAAATTGCCTTTACAATTTTCGAGATGAATATTGAAGTAATGAATGAGAATTTGAACGTGGAGAGTATAATCCGCTAAAAATGAAAAAGACAAAGCCGATCACCCTAATCGACTTTGTCATAACAAATGCAAATAGAAAAGTTTTATCAGGAATTCAATAGAGGTCTTACATAGTTTATGAACGCCTGATACAGGAGTAATATTAGTATACTACTTCTGTAATAATTATTAAGTTGATTATTGTAAAACCTCTGCAAGATTTAATAAATGAATTGTTTCATAAAAATCTAATTCATTTATCTTTAAACGTCTGTTTTTTTCATTAACTGCCGGATTTTCGACAATTTCAATAATTTCTTCATTTACACTGACCAACTGCATTATTTTAAAATAATCAGTGCTAATTTTAAAAGTCATATCACCTATTGAGCCAAGTCCTATTCTCTGCACATATCCATCTTCATTATAAAGCCATATTGGAAGTGCAAAAAACTTATTATCCTTAGACCAAACTGGTGGTCCACCAGCATCAATATGTAAAAGTACTTTTTCCTCATCATATTGGAAATAGCAATTACCTGTTAATGGGTAATTAATTACAATTTCTTTTACGTTATTGTACTTTAAAGAATAAATACCATTAGGTGACGGCCATTTGCTAATTTCATGCAAAATACCATTCTGAGATTCTGAAAAATTCCAGGGATCTTTCATCATGCCATGTTAATTTAAATTATCAATATTTTGGTCGATAGAATTATTTCTACAGCTCAAAATTAGGCATATTAAGTTTACATTATTTAATTTCACAGTATGTTTTTAATCATGTTTTTCAGCATTAATAAATTGAAATTGACCTAATTATACGATTATAATTAAGTTACAGAGAATTGCTAATGTGAAAAAATGTTAAATAACATATTCTTATATGGCCTTTTATAGCCGGTATCACCTAAAAACACAAAATAATTAATAATTGTCAGCTAGTTTATACCAACCGCAAATTGCTTTTCTCCTTACCCAGACCCTAAAAGGGAGTGAAGCTTATCAAATTTGCTCCCATTTGGGTTGAGGTAAACAAATTGATTTTCAAACGGAAGAAACCATTTAGGTGTAAACTAGCTGATAATCGTAAAATAATTTCAAACAAATTACATGTTACAATAAAAATTAAATTACCTTTGTTAGAAACCAGGTTAAACTGTTAACTCAATCACGACTAAAATTGTTTATTCTTGCTAAACCTGATTTACAAACATCGACAATTCTACCTCGCGATTAAGTTTATAGGAGCAATTATGTTTCCTTAACCAGCTAGCTTAGGTGTTAATTAATTCTTTTTTTCACTTTATTTTACTTGATTATGAACATTTATGTAGGAAACCTTCATTACGAAGTTAACGAAGATGATCTTAAAGCTTTATTTATGGAGTATGGCGAAGTAACATCTGCCAAAATTATCATGGACAAATACTCTGGAAAAAGCAAAGGTTTTGGCTTTGTAGAAATGCCAAACAAAGAAGAAGGCCAAAAGGCCATTGAAGAACTTAGTGGTGCCGAATTTAAAGGCCGAAACATGAAAGTAAACATGGCGCAGGAAAAGAGCAGCGGGGGCGGGGGCGGACAAAAGAAATTCAACAAGAGACCAAGGTCAAAAAATTACAATAGCAATTATTGATTTGGTCAACAACTAATTTAAGAAGGGCGTTCTGAAATAAATGTGATTTTACAGACTAACCAATCAATAAAATTAATGTTTATCGCAAAAAATAACAGAATTTCGCTAAACTTAAATGAAAGAATTCTACTAAAAGATCTTGAAACACTCCGGAACTATTTTGGAGTGTTTTTTTTAATCAAAAACAGGCTCGATATTTTTGCTTAATGCCAATCTAAACATCTGAAGTATTTGCAGTTTTGTAACTCGTCGCTCAGATAATTCAGGCAATTTTTCAATATCAAAAAAACCAACACCACTGGTTTCCAAACCTGGGGCAGCCTCTCCTCCTATTATCCTACATTCCATAAAAAGCTGATAGATGTCGAATGGAAAAGGTTGTTTCTGATATTTATTATAATCAATAAATCCAAGGATTCTAATCGGTTCTACATCATAACCAGCTTCTTCTTTCACCTCATTTATGGCAATCTGGCCTGGCGTCATTCCCGGATCAGCATAACCACCTGGTAAAGACCATCTTCCATCCATTTTTTCTTTAACCAACAGCAATTTTCCATCGCTTATAACAACAACCCTCACTCCTACTTTTGGAGTTTGATACCCAATATCACGATTAAAAATAAACTCAAGCTTTTTCGAATCAATATCTGTTATATTATTCAAAATTGTGAGACTGAGCTCCATTAATTGTTCATACCTTTCCTTATCATATTTATCTTTTGTAAATGCCAATCCTGTCTGTGCAATGGAGTTGATTTGTTTAGCAATCCCGAGCCAATGCCTGGGTGAATTTTCTGTTTCGATTGATTTGGAATCCATAAGTTTGGTGATTAAAAATTAACAAAATATGACTAATTATTTTCTGCTCAAAATTTGTTCCCTCATATGCTCGCCATCCCAGGCATGGTCATTCAAATTTGGTTGATGTGCCCTATCGTTTTTAAGTAGTTCTTCCTGAATTTCAATTTGTTGCCTAGCCTCAGAAATATATACTTTTTTATCATGTCTGTGACGAAATAATTCTCGCATAGCTCCTTCATCATATTTTTTGAAATTTTGCCCTGCCCGGTTTGCAGAATAAGCACGATGCCCTAGTTTGACTAAAACATCAACCCCTAATTTAATTGAAGTATCTAAATGTTCCCGGTAAATATTATCAATTCCCAAATCCAACAGCTCATAGGCATCAAACCTGTTTTTAGCTCTTACCATCACTTCCAGCTTTGGAAAATGCTTCTTCACTGTTTTTACTAACTCATAATTTGTCTCTGGTGAATCTATGGCTATTATTAAAAGCTTTGCTTCTGAAGCACCTGCAGATTCTAACAAGTCTTTCCTTGTTGCATCACCATAATAAACTTTAAAACCCAGTTTTCTCAGTAAATCAACCTGTCGTGAATTATAATCCAAATAGGTTGCTTCAACGCCATTTGCCCTCAGAAACCGACCAATTGTACTCCCGAAATGAGAAAAACCTGCAATAATAACATGGTTATTTTCATCTATTACATCAGCTTCAATACGATCTCCTTTTTTTGGTTTTAGCCATCGCTGAATCAATTTTTCATTGAGTAAAATTACCAGAGGAGTAACAGCCATACTCGATGCTGTTACTACCATCATTATATTCATATTTTCATTTGAAAGAATGTTTAATTGCCCTATCATTGAAAATAAAACAAAAGCAAACTCTCCTACCTGGGCCAAACCAATTGCAAAAGTTAAATTCTGATTTATTGGAAGCTTAAATATTTTACCAATAATAAATAAGATAGTCATCTTAATAAAAACGATTCCAAGCGTTAAACCAAGAATCAGATTTGGATTTTCTGCAATCAATGCAAAATTTATTGAAGCCCCTACTGCAATAAAAAAAAGTCCTAACAGCAATCCCTTAAACGGCTCCAGATCACTTTCCAACTCATGTTTAAATTCACTATTTGCTAACACTACCCCAGCCAGAAAGGTCCCCAAAGCAGGGCTTAAGCCAACCATCTGCATCAAAAATGCAATTCCGACAACAATCAGTAAAGCAGCAGCAACAAACAATTCCCGCAACCGGGTTTGAGCAATAATTCTTAATAATGGAACAATGATGTATCGCCCAATCAAAACAATGGCGCTAACTGCTGCCAATATAAAAACTGTTTGAAGCCAGGCAGGATAATGTTCAATAAAACTACCATGCCCTACTGCACCATCACCTCCTGGTAAAAAAACGAGAAGTGGAAGTAATGCTAGTATAGGAATTACAGAAATATCCTGGAAAAGTAGAACAGAAAATGAACTCTGTCCGATAGTGGTATTTAATTCACCTTTTTCCTTGTAAGTTTGCAATACTATGGCAGTCGATGACATGGAAAGCGCCAGTGCAATGGCCAAGGATGATTGCCATTGCACATCAAAAATAAGTCCTGTACTAAAAAACAACAAAGTAGTTCCTACCACCTGCGACATTCCCATCCCTATAATTTGTTTCCGAATAGCCCAAAGCTTTTTTGGCTCAAGCTCAAGGCCAATTAAAAACAACATCATCACAACTCCAAACTCTGCAAAATGGAGAATATCCTCGCCTTCGTCACCAATAAAACCTATTAAAAAAGGGCCAATAATTACGCCGGCTAAAAGGTAACCCAGGACTGACCCCATCCCTAATTTTTTGGCAATTGGCACACAAACCACCGCTGCTGCCAAATATATCATTGATTGAAATAAAAATCCATCCATCTTATTCTACCTCTTTAAGTACACAAATGTCATTCATTACTTCCAACGTTTTTAAATCTTTGTACTTCAAATGGCCACCTGAAAGCTTTTGCAAAAGAATATCATACTGGTTTGCATATTTATCCAAATCATCCTCTGTTAACCGATGCGTACTTTGCACTGTAAAAGGAGGCAGATAAATCATTTTGCACAAATTGGCAGTTTGCTCAAAAGGCCTAAGGAACTCACTAATTGTAAAATTATTATGGCCTGCAGCCTGATAAGACTCTCGTGCTCCGCCGGTTGTGATCACATTTAAAACAACTTTTTCTTTTAAGGCATCTCCTCCAGGACCATAAGCCCACTCAAATTCAAGAACCATATCAATCCATTGCTTTAAAAGAGCCGGAGAACTGTACCAATAAAAAGGGTGTTGCCAAACAATTACTTTGTGTTCAATAAGTAGTTGCTTCTCATATTCGATATCAATATTAAAATCAGGATAATTTTCGTACAAATCGTGAAAAGTGATATTGTTCCGTTTAGGAATATGTTTGATAAGCATTCTGTTCACCCTGGATTTTTCAAGCCGCGGATGAGCGAATAGTATAAGAACTTTATCCATAAGTTTAGTTGTATGATTTTATATTCAAAAATAAGATAATTTCTTCTTTTTCTCCTCTATTTAACTTGATTGGTCAAAATACATCAATTTATCCAGATTGTTGCTTTCAGGTTCTATTAAAAAAATGTAATTTTAAACACAAACTTGAATAACCTTAAAACTAACTTACTTTGAGAAAACTTGAAACTAAGATTGATATTCAATCTGAAGAATTTATTGAAAACAAAGCTGCTTATCAGAAACTTTTACATGAATTTAGAGAAAAACTAAACTCTGTAATTGACAGAAAATCAGAAAAAAGCGTAAAAAAACATATCGAACGCGGGAAATTACTTGCCCGCGATAGAATAGAACTTCTGATTGACAAAAACACACCTTTTTTAGAGCTTTCTGCACTTGCTGCAAATGGCATGTATGATGATAGTTTTCCATCTGCAGGAATAATCACAGGTATTGGAATAGTTCATGGAAATGAATGCATGATTGTTGCCAATGATGCTACCGTTAAAGGGGGAACGTATATAAAAGAAACCATCAAAAAACATGTCAGGGCACAGGAAATTGCTATGGAGAATCACTTGCCATGTATTTATATGGTTGACTCTGGAGGTGTTTTTCTGCCCGAACAGGCAAATGTTTTCCCGGACAAGTATGATTTTGGACGCTTCTTCTTTAACCAGGCCCGCATGTCGGCAGCTGGAATCCCTCAAATTGCTATCGTTATGGGCTCTTGTACAGCTGGTGGAGCCTATGTTCCTGCTATGAGTGATGAAACAATTATTGTTAAAAACCAGGGAACAATATTTATTGGCGGGCCTCCTTTGGTAAAAGCAGCTACGGGACAGGAAGTTACGGCAGAAGAACTTGGAGGAGCAACTGTGCACACCAGCATCTCCGGTGTAGCAGATCATCTTGCTGAAAATGACCAACATGCACTGCAAATCTGCCGAAATATTTTTGAAGTAATATTTAATCAATACAAGCAAAATCACGAACAACTTCCATTTGAGGAACCTGCCTATGCTCCCTCTGAATTGTATGGCATTGCACCGATTAATTTTAAAAAGCAAGTTGATTCACGAGAAATAATTATGCGAATTGTTGATGGCAGTAAGTTCCAGGAATTTAAGGAAAACTACGCTCCGACAATAGTAACTGGTTTTGCCAGGATTATGGGTTATTCCGTAGGAATAATTGCCAATAACGGGGTTATCTTTTCAGAGACTTCTTTGAAAGGTGCCCATTTTGTTGAATTATGTACCTCCAGAAATATTCCAATATTGTTTTTGCAAAACATCACCGGGTTTATTGTTGGTAAGGAATATGAACACAAAGGAATTGCGCGTGATGGAGCTAAATTCGTACATGCCGTAGCCAATGCTAACGTTCCTAAATTTACTTTGGTTTTTGGAGGATCGTTTGGTGCGGGAAATTATGCAATGGCTGGAAGAGCTTATGAACCAAGGTTTTTATTCATGTGGCCCAATTCAAAAATATCGGTGATGGGTGGTGAACAGGCTGCAAGTGTGTTAATCACGGTAAAAGAAGAGCAGCTGAAGTCAAAAGGAGAACAACTTGCTACCGAAGAAGCTGAAAAACTAAAAAAATCAATTCTTGAAAAGTACGAATTTGAAGGTTCTGCTTATTACAGCACTTCCAGGTTGTGGGACGATGGCATTATTGACCCTGTAGATACCAGAAAAGTGCTTGGAATGGCAATTTCAGCTTCTCTGAATAAAAAGTTCGATGAAACTAAATATGGTGTTTTCAGAATGTAAGACTGAATGCTGGTTGCTTGTTTCTGGTTGCAGGTGACTAGTGTCAAGTCAAGTATGATATTTCTGGTAATTTGGGCTGTATCAAAAGTCTAATTCAATGCAATTTTACTTTCATTTCAACAACAAAAGAGCGTATTTCAACAAGATTGAAAGAAAAATTTATAGCAAAACTAGTTTTGATACAGCCCCGGTGCACTTGTCAGGTGTTGTCACCTGACAAATTAGCCTTGACATAACACTAGATGTTTAACAAATGTTCAATACTAAAATACACCAATATACCATGTTCAAATTTCTAATTTCTAATCACTAAAACAATGAAATACAACACAATAGAACTAACAAAGGAAAAAGACATTGCTACAGTTTGGTTTAATAGACCCGAAATACACAATGCCTTTAACCAGGAAATGATTGCTGAAATCATTCAGTGTTTTGAACATATTAAAACTGATGATGAGATTCGGGCTGTTGTCATAAGAGGACGGGGCAAATCCTTTTGTGCAGGCGCTGATTTGAGCTGGATGCGTGATGTAGCAAAATTTAGTTACCCGGAAAATTACGAAGAAAGTTACCAGTTATCGAGATGCTTTTACACCATCTACACTTGCCCAAAACCAACCATCGCACTGGTACATGGGGCAGCTATTGGAGGAGCAAATGGTTTATTAGCTTCGTGCGATTTTGCCTATTGCACAAACGATACGGTTTTTTCACTCAGTGAAGTCAAAATTGGTATTGTTCCAGCATGTATTTCGCCATATATCATAAAAAGGACAGGAGAGTTTACCTCAAGAGAACTTATGCTTACAGGCCTGCGTTTTAAAGGCAAGTCTGCCGAAGAATATAAACTGGTTAATAAATCAATGCCCGAATCTGATTTAGAGGATAAATTAACATCAATTGTTGATCTGCTAAGAACAAGTGGCCCGAAAGCGATTTCGCATTGTAAAAATCTGATTGACAAGGTAGTAAATCATTTATCATTGGATGAAGCACTTGAATATACAGCTGAAATTATTGCTGAAATAAGAGCTTCGGAAGAAGGACAGGAAGGAATGGATGCTTTCCTAAACAAAAGGAAGCCAAATTGGGTAAAATAACAACTGTAAATCTCAGATTTTAAATTATAAATAAACCACCATTTAAAATGGGAATGTTTTCAAAAATATTAATTGCTAATCGTGGGGAAATAGCCCTCAGAGTCATCCGAACAGCAAAACAACTTGAAATAAACACTTTTGCAATATATTCAAAATCAGACAGTAATGCCTTGCATGTTCGACAGGCTGATGAAGCCTGTTTCATCGGGGATGACAAATTATCAGAAAGCTATCTTAATATTGAAAAAATAATTGCAGTAGCAAAAAGGTCGAACTGCGAAGCCATCCATCCTGGATATGGCTTCTTGTCTGAAAATCCTGATTTTGCTGAAGCTTGTGAAAAAGCCGGAATTATTTTCATTGGACCTGATAAGGACATTATCCGAAAAATGGGAAATAAAATAGAAGCCAACCAATTTGTTAAAAGCATTGGTGTGCCAACTATTGAAAATAAAATTGGTGACAAGGAATATTTACTTAACGAGGCTTCTAAAATGGACTTCCCCATCCTTTTAAAAGCTGCTGCCGGTGGTGGTGGAAAAGGTATGCGGATAGTCAGAAAAGTGCAAGAATTGGCCGATGCACTGGAATCTACCAGTCGCGAAGCATTAAATTATTTTGGAAACGATTCGGTTTATGCCGAAAAATACATTGAAAACCCAAGACATATTGAGGTTCAGATTCTTGGTGATTTTAATGGGGAGGTCATTCACTTATTTGAAAGGGAATGCTCTATTCAAAGACGGTATCAGAAAATAATAGAAGAAGCTCCTTCAATCACCCTTAACGAAGAGGTTCGACAAAAAATATGCAATGCTGCAGTTGAAATCGGGAAAAAAGCTAACTATAAAAATGCAGGAACCATTGAGTTTTTGGTTGACAAAGAATTGAATTTCTATTTTCTGGAAATGAATACTCGCATACAGGTAGAACACCCTGTTACTGAAATGATTACAGGAATTGATATCATAGAAAAACAATTTAGAATAGCAGCTGGCAAAGGCCTTGATATCACTCAAAATGAAATTAAGAAAAAAGGCCATGCTATTGAATGCAGGGTGTATGCTGAAAAACCAGCTGAAAACTTCATGCCTTCACCCGGAAAAGTTCAGTTCTATAAGGCTCCTGAGATGAAGGATGTCAGAATAGAATCAGTGCTTGAAAGTAATTCTAAGGTTTTCAGCTTTTTTGACCCAATGATTAGCAAACTAGTTGTTTGGGCTGAAAACAGAGAAGTTGCCAGGAAAAAAATGTTGAATTTACTTGATCGCTATATTGTGCATGGAGTTGAAACAAATATTAGCTTCTTAAAGGAGTTGACTCATAATGAAGATTTTATTAATAATCAAATCTCAACATCCTATTGTGACAAGAATTTAGAAAATTTGATTAATTCAATAAAAGCTGAATTAGAAAACCAGGATTTAAAAATTCCTTTAGTTGGATTTTTGTTATTTGACTTAAATAGAAAAGGTACAAAATCAGTCAGAACCAATAAATTATGGAGTGAAATTGGTTATTGGAGACAACAGATGGAAGTCCCAGTCATCATTGAAAACAAAGAACACAATATCCTTATAAAAAACTACAATTCAACTAATTATAGATTAGAAATAGAAGACGAAATGTTTTCATCCGAAATAATTGAACTGAATGAAAATAGAATCAGGTTCAAGGTCAACGACAAACCCAACGAACTATTTCTATCCTTTGACCAAAAAGAACAGGCAAGCATTTCATTTGAAGGAAAAATTGTTAAAGCAAAGAGGAAATATATACTTGTAGAAGATGATATTAGTTTATCCGCCGATGCAACTGAAAATGAAAACCAATTGATAAGTCCAATGCCTGGCACCGTGCTTAAAATAAACGCAAGTGTTGGTGATATTGTTGAAAAAGGAGCTAAACTGATTGTTATAGAATCGATGAAAATGGAAAATAACATTACAACAGGCATTAATGCAAAAGTTCTGAAAATCAATGCAAAAGAAGGAGAACTTGTAGCTGCTGGGACTGTTTTAATTGAATTGGAAGAAGTTTCTGGAAGCTAAACGCATCAAAGCTAATTAGTCAGGTGACAACACCTGACAAGTGCACCATCCAGATGTTGTCACCTGGATGATTATCAGAAATAACAATAGTGCTGGTCATCAGAATAATTCAGAAACCAGTAACTAATAAATAGAAAAACTAAACACATATTAGTATTTAATAAAACCGACAATAACCTAATTACTATGAAGAATAAAATAAGAATTGGAAACGCAGGAGGATTTTGGGGTGATGATCTGGGGGCACTTAAGAGGCAACTTAGTGGAGGCCCGTTGGATTATATCACTACTGATTACCTTGCAGAAATTACCATGAGCATTTTGCGAAAACAGCAACTGAAAAATCCTAAACTTGGTTACATTACCGACTTTGTTGATCAAATGGATGACGTTGCTGAAATAGCTATCGAAAAGGGAGTAACAATCATTGTAAATGCAGGAGGTATTAATCCACTGGAATGTGCCAGACAAGTAACAGATCGCTTGAAAGCAAAAAATCTAAGCATGAAAATCGCCATTATCGAAGGTGATAATATTGTTGACGAAATCCCAGCCTTGTATCCACAAAAAGCTGATTTTAAGAACCTTGAGGATGGAAGTAATTTTAGTGCCATTAAAGATAAGGTACAAAGTGCGAATGTATACATTGGTGTTCAGCCTATTGTAAAAGCTTTAGAAGAAGGCGCCAAGTTAATCATTGCAGGAAGGGTTACAGATACTTCAATCACCCTGGCTCCGATGATTTATGAATTTGGATGGAAATTAAACGATTGGGATAAATTAGCGACAGGTATCGTAGCTGGCCATATTATTGAATGCGGAGCGCAATCTTCAGGTGGTAATTTTACTGACTGGGAAAAAGTACCTGGCTGGGAAAACTTTGGTTATCCAATAGTTGAAATGTATTCGGGAGGCGATTTTTACGTTACCAAACATGAAAACACAGGAGGATTAGTGAGTGTAGACACCATCAGGGAGCAGATTGTTTACGAAATGGGAAATCCAAAAGAATACATTAGTCCCGACGTTATAGCTGATTTTCAAACAATTAACATTCAACCAAATGGCGAAAACAGTGTGAAAGTTGCCGGAATAAAAGGTAGACCATCAACCAAAACCTACAAAGTATCGATGGCATACAAGGATGGCTTTAAAGCTTCGGGCACTATTATAATCAGTGGTCCCAATGCCATCGAAAAAGCAGAAAAGTTTGCCGAAATCTTTTGGAAAAGACTAAACATTGATTTTGAAAAGAAAAATCATGAACTGGTTGGATTTAACGCCTGCCATAAAAACCTTGTTGAGAATAAAACAGCCAATGAGGTACTTTTAAAACTGGATGTTTATGATTATGACAAAGGCAAAATTGAGGAATTTTCTAAAAGCATTGCTCCACTAATTCTTAGTGGCCCCCCAGGGGTGGCAGTTACAGGTGGAAGACCAAGAGTACAATCAGTAATGACTTACTGGCCGGCCCTACTTGATAAAACGTTGGTTCAATCAAAAGTAAGTGTTTTAAACGAACAGGGAGAGGTAGAAAAAAGCTATGAGATAAGCGGAATAACTGGTTTTGAAGAAGACTTATCGAAAACAGACGAACTCCAAAATCATCGCCAAGAAAACCGAAATAGCCTGGCTAACAGTTCCTTGACAGTTCCAAAAACATACAAAGATATTTGCCTGGCAAGATCAGGTGATAAAGGCGATACGGTAAACATTGGAATTATTGCCAGAACACCTGAAATCTACAAATTCATTAAAGAAAAAATTACTGAGCGTGAGATTAGAGTAATGTTCAGAGCTTTCTGCAAAGGAGAAGTAAAGAGGTATGAACTTGATAATATTCATGCTCTTAACTTCCTTCTTGAGAAATCATTGGATGGTGGTGGAACAAAATCCCTGATGATTGATGCACAGGGAAAAACTTTTGCATCAGCATTTTTGAGCCAAAAAGTAGATGTGCCTGAAATATTGCTGGAAGCTGGTTTCTAGATCCTGGTACCTTGTTGCTGATTACTTGTGACATGTCAAGGCCAATTTGGGGCTGTATCAAAAGTCTAATTCAATGCAATTTTAATTTCATTTCAAAAACAAAAGAGCATATTTCAACAAGATTGAAAGCAGATTGATTGGATTGATGCAAGATTGAAAGAAAAATTTATGGCAAAACTAGTTTTGATACAGCCCCAAGTACACCATCCAGGTGTTGTCACCTGACAAATTAGCCTTGACATAACACTAGAATCCGGTAACTGTTTAGTAAAAGAAAGTTAATGAAAGAACTATTTGAATTCGTTAAGAAAATGACAATAACCTAACCAAAATTATACGCTATGTACGAACAAGAAGAACATCATTTAATAAGAAAAACCGTTCGTGATTTTGCCGAACGCGAAATAAAACCAATTGCCAGGGAGCTGGATGACAAAGAAGAATTCTCCGTTGAATTAACAAAAAAAATGGGCGGAATAGGAATGTTTGGTATCAGAGTTCCTGAAAAATATGGAGGCATGGGCATGGACAACCTTGCCTATTTAATTGCTGTTGAAGAACTTGCACGCATCGATGGTTCTCAGGCAGCAACAGTTGCAGCCCATAACTCATTAGGAATTGGGCCTATCATGCATTACGGTACCGAAGAGCAAAAACAAAAATACCTGCCTCAACTTTGTACAGGTGAGGCACTTTGGTCATTTGGCTTAACCGAACCTGAAGCAGGCTCTGATTCAAGAGGAACCAAGACAAAAGCAGAGCTTAAAGATGGGCAGTGGGTTATAAATGGATCAAAAATCTTCATCACAAACGGAGCATCAAAAATAAACATAGGTTCAACTGTTCAGGTGGTTTCAGGTAAAAAAGGCGATGGTAACAAGGAATTTTCTGCCATTTTGGTTGATGCCAAAACCAAAGGATTTACCAGAAAAAAAATGACAGGTAAAATGATGTGGCGCTCTTCGGATACGGCTGAGCTTTATTTTGACGATTGCAAAGTTCCTGAGGATCATCTCCTTGGCAAACGAGGTGATGGTTCCAAAATTATGCTGAATACACTTGACAGTGGAAGGCTTTCAATTGCAGCAATGGGATTAGGCTTAGCTCAGGGAGCTTTCGAAATGGCAATGAAATACGCACAAGAGCGAAAGCAGTTTGGCAAGCCACTCTCAAAATTCCAGATAATTGCCTTTAAACTTGCAGATATGGCTACAAAAATTGAATTAGCCAGAAATTTACTTTACAAAGCATCTTACCTGAGAACAAACAACTTACCTTACGCAAAAGAAGCAGCAATGTCAAAACTTTATTGTTCTGAAATTGCAAAAGAAGTTGCCGATGAAGCTGTTCAAATTCACGGTGGATATGGTTTGATGAAAGACTATGATGTAGAGCGATTTTATAGAGATCAGCGTCTTTTACAAATTGGAGAAGGAACATCAGAAATACAGCGAATTGTGATATCAAGACACATTGGTTGTTAACCACAATTAAGGTTTTGAACAAAAGCTGCTTGTGTTTTGTTTTGCAGGCAGCTTTTATTTTAAACTCACCCAAAACCTAAAACATTATTTAGAATAGTTTTAAATAATGCCAAAGTTTTAGTAACTTAGACAAAAGGAAGAAAAAGGGCAAACTAAAATGATAAAACCAGATATTCCATCAAATGACAAAGAAAGGTTGAAGGAATTAGAGAGTTATGAGATACTTGACTCTTTGCCTGAAAAAGAATATGATGATATTACCAGAATTGCATCGCAAATTTGTCAGACAAAGGTTTCGTTGATAAGCTTTGTTGATGAAGACAGGCAATGGTTTAAATCACATTACGGAATTAACTCAACTGAAACACCACGGGAACACGCATTTTGTGCTCATGCAATCAATAATATCAATGATGTTTTAGAGGTTGAAGACTCAAGAAAAGATGAACGGTTTCATGATAATCCATTGGTAACTGATGAGCCTCATGTTGTTTTTTATACCGGGATTCCACTTGTGAGTCCTGATGGATATGCTCTCGGAACACTCTGCGTAATTGATGATGAACCAAAAAAGCTTGATAAAGAACAGGTTGAATCGTTAAAAGCACTTGCAAATCAAGTAATTAAATTACTGGAACTTCGTAAAAGACACAAGCTGCTTAAGGAGGCGAACTTTGCACTTGAAGAAAAATACAAAGAACTTGAAAAGTTTGCTTTAATTGCTGCTCATGACATTAAATCTCCATTAAATAATATTTCTACAATCATCAGCTTTATTATAGATGGACATTCTGACAAACTTGACAAATCTGCATATAATTTGCTTAAAAAACTGGATAATTCAGCAGATCAATTGCGTCGACTTGTGGATGGGATACTGTCCTATAGCAGAAGTGAAAAAGTATTATCAAGAGACGTGGAAGAAATTGATTTAAAGCAGTTTATTGAAGATATCATCGTTCTATTAAAAACTGATGAAATCATATTTAAATACCCTGAAAATAGGATCGATATAAAAATAAATAGAATAGCTGTAAAACAAATACTTCTGAACCTTATTTCCAATGCAATTAAATACAACAATAAAAAGCATGTGAAAATTGAAATCGGATTTGAAGACAAAGGGAAATTTTATGAGTTTTTTGTCAGAGATAATGGCCCTGGAATAAAAAAGGAACACCAGGAGCGTATATTCGACATTTTTGAGATTCTTCATCCCTCTGACAGAGAAGGCAACAGAGGCTCTGGTGTAGGTTTGGCAACTGTAAAAAAGCTAGTCGATGGTCAAAACGGTAAAATATGGCTTACTTCTGAAATTGATGAAGGCAGCTGTTTTTATTTTTCGATTGAAAAATAAAAAAGCATGCTGACTCAGGTTATCAACATGCCTTTAAAACCCTTTCTGCTTCATATTATCCTTTTGGACGATCTTTTCCTGGTTGTTTACGCTTATGATTCTCTTCCATTATTTGCTTAAACTTTTCGAACTGTTCTTTGCTTAATTCTTTTTCAATCCTGACTTCAAACTCAGTACGCAATTTATCATGTTCTGCTTTAGCTGCTTCCATTTGCTTGCGCTGATTTTCCTGCAGAGATTTCATTTGCTTAAAATGCTCCATGTGCAAAGTTTTAATTTTTTCTGCTTGACTTTCACTTAAATTTAGCTTTGTTTTTAAATCTTCAATCATTTTGGCTATTTGGCCTTCATCAGGAATTGGAGGAGGACCAGGATGTCTTTCCTGAGCTACTGCAGCACTTGATAATCCCATGTATAATCCTAATAAGATGATTGTTAAAATGTTTCTTGTTGCTTTCATATCAATTTTGTTTTTAAATTTTGATATAAAAGTATACCGAAAGAAACTGCTGAAAAAGAACAATCAATGTAGTTTAACAATTTATCGACAGAAGATTGCTTTTTCTCAATAAGCAAAATGGAATTTTTTACTTTTTCTTAAATGATTCTAAGGTAGTTTATACCAATCGCAAATTAATTTTCTTCATTTACCCCAGCCCTAAAGGGAGTGAAGAAAATCAATTTGCTCCCTTTAGGGCTGGGGTAAACAAATTGATTTTCAGAACGGAGCCTCAATTT
>JBNKRJ010000046.1:0-130707 GCA_050296515.1 Bacteroidales bacterium | reverse complement strand
AAAATATAGGCATTTCTAATTAACATCGCACTACGTTTGCTATTTCTGGTAATTTCTTTTAATAATTCAATTTCTGAGGCAGTTAATGTTACCTTGTATTTTTTCATGTTTTTTCCTCAAAGATATAATTTTTTACCAGAAATACAACACTTGACATGACACTAGTGTCAAGTCAAGTATGATATTTCTGGTAATTAGCCAGGTGACAACACCTGGCCGGTGCACTTGTCAGGTGTTGTCACCTGACAAATTAGCCTTGACATAACACTAGTACTAAACCTGTGGTTTGTTCTTTATTTACATTGTACTTTCGGATAATATTCGATTTAAGATCAAAACATGATAAATATTCGTAAATAAACCAGAAAGAATCACTACTTTTGGGCTCGAAAATTAAAAATCTACTATTATTGACATATTGTTAAATTTTTAAACTTTTAAAGGGTATGAACGCACAAGATTACATGAAACGGGAGGATAAGTATGGAGCACATAACTATCATCCACTACCAGTTGTTCTTGAAAGAGGTAAAGGTGTACATGTTTGGGATGTTGAAGGTAAAAAATACTTCGATTTCTTGTCCGCTTATTCTGCTGTAAATCAAGGACATTGCCACCCGAAGATTGTGAATGCAATGGTCGAGCAGGCAAAAAAATTAACACTTACCTCACGTGCTTTTTATAATAATGTATTGGGTGAGTTTGAAGAATATATTACTAAATACTTTGGTTACGATAAAGTGCTTCCTATGAATACAGGGGCCGAAGCTGACGAAACAGCTTTAAAACTTTGTCGTAAATGGGCTTATTTAAAGAAAGGAGTTCCTGCAGACCAGGCGAAGATTATTGTTTGCGAAGGAAACTTCCACGGACGTACGATTACTATTGTTTCAATGTCTACAGATCCTGAGGCAAGAAACGACTTTGGCCCTTTCACACCAGGTTTTGAAACTATTCCTTACAATGATATTCCTGCTTTAGAGAAAGCATTAGAAGATCCTAATGTAGCTGGTTTCCTTGTTGAGCCAATTCAGGGCGAAGCTGGTGTTTATGTACCAGAAGAAGGCTATTTGAAAAAAGCGTATGATTTATGTAAATCAAAGAATGTATTATTCATTGCAGACGAAGTTCAAACAGGTATTGCTCGTACAGGTAAAATGCTTGCAGTTGATCACGAAGGCATACGTCCTGACATCATAATCTTAGGTAAAGCCGTTTCAGGTGGTGTATTCCCAGTTTCATGTGTACTGGCTGATGATGAAATAATGCTTTGCATTAAGCCAGGTGAGCATGGTTCTACATACGGTGGTAACCCAATTGCAGGAAAAGTTGCTATTGCCGCATTAGAAGTAATAAAAGAGGAAAAACTTGCTGAAAGAGCTGAGGAATTAGGTAAAGTCTTCCGCGAAGAATTAAAAAAGATTGATTCAGATCGTATTGAATTAGTTCGTGGAAAAGGTTTACTAAATGCTGTTGTAATCAAGCCAATGAATGGAAAGACTGCATGGGATGTTTGTTTAGCATTACGTGATAATGGACTATTGGCAAAGCCAACTCATGATCATATCATTCGTTTTGCACCACCTTTGGTAATTACTGAAGAGCAAGTTCGTGAAGCAGTTGAAATTATTAAGAAAACAATTCTGGAATTAGATTAATAAGATTCTTAAATACATAGATTTGATTGACCGTATGGTGTTTAGCCATACGGTTTTTTTTATACTATACTAAGCCAGTATGGAATATTATAAAACTGAATTCCATAATGGCTTTGTATATGCCGATTGACTGGCAGTTTTGGTTTGAGAGCTTGCCAAGCAAACCAAATACTAACAGCGATTCGGTATAATTAATAAATAGTTTTAAAAATAGGGATGATAAATATTATATAAAAAGTCGGAAATTTATTTGAAGAACCTATTATTTTAAGAATGCCACCTTTGATTTCAACATTTGCATGATCTATTTATGGTATAAACTTAAACTTAAAATCATGAAAAAACATTACTGCTTTTTTGTTGTATTGGTTTTAACCAGTAATCTGTTATTTGCTCAAAACAAAGTCACTTTTACTGTTGATATGTCGAATGTAAAAGATGCCGAAAATGTTGGAATTCGAGGTAGTATTGAACCTTTGAGTTGGGAAACAATGCTGCCAATGAAAGGACCAAATGCCAATGGAGAATATACTGTTATCGTCAACTTTAAAGATGATAAGAAAGGGGAAAAGTTATCTTACAAGTACATAAATCAGGATTCAATTTGGGATAATAATTCTTACGGTCCTTTTGGAAACAGAACGTGCACTTTATTAGGTGTTAACCAAAAGTTAGAAGTTGATATCTGGAATAAAATTGATAAGTTTGATAAAGACGAGCTTTACAAAGATGTTTTAGCAGATCATTTTTATGAGCAGGTTTATTTAATTCATTTTGCAAAAAAGAATAGTAAATCAATGCAAGACTTAGCAAAAGAGAGAAGTGAATTTTGGAAAGATCCAGGCTATGATAATTGGAAACCTAAACCCCGGGATATGTTGAATTGGGCAAAAGTAAATACAAGTAAATATGAAGGAACAAATTTTAAGGAATTGGAAAATAAACCGGGCTTAGTAAAATATTCTTTTACCAAAGCATGGATATCATTTATGGGGAAAGATGGTAAGATAAAGGACGTAACTGTAAATGATGTTGAAAATTTTTATATTGCCTCTACAGAACTATTTGCTAATGATAAAGGCATGACAGTGGAATGGGGTGGAAGTGGAGACGAAGTTATTGTTACAATAAAAACGAAATAGAAAAGAAACTTTGCCAAAGTGTCTAAATAGCAATAGGTTACGAAGAAAGTTCTTTGGCGAAGTTTACTTTTTAAAGTTTTATAATGAGAACCAATAATTAAACTTAATTAAAAATACATTATGTGGTTGAATACCAAATAAATTGTCCATATCCTTATCAAAATTAAAACGGCCATTTGATCCTGAAGCAGTCCGTCCTTGTGACCAAACCAGGTAAACTGTTGACCCCGGAGAATACTCCCAACGAACAACTAAATTTGAACGAAATTGTTGGAAGTTAAAATCAGGATTATCGATTGTGTAATCAGTCGTTCCATCCAAATTTTCGTCAATATTGTATACTTCATTCACTTCATCATGGATGCTTTCATTGCCAGAAAATATATGATATCTGTTGTTGAAACTTTCTGCTCTGGGATCTGTAATTCTCTTAAGATCTGAGTATTTGCCTGATGAGATAAAAGGTTGCCCATAATACTGAATGCTAAGATCGGGAGTAATAGTGTAATTTATTCTAAAAGTAAAATGAAAAGTTTTTTGATCTAAACTACCAAATATATATCTGTTTTCGCCATTCATGTCAGCCGTTTCGATATATTGCAACTGGCTGTAGTTACTCCCAAATTCGGGATCAATAGAGAGAGATAACGAGTTCATTGGTTTAATTTCTATTCCAAACCAATACCAATGATTTTTTTCGCTGCTATTATTTCCCCATCCATGATAATTTCCTGTATAAAACGAAACTTTTTTAGAATAATCGGAACTTATATTATAGTTCAGTTCAAACATCTCAGGGTTTTTAAATGAGGGGCCACCTCGAAGCATAGTTGTTGAAATATTTTCTAATGCTTGTGTTAGAGAAGCATTAAATCTCCATTTGTTTTTAAATTGGGTATTAAAGTTTGTGTTGAAATATGTGGAAAGCAATTCTCCTGAGAAATCCCAATACATCCAGTAATTCATATTTAAATAAAAGTTTCGGAAAATGCTAAATGGGTTACGGATATAGTAGCCGACCCAGGTGCCATGATGAATATTATCGGAATAGCGCATGTATCCCATGTCGTTAAATTCATGCCCGGGAGAACGCAATGTAATGCTTGTCTGGAACTGAATCCTTTTTTTACTGCGGTTACCAAACCTTAATGTTGTTCCATACCCCTGAAGTGAAGTTAAACTTGAATCCACAGACAAATGCGATGCATCGGGTCGCTGATAATACCTTGCCGAAGAGGTTTGTGTTGCCAAAATTGCTTCTTCGTTGCCAAGAACATTGCTAAAAGTACTGTTTGAGGCCACATACCAGGTTCTGTCATTCCAATTGTGTTCAAAATCAATACCCCCGGCATATGCTTCTCTATGCAGATAATTCATATCCGGGTTTGTGATATCTCTGTTAACAGCAGTAACCATACCTCCTAAAATCGTTTGTCCTTTATTAAAATCTTTCTGTACTCGTCCAACGAAGTAGTTGGTCAATGGTTCTACACTTTCTTCGCGTCTTTCGCCATTGTTATCTATTTCAGCTTTTTCGTTTGCTGTTACACTTTCCATTACTCCAATGGAGAGTCCTTTTTTTGTTTTTCCCGAAAGTTTTAGAGCTGCTATAATGGTGGTTGCTTCAGGCATATTCACATATTCATCATCTTCAGTATCAGGATAATGATGAGGGTAGCGTCCTATTCTTCTGGAATAAAAAAGGTTGTCGCTGCTGTATTTTCCAATCACATACGTATTTGATGGCCTGAATTCATAAATGTTTTTACCTTCAACAAAAAACGGTCTTCGCTCAGAAAAATAACTTTCAAATGCAGTTAAGTTTACTTCAGAAGGGTCAGCTTCAACCTGTCCAAAGTCTGGGTTTACTGAAAAGTCAAGAGTGAAGTTATTTGTGATACCAATTTTTCCATCAATCCCAGCAGAAATGTTACTTCTTTTCCCATTAGCAAAAGGATTTCCTTCTTCTTTTTCAAATGTTTCAGTTTTAGCGACAACATATGGTAAAATTTCAATCTGTCGTTTGGGTTGAATATTTTTTATTCCATGCAATTCACCAAAAAAACTCACCCAACCTGGAGCATTTTTTGGAATGTATTGCCAATGAGAACGTTCCTGTTCACGGTGTATATGTCTCATTACCTGTATTCCCCAAACATGTTCTTCTTTTTTACCAAATCTTAACTGGGTAAATGGAATTCGCATTTCAGCATACCAGCCTTTATCATCAATTGTGGTTTCTAAAAACCAAACCGGATTCCAACTACCATCCCAATTATCTCCATTCAAGCTAATCATTTCATCACCTTTAGCTCCTGAAGCCATGGCTGTAAATGAAAAGGCTGTTTGTTTGTCAAAATCGCTGTCAATGTTAATTTCAACCATGTCTCCATCAAAATGGTCTCTTCTTGATAAAATTCTGCTAATTTTTTCAGCCTCATTATCGTGCGCTCGCACAAGCACGTAGAGGTTGTTATTATCATACAAAATTTTAAAGGAAGTTTGTTGCGTAGGAGGTTGGTTCTCATAAGGGGATCTTTGAGTAAAGTTGTTTGCCCATTCAACCTTGTTCCAGCATTCGTCATCAGGTAAACCATCAATGTCAGGTGGTTTTTCTGTAAAAGTTGTTTGATAAGTTCTTTTTTCAACTTCTTTTTCCTTTTCCTGAGCATTAACAAATAATTGTGTTATCAAAAAGCATAACACCAAAACCAAAGTCGTTTTTCTCATAAAAAAATAGGTTTAATTAGCGTAATATTTCACATTTCAACAGCTTATTTAACCGTACAGTATGGTTTTACAAATATGCTATCTGATTAAACCCTTTGTTTAAGGGTACCTTGGTTAATTGAGGTAAAAGGTAGCAAATATAAAGACGCATCAAAAATTGAACTGCTGCGTACATTATAAACTTTCTTTATTAGTAATACTTTCACTGGTTAATAAAGTTACAAAGAATGATGAATTTTTTTAGCAATATATTATCATTATCTTTTCAATTCTCAGATAATTAGTGTTTTACAATTTAGAGAATTATATTTATCTTTAGGTAAACCGATAATCTTCCTTAGCTATAAACTTTTTAAACTCACCAAGTATTAAAGTAAAGGTCGCATTGGCTTCTGCTTTAATAATTTTGTTGTCGTTTGTAGCAATAAACGTTTCAAATTATTTCACTTCTCAAAAGGGATTGGTTGAAAGAATAACAAATAAAGAGCTATGTATACATTCATAACGTTTACAATTCTATCCAAACCTATTTATGGAAAAGAATAATGGTGAGTGAGGTAAACAGCAAAAGCCTTTTTTTGATAAACTTTTAAGCAAGAAGTTGAAAATGAGGAAGAAATGACAGGTTTTCTGAAGTTGGTTAATAAAGAGTATGGTTTTTGGTGGGTATTGCTTCAGCGTCATCTCTTAATTATTATTCTACAAATGGTGTTGACAGGGTTCTTTCGAATGACTCGGATCCCTGGTACTTTAACTTTACTAAATCTTTAGAATCAAACTCTTTTAATATCGGTATAGACTACGCTGAGACCCAGGAAGTAAAATTGTGGGTTAATCGAAAAATTGTTGACACAGAAGGGAAATTTTTAGGAGTTTTTAGTTAGGCATTGATATTTCGGATGTGGTACAAATTGTTCATTCACAACAATATGGCGAAAGAGGTAATATTATGATGGTAGATAAAAATGACACTATAAAAGTTCCCAAAGATCAAAATTTAATTGATATTTCTAATAAAGGAGAAAAAGGTAAGACCATTCATTCCATCGAAGGAATTTCATCTGGTGCAAATGAATTGCAAAATGATTCTGAAAAGGCACACATATGTCGGTCCCGATGGCGAATATATTGTAATAGCAAAGTATATTTCTGAATTAAACTGGTATTTAATTGTTGAAGTTGCAAAATATGAGCTTACAGAAGAACCAAGGAAACTTTTTTACAGTAGTCATAATGTTGGTAATTATTGCATTTATCGGGTGATGAACAGGTCAATAATGCTATTCAGCAGGAGAATAGTGTTGCACAGGTGAATGCTGCAACTGCCGAACAATTATCGGCAAGTTCT
Source organism: Bacteroidales bacterium (assembly GCA_050296515.1). GTDB lineage: Bacteria > Bacteroidota > Bacteroidia > Bacteroidales > NBLH01 > NBLH01. The sequence continues at coordinate 123,829 of JBNKRJ010000046.1, read as the reverse complement.
TAACTATTTAAAGATCATGCTGTAAGATTGAAAAATAGTATTTCATTCTTTAAGTTCTAGCTATAGGAATTGATTTTATCTTATCCTTGAAAAGAGGATTAATAAATTTCAGTAAGCTTCTATTAAGCTTTTCAGCTGCAAAAATCATCTTTTTTTCGTAAAACACTCTACTTTCTTTATCTTTATCACGGCAGGGGTAATTTAACGCTTGTACCACATGAGAATCCGTGAATTTATTTTAATGAGTACAGTTAACAGTCCTTATAAATCATTATTTAAAAATGCTCCAATTGGAATTTTACAATTTTCCGTTTCGGGTGAAGTACATTTGGCAAATCCTTTTTTGATTGAAATGTTGGGCCATGATTCCGAAGAAGAATTAAAGAAACATAGCATTGAACAAATATTCTACAAGCCTGATTTTCAGGAATTAAAGAAAATTTTGGAACAAAATGGAAAAGTTGTAGATTTTGAAGCAGAATGGCGAAAAAAAGATAGCGAGGAAATAATTGTAAAGATAAATTTAGCCTATAATTCTGAAGATCAGCCTTATTATGAATGCTTTGTTGAAGATATTACTGAAAGTAAATCAGAAGAAAGTGCAGTAATGCATGATAGACTTTTGGGACAATGGGTTTTTGATAGCTCTGTTATTCCAATTGTTATTCTTGATTTTGAAACGAATAAGGTAATTAAGTTAAATGATGCAGCAGTTAAGATATTAGGATTTAAATCACAGAAGGATGTACTTGGTATTCATCCCCAGGAAGTTTTTGCTGAAAAGCAGCACGATGGAATGCTTTCGAGTGAAAAGGTAAAATATTATTTTAGCAAAGCAATTACTGATGGCAACGTAACTTTTGAGTGGCTTCATAAAAGGCCAAATGGAGTGTTATGGGACGGGGAAGTTAATTTACAATCTTTTCAATTTGAAGGAAAACATATGTTTCAGCTTTCTTTGATTGATATTTCAGAGCAAAAATTAGCAGAAGAGGGCTTACGCATGAGCCACCAACTATTTGATACTCTTGCACAAGCAGCTCCTGTCGGTATTTTTAGAACCAGGCCTGATGGGTATACAACATATGTAAATCCAAGGTGGACTGAAATATCTGGTCTTAGTTTCGAGAGGGCTTTAGGAGACGGATGGCTGGAGGCTGTGCACCCTGACGACAAAAAATTATTAGCTGAAAACTGGAAAAAGCACTCAGAAAAAGGAAAACAATCGAAAACTAATTACCGCTTTAGAAAGCCTGATGGTTCAATTGTCTGGGTGCTAGGCAAAGCAGTACCTGAGATTTTTGACGGAAAAATAATTGGTTACGTTGGTACCATAACTGATATTACCGAGATAATACTTGCTGAGCAAGAGCTGAAAGAAAGTGAAGAGAAGTACCGAACAATAATTGAAGCCTTTCCGGATATTATAGTGATTTCGGATTTAAGGAAAAACATTTTGTTTGCTAATGATGTTTTAATGCAGTTAACAGGAATTACCGAGGAGGATTTTAACAACCCCGATCGTAAACCCATGATTCATCCGGATGATTATGAAATTGTACAAAATGCCATTGTTGAGCTTTTAAAAAGCGATAAAAGCCATACAGATATTATTGAAAATAGATTTATCGATGCCTGGGGAAAAGAGCACTGGTTTAGCGGAACTATTACGAAATTGAAGTTGAAGGACCAAGTGGTTCTACAAACCATTTCTCGTGACATTACTGAAAAAAGAATTGTTGAAGAAGAATTGGAGGAATACAGAAACCAACTTGAATTTTTGGTGAAAAGAAGAACTGAAGAGCTGGCAGAAACGAATCAGGAATTGACAGTAGCCAATGATGAATTGTTGCGGCAAAGAGAAGAACTTGAAAGTACTCTCAAAAACTTAAAAAAAACACAAAGCAAACTGGTACAGGCAGAAAAAATGGCTTCGTTAGGCTTGCTGGCCTCCGGTATTGCACATGAAATAAATAATCCTTTAAATTTTATAAAAGCCGGTGCCTATGGCATAAAAAATTATTTAGAGAATAATGTGCCTGGGCACTTAAAAGTGATTTCTTCTTTATTAAATGCTATAAACTCTGGTGCTGACAGGGCCGCAAATATTGTGGACAGTCTGAATCATTACAGCAGGCAAAATGATTCGGCTATTACCGATTGCGATATTCATTCAATTATCGACAATTGTTTGGTGATGTTGCAAAGTCAAACAAAAAACAGGATAAAGGTGTTAAAATCCTATGCAAGTATTAGTTACGCTTTAGTTGGAAATGAAGGAAAACTGCATCAGGCCATGTTAAATGTTTTATCCAATGCAGCGCAGGCAATTGATGGTAAAGGAGAAATAATAATTACTTCAGACGTGAATGAACATCATATTTTTATTGTGATTAGAGACACTGGCAAAGGAATAAGTTCTGAAGATATGAGTAAAATCTTTGATCCGTTTTTCACCACCAAGGAAGTAGGGAAGGGGACAGGACTGGGCCTGTCAATTACACAAAACATTGTTTTAGAGCACAATGGCTATATTGAAATAGAATCGGAACCTGATAATGGCACTGTTGTGACGGTGCAGTTTCCGATAAAGATAAGATGATGTATAAAAACGCCCGGAAAACCGGGCGCAAAAATTAAATGTTTAAACAAAATTATTACCTGAAAACTGACACAACTTATATCAATATTAAAACCGCCTGAATTCTTCTTTTATACTAAGCCAGTATGGAATATTGTAAAACGGAATTCCATAATGGCTTTGTATATGCCGATTGACTGGCAGTTTTGGTTAGAGAGCTTGCGAAGCAAACCAAATACTAACAGTGGTTCGGTATAAACTTAAACCATCTGCAATGGGTTACAATACTTGTGCATTGATTGGTTTACAATTTCAAATAACCAATGTGGGTAAGCACGAAGAAATATTTAAGAAAATCATTAAAATTCCGCAGGTTATTTGAATGTTACCATATTTCAGGAAGATATTCTTTATTTATCAAAGTTTACACTAAAGATAATGAGAATTTAAAACATTTAATAATTGATCATCTTCAATCAATTCCAGAGGTTACCAATACCGGGACCTTTATATCACTAGATGATGGATTTATAAGGCAAGTGCCTGTTGATTTGGCTTTCCCATTTTATTTTATAGAAGGTATAACTCCTACAAAAGGTTTTAGTTTTTGTTTATAAACTAATCCAATAAGAAGGTAAATGAGCTATAAAATGAGACTGGTTTTTACAAGTAAGTTTTGAATTCCTTAAAAGAGATCTATCTTTGAGATCTGTTGAAAGACAGTTTAAGTTGGAAAAGCATGTGCTAATTGGCTATCAATGTGAAAGTTTAAATTATCATAGTGCAATAAATATTTCCAGGTTATAACTGACTATAAGGTAATGCATCGTAAAATTTAATCGAACAATAGACCATGTCAAAAGCACACTCTTTTCATATTCCTGTAATGGGAATTGGGTTCACTATAGATACTCCATTAAAGGTTTCACAATACGGAATTAATTCGGTGATTTCATTAGTAGATGATTTACTAATGGAAAAACTAAGAAAGATGTATTGCGAGAAACATCAACTCCCGTATAATGAAATTTCGGAAACAGTAGCTGATTTCAGGGCCAAAAGAGTTACTTCTTATCTGAACCTTATTAATGAACTGGCTGAGAAAAAATTTGAACAACTCAGAAATGCTACCCAGGAAATGGGGCATGAAATAAAGGAGTTCTTTAATATGCTGCCCGATAGTTCGAGCATAAAACAAGAATTTAAAGAGCTGACATCTAAATACTTCAATTTTGAAGAAATAAAAAATTGGGTCCGAAATAACTTATCAATGGGAAGTATTGATGTAAACATCATGACAAAACTTGATAAGGAAAATTATATCAAGCAAGAAAAACTTCCGGTTGAATTTAATGATGCTCATGCATCTTTAAGAGGGTTTGCAAATAGTAATTTGCAATCTACCATTGTTTTTTCGGCAGGTATGAATCCGCGTTTATACAGCTACATTGAAAATTTTGAAGATTTTTATCCCAATGAAAATGGCTTTATTAAAAAGAAAATTGCCTTAAAAGTCAGTGACTACCGTTCTGCTTTAATTCAAGGTAAGTTCCTTGCAAAAAAGGGAATTTGGGTTTCGGAATATCGAATTGAATCGGGCTTAAATTGCGGTGGACATGCTTTTGCCTCTGATGGTTTTTTAATGGGACCCATTTTAGAAGAGTTTAAAGCTCATCGTGAAGAGTTGCATAAATCAATTTTCGAAATTCTAGTTCAGGCATTGAAAGAAAAGGATAAAGTAGTTCCTTCCTCATTGGAATTATTTGTGACTGCACAAGGAGGAGTTGGTACTGCTGAAGAGCACCAGTTTCTCCTTGATTATTACAAGATTGATTCAGTAGGGTGGGGCAGCCCATTCTTATTAGTGCCTGAAGCAACCTCTGTAGATGATAATACCAGGGAACAATTGCGAGAAGCGCGTGAGCAGGATTTGTACCTGAGTGGAATATCACCACTTGGTGTACCGTTTAATAATTTAAGAAACAATTCAAAGGATATTGAAAAAATCAATAAACTTAAAGAAGGCAAACCAGGTAGTCCATGTCCTAAAAGATTCCTGGTTTCTAATAGCGAATTCACAAAAAAGCCAATATGTACAGCCTCAACACAATATTTAACCTTTAAGTTTAAAGAATTAGATAAAGAAAATCTTTCACCAAAAGATTACAAAGAAAGGTACAATAAAATTGGTGAGAAGGCTTGTTTATGTGTGGGCTTGTCGGTACCAGCTCTGGTTTCTAATAATATTGATACAGGTAAAATGAGTTCTGCTATTTCTGTTTGTCCTGGACCCAATATAGCCTATTTTAACAAAACGATTAGCCTAAAAAGAATGGTTGATCATATTTATGGCAGAGAAAATGTGATTGAAAGAACTGACAGGCCAAATATGTTTGTAAAAGAACTAAAAATTTATCTTGATTACTTCAAAAGTAAAATAGAGGAGACTAAGTCTTCCATAACCTTAAAACAGGAAAAATACTTAAAAACTTTTGCAAATAACCTCAAAGAAGGGATTAATTATTATCAAAAGTTATTTGGTGATTTTAAAGATCGATTTAGTGATGTAAAATCCAATATTTTTAACGATTTGGAGAATAGCAGAATCACATTAAAGAGATTAAAAAACGAAATCGATAACCAGGTTAAAATAGATGCATAGGTTATTTTACGTACTATTTTAATGTAATCAAGAGTTCAAGAAACTCTTTTATTAGAATAAAAAAAAGTCTAAAGAAGTATCTTTTTTAGACTTTTTTTTTGAAATATTATTGATGAGTTAAGCCAGAATGAGTTCTAATGAAACCCTCATAGAGGGATTAGCTTACGCTGAGCCCTTCGGGGTTTTAAAGAAATTAACTTAACGAAGTAATCTCATAAACAAAGTGAATACTCGTTCTGCAAAAGAATATGTTTAACCTTGCGAAGCCAGCTCATGAACAAAGTGAATAACCCAAAAATGAAAACCTAATTCAACTCTGAAGTTGAAAAACAAAGTTAAACGTTACATAATAGTAATTATAAACTGCTGATTATCAGACTTTATTTTATATAAGTAACTGTTGTTCTGAAATCTACAAAATATGGGAAATGTCAGTAGTTTAAGAAAAGTGAATAAATATCAATTACTTAACTAAAATTTAAACAAGTGAAATAAAGCAGAATATTTCAGACTATTGTACCTTCCATCGTTGATTAAAAATTGTATTATTCTGGTCTAGGTCAAATTCTGTTGCGATATCTTTATTTTATTTAACAGCTAAGCAATTTCATTTTTTCGAAAATTAAAAGTATTTATTTGTCAAATACAGATTATTTGATAACTTAGGGAGAGATTTAATGAATATTGGGAAGATAGTAGATAAGAGACCTAAAATAGGTGATCTTGATGCTTCTCGGTTAATTAGTTGTCCAAACTGAATTATTTATTAAAAATGATTAATGATTGTGAGGTTAAGGTGTTGGTAATTGATGATGAACAGACCTATCTTGATTTAATTACTGAAACTTTAAAAGAAAAAAAATACAAAATCTTACAAGCATTGGACGGGAAAATGGGATACATGGTTGCCCAAAAATTTATCCCTGATATAATCATTACCGACTGGGAAATGCCTGGTTTAAATGGAGTAGAAACAATAAAGGAATTAAAAAGCCACCCTCTGACCAAGGATATACCTGTGATAATGTGCACTGGAATTATGACTTCTTCAGAAAATCTTAATACAGCATTAAATGTTGGTGCCATTGATTATATCCGAAAGCCTGTTGAAGCAATTGAATTAGTTGCCAGAATTAATTCAGCATTAAATCTCTCAAAATCAATAAAAAAGATAAAACACCAGAATGAGAAACTGATAAAGTTGAATGATAAAATTGTTCAAAAAAACGAGGAAATCTCGGCGCAAAATGAGCAATTGCAGTATTTAAATGCCACCAAGGATAAATTCTTTAGTATTATAGCTCATGATTTAAGAAATCCATTCAACAATATTCTGGGCATGACAGAATTATTGGTAACCTTTTTGGCCGACTATGATAAAACAAAAATCGGAAAAGTTGTAAATACGATCCATAGTTCCGCTAACAGCGCCTATAAACTGCTGGGAAATTTGCTTGATTGGGCCATGGCGCAAACTGGTAAAACCGAATACAAACCAGAAGCAATATCTCTGGAGGAGTTAATTAGAAATTCGTTGGAAATCACCGCAGGAAGTAGTCAGGCCAAGCAAATTAAAGTAACCCATAACTTAGGAGAAAAAATTTGTGTGTATGCAGATCGGAATATGATAAACACTGTTTTAAGCAATTTGGTGACCAATGCTATTAAATACACCAAAAGGAACGGAAAAGTTGAGATATCTGCTATAAAATCAGATGGTTTTGTAAAGGTATTGGTTGCTGATAGTGGTATAGGTATTGATCCTGATAAGCTAGGAACTTTATTCAAAATCACTGAAAAAAAATCTACCCTGGGTACAGAAAAAGAAAAAGGCACCGGTTTAGGTTTAATACTTTGCAAAGATTTTATTGATAGGCATGGAGGAAAAATTGGTGCAGAATCCAGAGATAACGGAGGTTCAATTTTTTGGTTCACACTTCCACTTAGTATTGGTAACTGAATAATCACTATAAATTTAATCTAAACTATTATCACTAAATGATCTCCAAAAAATTGTTTCAACCTATTTTTAGTAGAACGCCCGAGCCTTCGCATAAAAAAACTACATTCAATTTTGACAGATTTATTGAGTTGCTTGAAGAAGAAGAAGCTTATTACAGTGGCGAAGAATACAATACAATGCTAATGATTACCAGGCTTCGCAAGATTTTTTATGACTCTTGGGGCTGGAGTTCTCAGGTTATCCGAAGAGCGGCAAAGATACCCGGGCGTTATCATTGCGAAATGGTTAGATGCAGCGATTCACAAAGCAGTAATACAACTAAAAATTACACGCATGATGAAAATCTTGAGGTTGTTCCTTTAGCTTACAAAGTTACTTATACTAAGTATGATAAGATTTATCCTGAGCGTGCCGGGCAAACCCCTGAGATTTATGCAGATGATCATCAGGAAATAATTGCTCCGGATGGGTGTTATTGCGATGTTGGGCACATCCTTTCAGGTATAGATGCTTATAATTATTTCGCTCCAGTCACACCCATGCCCAATTTTTTGCTTTTTTTGCGGTTTTTGTTTCCTTATGTGAAATCAAATTTAGATTTTGCTACATGGTTAGGTGATGTTGCAAGTGCATCAGGTGATTTTCTGTTGGATGAGCTATGTAATAAAAAGCTCACATCGGAAGAGGAACAGGAGATAATTGATAAAGACTCTCCAGGATCTGATATGGTAGGGAATATCGATGCCTATGTTATAAAAGAGCTGTTTAATACAAAATCAAGAAACGGACTGAAAGTTACTGAAATTTTGAAGGCATATTTTGAGGATCTTATGCTAATAAAGGATTATCAGGCTCGGCAGATTTTGATTTTTTGTGAAAATATTGGATTAAAAAATTGGAATGGAAGCCAATTCTCTAACGAGAAAAAATGGTTAAAAGCCTACAAACGACAGCTCAGAAGTGCTACTATTTTTTATGTTTTTGGCGAAGTTGGTAAACTCCGGGGCGTATTGCTGGCTATTAAAATCTGGTTTAGATTATACGAAAAAGCTCTTAAACTAGAGTATTTGCTTCAAATATTTCTTGATGAACTAAAAAAACAAATCATTGTTGAACAAAAATACCAATCATGACTAAATTATTAAATAGAATGACCCTAATTGGGGTAGTAATACTGGCATCAGTTTTACTGCCATATTTTGGTGAAATAATAGTGGGGAAAGGCAAGATTCCTGGAGATTTTTTTGATTTTCCACCGCAAATGACTCCGTATGATGTGAAAGCACCTTTTAGTTGGCCTGTTTTTATAGCAATAGGAGCAGTTTGTTTATTTATCACCGTTTTCTATTTTTTTCCTACACTTTTTGGCTTTAAAAAAGTAACAATTGCGACTAAGATCAGCCATGAGAAAGGTAAATTTCCGGTTTGGTTCTGGTTGGGTGCTTTTCTGATGTTTGGAGCTATGTTTTTTATGTGGGGAAAATTTAGTGGACCAAAATTCATTACCAATTGGGCGCTTTTGCCATTATTTTGGGGAGCCATCATCTTTTTTGATGGGATAGTTTACTATAGAACCTGTGGTCGTTCAATAATAAATGACAGGCCACAAACTTTAATAGCCATAGCTGTTTGCTCCATAGGTGGATGGGCTTATTTCGAATATCTCAATTTTTTTGTGAAAGAAAACTGGTATTATCCGGCTGGAGACATGATAAGTACTGAACAGTTTATAATCTACTCATTATTAGGTTCTTCTGCATTGCTAACAATTGCTTTTGAATTGTATATGATGCTCGAAACATTTCCTCGTCTTGCTGTAAAATATACTCAAGGACCCAAAGTTGTGGTTGGGAAATCGATATGGAAAATAATATTATTTGCTTCGCTGCTGATAATGTTCTTAATCAGCCTTTTTCCAAATCAGTTCTTCTTTTTTATCTGGTTAGTTCCGCTGCTGGCTTTTCTTGCAGTACTTGAAATACTTGATATCTGGACTCCTTTTACACCAATGCGAAAAGGAAATTGGACTCCTTTGTTACTGATGTGCCTTACTTATTTAATTCAGGGTTTTTTTCATGAAATGTGGAATTATTTTAGTGCAGAGCATTTAGCAAATGGTGAAATACTAACCTATAATCCTGGTTTTTGGATGTATAGCGTTCCATATGTAAATGATTTTCACCTTTTTGAAATGCCAATTTTAGGTTTCTTTGGCTATTTGCCTTTCGGATTATACTGTTGGATAGCATGGTTGGTATATGCATATATGTGTGGTATTAATCCCCAATTCGAAAATGTTTCGGATGAGAAAATTGGTTTTGTAGTTAATGCTAATTTTGCTGCGTCATCCGATACTAAAAGCAGTTAAAGTCGATTTTAATGAATGAAATTGCAGGGTATAAAATTATTGAAGAAATTTTTTCCTCTCCTGAAACTATAGTTTTTCGAGGACAATCATTTGATTATGAAACAGTTATCCTTAAAACGATAACTGAAAATTTCCTAAATAACGAAAGCCTTGCTTCATTCAATTCAGAATATTCAATTAATTCAATCTTTGATTCACCGTTAATTGTCAAAGCAATTGAATTAATAAATCACAATAATTTACCAGTAATTGTATTAAAGGATATCGGGGCCCAGTCCTTAAAAAAGTTTCTTGATGATAAGCCTGGTTATTTTCTAAAGAATTTTGAAGAAGGTATTCAGCTTGCTATTTCTATTATTAGGGGAATTGCAGAAATACATGACAGAAATGTTATTCATAAGGATATTAACCCTTCAAATATTGTTTACAATTCTGATACTAGGGAGATTAATATTATTGATTTTGGTCTTTCTTCTGAATTGTCTTTCGAAAATTTTGATTTATCAAACATCAATCAATTAGAGGGTTCTCTCGCTTACATTTCACCTGAACAAACTGGTAGAATAAACCGGAATATTGACTATAGAACAGATTACTATTCTTATGGAATTACTCTGTATGAGATCTTTTTAGGGCAACTTCCTTTTAATGCATCAAGCGCAAGGGAGTGGGTGCATTGCCAAATCGCCAGAGAGGCAATTCCAATGCATATGATTAATAAAATTGTTCCTAAATCTTTGTCTTTGATAGTTGCAAAATTAATGGAGAAAACTGCTGAAAAGCGCTATCAGAGTCCATACGGAATAATTGCCGATTTAACACGATGTTTAGAGGAGTATAAGAGTACTTCGATAAATACTGATTTTGTACCAGGTTTAAATGATGTTTCAAGAAAATTTCAGATTTCACAAAAGCTTTATGGACGGGATGATGAAATAGAATTAATGCTATCTGCTTTTGAGCATTTATCTGTATACAATTCAATGTTCATTTCGGTAAAGGGCCTTCCTGGCTCTGGTAAATCATTGTTGGTAGGTGAGTTATATAAGGTAATTACGGAAAGAGAAGGTTATTTTATTTCTGGTAAATTTGAACAATTCAAACGGGATATTCCTTATCTGGCTTTTATTAATGCATTTACCAAACTGTTTCAGATAATATTAACCGAAGAGGAATCCTCAATAAAAAGTTGGCAGGAAAAACTAAGTATTGTACTTGAAGGAAACGCTCATGTAATTATTGAGCTTATTCCTGAGCTAGAATTATTGCTTGGGCCACAACCTATACCGGCGAAATTATCTGCAATAGAAGCGAAAGCTCGTTTTGTCCTCACATTTCAAAAACTGGTTGATACATTTGCAGATATTAATCATCCCCTGGTTATTTTTATTGATGATTTACAATGGGCTGATCAGGCATCGTTAGACTTATTAAAAACATTGCTAAAAGTTCAAAAAAACAGGGCCTTTATGTTTATTGGAGCTTATAGGCATAATGAGCTTCCTGTAGGACATCCATTATTTGACAAACTGAAAGAACTGGAAGCTGCAGATATCAAAATGCTTGAAATAGAAGCAACAGAACTAAATGCAGATGTTATATGTGAACTGATAGAAGATACTTTTTTTTGTGCATATGAAAAAGCTCATGAACTTGCTTTAGTATGCTTTAACAAAACGCTGGGTAATCCATTCTTTCTAAATGCTTTTCTTTCTAATTTATACCGCACTGGAGTAATTAAATATAGCACAGAGAAAGGAATTTGGGATTGGAATATCAAAGAAGTGGAAAAATCGTCGGTAACCAACAATGTGGTTGATTTAATATGCGATCGTATTTTAGATTTACCTGAAGATACTCAAAGGGCCCTAAAATTTGCCTCCTGTATTGGTTCTGATTTTTCTGTAGAAATGCTTTCAATTATTAGCCAAACGGACAAAAAGAAGTTGGTGTTAGCATTAAAAAAAGCATTAAGTGAATCATTAATTTTACCGGTGAACGAGAGCTATAGGTTTGCTGAATTTGAACCCAATCCTGAAACAGAATATAAATTTTTTCACGACAGGGTGCTTCAGGCGACTTACTCATTAATAGATGATTATGAGAAAGTAGCTGTTCACCATAATATTGCAAAGCAGCTTCTTAATGGTTATTCAGGAAAAGAAATTGACGACAATATTTTTATTCTAATAGAGCACTATAACAAAGCAATAAATGTTATTAGTGAAAACGAACGAATTAATCTTTCTAGATTAAACCTGGCTGCTGCCAAAAAAGCTAAATCCTCAAGTGCATTTCATCAAGCCTATAATTACTTAAATATTGGTCTTAGTTTAATTGACACAGATGTATGGGAAATTGATTATCATCTTGCAATTGATATTCATTCATTAACAGCAGAAATGTCATTTCTCTGTCAGAAAAAAGAGAAAATGGATGAGATGATAGATGCAGTAAATTTGAATGCAAAAAATACTTTGGATAAAGTCGATGTATTTGAAACCTATTTGTTTGCGTTAAGTTTCGATCATCTCTACTTGGAGGCAATCAAAGAAGGAGTAAAATTTCTAAAAAAGCTTCATGTCTCAATTCCTGAGAGAGCAAAACCCTGGAATCTGTTGGTTTTATTATTGAAAACAAGTTTTTCTTTAAGTAGGATAAAGTATGAGCAAATATTAGAATTACCAAAAAATTCAAATCCTGAAGCTCAGGCAGCTCTCAGAATAATGGGAATGTTGATTACTCCAAGCTATTATGCCAATCCGTTATTATTTCCTGTATTGGCCTTCAAATTTATTCTGTTAACTTTAAAATTTGGCCTTAGCCCCATATCTCCTCTTGGTTTTATTATTTACGGAATGATAAGAAATACAGTTCGTAAATCAATAAATATAGGTTACAAGTTTGGTCAACTTGGAATTAAAATGCTCAGCATTGTGGATGACAGAAGATATTGGGCAAATACGTCCTGTATTTATCATGCAACATTGTGTTTTTGGAAAGAGCCGATAAAACATTCCACAGATGGATTTATTGAAGACTATAGAATCGCTCTTGATACCGGCAATATAGAATATGCAACCACATCGGTTGCAATCTGTATTTCATATTTAATTTTCGAAGGAGAGAACCTAAATGAGCTATATGTTACGTATAGCGATTACGAAGCTTTTTTACAGCAGTGGCCTCAGCAGCCTAATACTAACTTGTTAAAAGCATTTTTGCAAACAGTAATCCACCTTAGAACGGAAAATGAAAAGCCCGAAACCCTTATTGGCGAAAAAATTAATGAGGAGGATATGATAGCTGAAGCTTTGTTTGTAAAGGATTATTCGCAGCTGGCCTCATTGTTTGTTAATAAGTTTATGCTGGCCTTTCTTTTTGAGAACTATGACGATGCTGGAAAAATTGCTAAAAAGCTAGGAAAATGGATAAGTAACATTACTAACCTGCTTCAATATCCTATGTTTTTGTATTACAGAGCATTAATGCATTTAACTCTTTTCCAGAATTATTCAAAAAGGCAACAGTTTTTTGCCAGACGACACATAAAAATTGCACGAAATAAGTTAAAAAAATGGGCTGGGCATACTCCAACCAATTTTACAAACAAATATGTACTTATAGAGGCTGAGATTGCCAGAGTTAGTGGTAAGGTTGAGAAATCATTAAGGTATTATTACGAAGCAATTAATTTATCAAAAGAGAAAGGAAACTTGTTTGATGAAGCCATTGCTTATGAATTACTTGCAAAGTATTGCTTAAGACTGGGTAATTATGATTCCGCTGAAATTCATTTTAAAAAGGCAACCTTGACATATGAAATCTGGGGGGCAACAGCAAAAGCGGCTCATTTGACGAAGAAGTATGTCAACGATTTAGCTACTAAAAACATTAATTACACAACAGGTACAAAAACCATAAAAAGCTCGTCAACTATTGATATTAAGTCTTCATTGGATATAGAAACTCTTATGGATGCAGCTAATACTATATCTGGTGAAGTAGTGCTTGCCGAATTGATTAAGAAAATTACCGGAATTATGCTTCAGCATGCTGGTGCACAAAAGGGAATATTACTGCTGAAGGATAAAATAACAGGTGAATTTACAATCAAAGCAGAAGGAACTGTTGATCAAAATAAACAAAATATAGTTTTGGTTGATGAGAAAATTAGTGATGAAAAACTTCCTTTAACGCTTATTCGTTTGGCTATTAACAAAAAAGAGACTGTAATAGTCGCAAATGCTATTAACGATACCGATTTTTTGAAGGATAATTACGTTCAGAAAAGGCAATTGAAGTCAGTACTTGTCCTGCCAATTATTCACATGTCTGAAATACAGGGCATTATATATTTAGAGAATAACTTAGCTGCCAACGTTTTCACTTCACATCATTTGGCGGTACTCAATATGCTTTCGTCACAGGTTGGCATCTCTATTGAAAACGCATTCTTGTATGAGAATCTTGAGTTAAAGGTTACCGAAAGAACCAACCAAATAAAAAACCAGGCAGAAGAGCTGATTAAAGCAAATGAGAAACTAATTGAACTGGATAAGTTTAAAGCAGGAATGACAGGTATGATTGTTCATGATTTGAAAAATCCTTTAAATACAATTTTAAATATTTCTGATGAACCTGAAATAATTTATGCAGGTAACAAAATGATGAATATGGTATTGAACATACTTGATATTCAGAAGTTTGAAAGTGCACAGGTCAGAATTAATCCGGTTTCTTTTTCTATAAGATCATGTGCAAATGAAGCATTGCAACAACTAAAGTTATTATATCAGCGGAAATCATTAGTGATGCAAAATAACATCCCTGAAAACGCTTTTGCAAGGGGGGATTTTGATCTGATAACCAGAGTTTTTGTGAACTTACTTAGCAATGCAATAAAGTTTTCGCAAAATAATAAAACGATTCATATCGAGCATAAAAATTACATTCAAAACGTTGAAAGTGATGCTACTAAAGATGATTTTTGCCTAATTGAAATTGTTGATGAAGGTGAAGGAATACCAGCAAATAATCTTTCATCAATTTTTGATAAATTTTACCAGGTGAAAGCAAAACATTCTGGAAATGTTCGTTCTACAGGCTTAGGTTTAGCCTATTGCAAAATGGCGGTTGAAGTGCACGGGGGTAAAATATCAGTTGAATCAGAGTTGGGTAAAGGTTCAACTTTTAGTTTTTCTTTGCCAAAAGGAAAAGCAACTCTCACGGAACAATCTCAACCAGTAAAGAAAATTGAAAGATCATATCATTTATCAGATAGAGATAAAAATTATCTTGGTGGTTTTATTTCCGAGCTGAGTAAATATTCTGTATATGAATTCTCAGATGTTGCCGGAGTTTTGGAAAAGATTGAAGATCGATCTGAAGATATCATAAAGTGGAAAGATGAATTGGAAAATGTCCTTAGAGCATGTAATGTTGAGAGGTATGATGTCATGATAAAATTCTAGTACTCAAATAAATTGAATTCCATTAATTATCATCACTACGTAAAGACTATATCAAAGTTTTCAACCAATTCAATGAAAAGTTTCAATCAATTTGTGTGATTTTATCTTCTTTAAATACGAATTTTTTCACATTAGGTGAATTTCTTTGTCTCAAATATTCGGAATAGTTTCTGCTAAAAGCACTTCTTTCATCCAAAGCACCATTGTATTGATTTAATAATCCAAGGATTAACTCTGTAATTTCACGAATTGCAAAGTTTCCTCCCTGCTGACCCGAAATATAATCTACATAGCCTTTTTCTATGGCATATTGGTTGAATAAAGGTGAGCCTTTTCTGCTAACCATAAACTTCAGCCCGCATTGTTTGGTTATTGGAAAATCTAAAATATCATCAAAACAAAAAGCGACCTCCTCAGGTTTTAGGTTGTAAGATTTCAATAAATGTTCAAATGCTACAGCTTTGTTTTTAAAATTGAAGTAAATATTGTTAAAGCGCTCTCTTTCAGCTAAATATATAGCCATGCTGTTATTTTCACCTGTAATAATTGATACTACAGGAAGTTCTTTATTATTAGCAAGCCAATATCCCAGGCGGAGCATGTTGGTACCCATTGCATCGACTTCGGAATAATTGCTGGATTTGCTTTCACCTTTTGTTCCTGTATTAAAAACACCATCCCAATCAAAAATATAAGCCTTAATATTTTTAAGTTTTTTTTGAATCTGAGATGCCTGGGTTATAAATTGCCCTCCTTGTTCTTCGAAGATTTTTTGAATTTTTTTCATCAGGTAAATTGACATGTAATTAAAACGTTAAAAGAATAAAGCCGTTATTAACAAAATGATGAGAAATGAAATGAAAATTAAAGAGATCCAACATCCTAATTCAGAGCCTTTAGGTGGTCTTGGCCTGAAGTTAGTCATTCCCTTTTTCTTAAAACTTGTAAATGTCATATTGATGGAGCAATTGGTATAAAAAAGGGAAAACGTGTATGCATTTTCCCTTTTTACTTTTAAATATTATACTGGGACCATTTCCACATCAATGCTCTGTAACTAATGTCCAATGACCAATGGCTAATTTACAAATCTTGAATGTCCAATAAACCAATTGGTTTACCATCTTCAGTTACCATCAAGTTGTCAACTTTATGAGTTTTGAATAATTCATTTGCCTTAAAAAGGAGTTCATTGGCATCTACTGAAAGAGGTGTATTGTATTCTAAATCAGACATTTTCTTTTGTAAAACATCTTTTCCTCCTTTTTGTAATAACCTTCTTAAGTCACCATCAGTGAAAACACCTTTTGCCTGTTCGCCACCATTAGCAACTATGATACAACCAAATCCATATTCCGACATTTTTACAAGAGCATCCTGCACTGTCATGTCAGCAGGAACAACTGGATTGGTCTTGCTCATTGCATCTTTCACCTTAACAGTCATTAAGCGAGTGTGCTCAAAGAATTGTTCTGTTCCAATAGCAGTAAAGTTGTTTTCCGGCATTTGCTGCAATATCTTGTAAGGTACTGTTATAGTGTGTACTCCTATATTAATTGCATTACGAACATGTTCTACGTTTCTTACAGATGAGAACATAATTTTTGTATCGTAACCATAGTAATTTACGGCATCAACACATTGCTCTACCAATGCTAAAGCATCATGACCCTGGTCTTGCAAGCGGCCAACAAGCGGACAAACATATGTAGCTCCTGCATGCATTGCCATATATGCTTGTTGCAAAGTATAAACAAGGTGTACGTTCACCATAATTCCTTCATCAGTAAGCATTTTACATGCTTTAACTCCTTCTAATGAAATTGGAATTTTAAATACAGATTTATCCTTCTTTAATCCCATATCAAGTAAGCGGTGTGCTTCAGCATAAATTTCTTCTGCTGTTTTTCCCAAAGCTTCAACTTGTAATACTGGAACAATTTCAGCCAATTTTAAAATTAAGGCATCAATGTCAGTCACTCCATGGCGGTGCATGAAGGTTGGTGTAGTGGTTAAACCATCTAAAAATCCGAGTTTAAATACCTTTTCAATTTCATTAAAATCGGCACTGTCAAGATACAATTCCATAGTCTTATTTTCTATATTTAACTTCTAGGTTGTGAAATTCAATTACTGGTTTTAAAAATTCTTCTAAATCAGTTGTGCATAACTGACTAGCAGCATCGCACAATGCTTTTTCTGGTTCAGGATGTGTTTCAATAAATACACCATCTACACCAGCTGCTACTCCGGCCCTTGCTAAAGTTGGCAAATATTCTCTTGCACCACCACTTGGGTCAGCACTTGGAATACCATATTTTCTGATAGAATGAGTTACATCAAAAACAACTGGATAACCTGTTTTTGCCATTTCGTAAAAACTACGTGGATCAACAATCAAATCATTATAGCCAAAAGTATAACCTCTTTCAGTTAAAATAATCTTATCATTACCAGCATCAAGAGCTTTTTTTGCAGGCTTGCCCATATTTTCTGGTGCTAAAAACTGCCCGTGTTTGATATTAATTACTTTTCCTGTTTTTGCAGTTTCAACTACAATTGAAGTTTGCATGCACAAATAAGCAGGAATTTGGATAACATCTAGTACTTCAGCAGCTGGTTTAGCCTGTGTATGATCGTGAATATCAGACAATATCGGAAAACCAAAGGTTTCTTTTACTTTCTGCAAAATTTTAAGTCCCTCTTCTAATCCCGGACCGTGATAATATTTTAAATCACTGCGATTATCTTTGGTAAATGATGCCTTGTAAATGGTGGGTATATGAAATTTCTCCGAAATTTTCTTTAAATACTCAGCCGTTTTCATCATGATTGATTCATCTTCAATCACACAAGGTCCCGAGATCAAAAACAATTGATCCGCTCCGCACTCAATATCACCTACTTTTACTATTTTTTTACTCATTATTTAATAGAAATTAGTTATTTGAAATTAGAAATTAGTTTCTCCTTTTCAGGTTCTAATTTCCAAATTCCAATTTCTTTGTTTTACATTCTTCGGAATAAATCCTTAATCATATCCAGGGTCAGTTTTTCTTCCCAGTCACTTCCCAGTGCATGATCCCACATATGACTTAATGCATATGAAATTTCTGCCATTTTGGTTATTTGTTCTTCAGTCCAGTCTTTTGCCATATTTGTAGGCAAGTCGATATGATGCTTATGAACCATTTCTCTGAATTCTTTAACTCCTTCAGGATAATAGTCTTCTAACACGTTGAAAGCAATGCAGTTAGCGATTCCATGACGGGTTCCGAATACATAAGATAATCCATATGATAAAGCATGACAAACCCCAACTTCAGAATAACTAAGACTAAGACCGCCAAATAAAGAGGCAACCATCAGTTTTTCACCATTTTCCAGGTTTTGTCCTCCTCCTGCACCCAGAAAAACCTCTCTGCACAATTCCATTGCAGTATCGCCATAAGCTTTACTAAAGGTATTGTACAATCTTCCTGTGGACGATTCAACACAATGAATATAACAATCCATACCAGTGTAAAACCATTGATTTCTTGGAACTGTTAGAGTTAATTCCGGATCTAAAATGATTTGATCAAATGGGGTATACTCACATTTTATCCCTAACTTTTTTTCAGGGCCTGTAAGCACTGCAGTTGTTGAGCATTCTGCTCCTGTCCCTGAAATGGTAGGAATACCTACATGATAAATACCTGGATTTTTTGCTAAATTAAGTCCCTGATACAGCGTTGAAGAACCTTTTTGCCCAAACATAACAGATAAAGCTTTGGCAATATCCATAATACTTCCACCTCCAATACCAACAACTCCTGATGGCAAACCTTTGGAATTAAGAATTTCATCTCTTAACTCATCAATTTGTCCGGTTTTGGGTTCGTCTTTTCCTGTGAAGATAAATTTAACAATATCTTCATTTTTTGCTGGCAGTCTTTTCTCAAGATATTTTCCTTTAAAAAAGTCGTCAACCAGAAAAACAAAATATTTATTATTTTCTTCTCTTTTGGGGGCGATAATATCATCTAATTGATCGAAACTGCCAGTTCCGTAAACAATTTTATCGATGTTTTTAATATTTTTAAACACGTCAATTATAAATTAGAAGTTAGAAATTAGAAGTATGTAATAGGAGTACTAAGTTCCGATATACAAATTTCTAAGTTCTAAAATAAGTTAATTTAATACCTTTTTTATTGCTGTAACCATTTTCTCAGCCAAAGCATCCATCTCTTCTTTTGTCCATGTTGCACGAACACCTAAAGAAATTAATCGACCTACAACTTCCTGTGATTTAGGCAATTCCAGATTATTGTAATCCTGCGGAGCACCTAAATGATGAATGGCCAGAGGAGCAGATGATTTTAAATTTTTCAAATGATCCCATTGGTTAATAAAATGATACATATTTGTATACCAATAGTTACAACCAGCCACACCTGTTTCTCCAAACTCTTTCATTGCTTTTCCGGCTAATTCAGTAGTAGGTAAGAAAAAGTTTAAGAAGGTTCCTGAATCACCTTCAGGATCAGGTACTGGTCTAAATGTAACACCATCAACAACAGAAAGCTTTTCTTTCATATATTTCTGATTCGCTTTTTTAGCGTCACGAACTTTATTGATTTTTCGCATTTGGGCAACACCAACAGCTGCATGCAATTCACTAATTCGATAGTTAAAACCTAAAACAGGGTGGTTTTCCATTCCACGATTATTGCCAATATGGTCGTGTCCATGATCTGAAAAACTATCAGCATTCTTATAGGTTTGCTCATCATCAGTAATGAATAAACCACCTTCCCCACAAGTAGTGATTTTAAAGAAATCAAACGAGAATGCACCTGTTTTGCCAAAAAGGCCAACTGATTTGCCTTTGTAAAAAGCCCCAAGTGCCTGACCAGCATCTTCAATTAATACCAAATTATGTTTTTCACACACTTTCATAATAGCATCCATATCGGCTGCTGCACCACACATGTGTACCAATAACACTGCTTTTGTTTTAGGTGTTACAGCCTTTTCAATTCCTTCGGCACTTAAACAAAGGTTCTCATCAATTTCTGCGAATACAGGAAGGCCACCAGCATATAAAACAGCCTCATTACTAGCAATATATGTGAATGGAGGTACAATAACTTCATCTCCGTGGCCAATACCAGCAGCAGCTAATGCTGTTGCAACAGCAGTTGAACCACTGGAAACTGCATGAGCAAATTTTGCACCTGTGAATTTTCTTACTTCAGCTTCAAGATCTTTAGCTTTCCAATGACCCTGACGCATTTCATCATGGTTGTATCTGAAAAGTGCTCCGGTTTCAAGAACGTCCATGACTTCTTTACGTTCTTCGGCACCAAATAATTCCATTCCTGGCATAGCGTATTGTTTAGAAATTAGTAATTTGAACTTAGGTGAAAGAAATTAGTAATTTAAACCTGGGAATTAGCTAAATACAACTAATATAAACAGTCCTACTAAAATCAATATTCAACTAAGCAGCGCAAAAGTAAAATATTTTAAATAATTAATCGAATCTTTAAAATTAGCGAATCTTTAATAATTGTTAAAATGAATAAACAAAAATCCTGGAAAGCAACTTTAATAAACCAGAAAGTAGTCATTAACTTGTTTATTCGGTTCCAATTTTATAATTCGTTCACAAGAGGTTTGGATGCTTACTTTTTAATTATTTTAAACTCCGTCCTTCGGTTTAATTGATGTTCTTTTTCTGTACAAGGCACTTTTTTGGCCCCTTCGCATTCACAATGGTTTATCAATTTGCTTTCGCCATATCCTTTTCCCTGTATCCTATCCGGATTTATTATTCTTTCTTTGATATATTGAGCCGATGATTTTGCTCTTTTATCAGACAGGGTCATGTTGTAGCTCTTGCTTCCTCTACAGTCGGTATGTGAACCCAATTCTATAGCCATATTGGGGTTATCATTCATTACTTTTACAATTTTATCTAACTCAATGGCAGCATCAGGACGAATGTTTGATTTATTGTAATCAAAATATATTGGGTTGATATTCAGTATTTTACCTAAATCCATTCCTTCTTCAACAATATCCAGCGTAAAATCTAAATCTTCGTGCACATTGTATTGTCCTTCTCGGTAAAGAACTTTTTGCCAACTGTGTGTTTCTGAAATGTAGCCATCCTTTTCAAGTGCAAATTCATAGCTAAGGCTATCGTTTAATTTTTTTCCTTTCAGTTCGCGGAAAAAGTCACCATTTTCATTGGTAATTATTTCTTCGCTGGTATTTTCTATGTAGTTGGTGATTTTTACTTTAACACCTTCCAGAGGAACATCTGATCTGGCATCAGTTACTACAAAATACAAAGAAAATTTAGGCTTCTTGGCTAAAATAAGATCCGCATATACAATGTATTCATCTGTGTGACTGTCTGCGGTATTATGTCCATCTGTATATTGCACTTTCTTTCCATCTAATGAATATAATTTATCCTGCTCTATTTCCCATTCGTATTTTCCATCTTCGTAAGTTACAGTAGTTCCAATTACTTTGCCTTGTTCATCATATAGATTCACTTTTACTTTCGCAAGGATGTTACTGTCCTGATCCATTGCTTTTCCGCGTAAAAGCTTACCAAACCTGAAAGGCTTCAATAATCTGAAAAGATATATATCATCATCACCTTCGCCTTCGAACCTGTTGGATGAGAAATACCCGCTTTTTTGCTGCTTATCCAGGATAAATGCGAAATCATCGTAACTACTATTGACAGGAACTCCAATATTTTCAGGCTTTCCAAAACCTGTTGGTGTAATTTGTGCTACAAAAATGTCTAATCCCCCTAATCCAAGCAGTCCATTTGAAGAATAAAATAACATTCCATCAGGATGCACAAAAGGAAACATTTCATTTCCTTCTGTATTTATTGTTTCACCCAGGTTTACCGGATCGGTCCATGTACCATCTGCTTTTCTATATGTGCGATAAAGATCCACGCCTCCAAAACCGCCTGGCATATCTGATGCAAAATACATTGTATCAGCATTTTGTGTTAGACTTGCGTGACCCACTGAATATTCATCATTATTAAAATGAAGAGGAACAGGCTTTTGCCATTTTTCGTCTTTATATTCTGATGTAAATAGTTTTAGTTTTACAATGCCTTCAACGCTTTCTCCTTCATAATTGTTTCGGGTAAAAGCCATGTAGTTACCATCTGCACTAAAAGATGCAGGGCCCTCGTGGTATTTTTTGTTAATGCCTTTGTGGAATTTTTCATAACTGATAAATTGCAGATTAGTATCAACCTCCCCAACATATAAATCCAAAAAGGGGAGCTCGTTCCAATTCCATTCTCTTTTTATCATTTTTAAAGGTTGCCTGGTGGATGCAAAAACCACTTTATCTTTGTAGTAAGCAGTCCCTAAATCTTCCTGCCGGGTGTTAATATTCAGACTTTCAATTTTAAAACGTCCTTTGTCTTGTTGTAGCTTTTCATAGAAACCTATATTGTTTGCCCATAATTTCCCCCTGGTATCTTTTTCATTTAGCTTATTAAATTCAAGCATCCACTTTTGCGATTCTTCATATTTCTTGTTCATCATCAATACCGATGCATAGCTATAAATATCATCAGCAGTACGAAATTCATTCTCAACAACTATTTTCCAGTATTTTTCTGATTTATCGAGTTTTCCAACGTTGTAATAACTCTCAGCAAGTTTTCTATTTATATCAATGGTTTTATCCGTTATAGCCTCATATTTTTTTATCGATTCGGCATATGAGTATGTTTTAAAAAGGTTATCACCTCTTTTTAATGTTCTTTTTTGCGCAGATAAATTAAGCGAACACAATAATGCAAAAGCAAACAGGATGATATTTTGTTTAGTCATGTAGATATTATGGATTTGTAATTTGGATAATTAGAAGTATCTGGGTGAACGAATCATTCTTTGTTCTTTAAAAATAAAATCATACCTGAGCATAATTTCATGACTACCAGCATTATACTTGCCTGTTTTGTTTACCAAAGACCAATCAAATGAGTAACCTACAGACAATTGATTGGTAATATTTAAACCTGCCAATGCACCAAATGCATCACCTGTTCTAAACATTGCTCCAGCCCAAAATCTATCGTAAAAAATAAAGTTTGCTGTAATATCTCCTTCAATTGGAGCTCCGTTGGTTATTTTAAAGAAAGTTGTTGGTTTTAAAACAACACTTTCAGAAAGGTTGAAAGCAGCCCCACCAATTAAGAAATAGTGCTTTTTCTCACTTGCAAGGTCTATGCTGCTTGATACGGTATTTTCAGTAAAATTGTTTTCAAGTAGCTTTGGTATTGATATGCCAACATAATATTTGCTTGTATAGTAATACAATCCAAAACCAAAGTTGGGTAGCAGCTCACTTTTAATGTCCTCTAAAAAGACAGGATCATTCTGTTCGTAAGTGTTTAGTGATGTCAAATCCGTTTTTTTTATATTGACGCCACTTTTAAGCCCAAAAGATAGTTTTGCTTTACTGTTTATCTTAATTCTGTAAGAAAAGTCAACATAAAACGAAGTTGTATTGCTTGGCCCGATTTTATCATTTAATACCGACAGCCCAATCCCTGTTTTTTCATTAAATATAGGAGAATGAGCAGTAATTGTTTGTGTGATAGGAGCACCTTTAAAAGTTACCCATTGTGCCCTGTGTAAACCTGTGATAGTCAGTGCATCTCTTGTTCCGGCATACGCAGGATTAATGGCCAAAGTGTTAAATGCATAGTGCGTAAACATTGGATCCTGCTGTGCCATTGCAGCAAAAGAACCTATAATTGCCAGGAGAATGGAAAAAGCTCTCTTCATTGTATATTAATTTTTTTCACCTGATTAAAATTTATCTAAAGTGTTGATATTTAGTTTGTTATTTATTTTATAGCGATCAATTTTCATATTAAATCCCTCTATGAGGGTTTCACTTGTTTAAATTTTAGTTAAGCAATTGATATTTAACCACTTTTCTTAAACTATTTAGATGGAGTTTATAAGCTAACATATTCTTTTGTAGAGCGATTATTCGCTTCGCTCATGGAATCTCTTCGTTAAGTTAAAATTCTGTATAATTCCCTCCATGAGGGTTTCATTAGATTGTAATAAACAACCAAATGTAAAAAAAGCCACTGATTGTTCAGCGGCTTATTAAAATTATAATGGTTTAGTATAATTTAGATATTTTATTTATTCAATACCAATTTTAAGGTTTGCATTTGTCCATCTGCTTTTATTTTGGCAAAATATACTCCATTTGCCAATCCTTCAGGAGTCCATACGAACTCATGATTTCCTGATTCCCGAACACCGTTGTAGATAGTTTCCACATTTCTTCCGGTATGATCATAAATATTTACACTTACTTCCCCTTTTTGCATAGTAGAAAATCTAATTTTTGTAGAAGTTTTTACCGGGTTTGGATATGCACTTAATTCAACTGCTTCAAGCGGATTAATAGTGCTTTCTGCCACAGTGGTTGTTGACTTTAAAGATGAATACTGAACATAATCGCCTGATTGTACATATACGGCGTATCCTCTTGCAGGTGCTTCAACCCAAACTCTTCCATCACCATAAACTGAAGTACTGGCTCCGGTAAAAGCATTTTTAAGGGTGGAATTTGACCAATTCGTATAGCCGGATGGAGTTGCATCTACCCAAAGTCCTTTGGTTGAGTAACTATTATTTATTACTACAATAGCACCATCTTTCGTTCCATTTCCTTGTCTTCGGGCAACATAAACATTATAAGCATCGCTTGATGGCCAGGGATTTCCAATATCACTCAATACCTCAAGCCCGCCACCTAAATAGGTTTTACGAACAAATAACAGCTTATTGATATCTTCTTGCAAGCTTGAAGGAATAGTGACTGTTTTAGAAGCATCGCCATTATCAACCAAAGTAACCCCAAAATAATGAGGGTAAAATATACATGGCCTTCCCTCGTGAGTTAAAATATAGGCGTAACCCAGTTGCCAATCCTTAGTCACCCACTTATCATGTTCTTTACCAGTATCATGATTATCTAACCAGGTAACTACAGAAGTTCCAGGAAGTGTGTTGCCAGAGTTATTTCTTACCATTCCGGCATGATTCAACCAACGCATATCATAGCCTGCATCGCCATTACACATACCAGTTAATGAGCTTTTTAACGGAAAATCAAAACCATCAGCATCAGCACCATTAGCCGCTAAATCGTTAACCCAGTTTTTAATTCGGTAGTCTGCTCCCCAATACTCACCTACTATAAACCTTTGGCTCCCGTCTAGCAATGGAAGGCTATTAATCCAATCACTAATAAATCCAACCTGGTAGCCTCTAACAAAATCCAGACGGAATCCATCAAAACCAATTTGATCAGCCATCCAGTAACCCCAGTTTTCGAGCCTGTCCTGCACTGTAGTACTGTAAGTATTAAAATCGTTACCAAATCCTTTAGTATTAGGAATAATTGCATCACTTCCACCCCAATTCCAATCTGTCAGGTAGTCGTTAGCATCAACAGGATGAAAGTCTTCATAATTCCAAACATAGTTTGCTTCGCCGGTTCCGGTATGTGTTACATAGGAAATATGTGTATTAGTTCTTGCTTCGAGAGCTGTTGAAGCTAAATTTTGTCCGTTACACCAAATTTCGAATGGATAATATCCGTGGGTCTGATCTGCCCATTCCCAGCTACTTCCGTTTTGGCTTCTGGCAGTCAACTTAATTTCAATATTATGCGTGCTTGAAAGAGTTACTTTGTATTCATCAATATCTCCTTCGTATCCGATGAAACCTCGAACAAGTTGGCCAGATGCGGGAAAGACATCAGATTGTCCTCCTCCATTATTGGGTTCACTTTCCCAGGAATAAGTCCCACTATAACCAGCACCTGTCCAGTCAATTTCAACATCATAAGCACGTTGTTGGTATGACGCACTATAATCAAGATAATATCCTTTTATTTTAATATAGTAATCACCTGGTGAGGCATTAGGAATCACCCATTTGATTTCATTAGTTGGATAAGGTACGTATTGAGTTCCACTTCTGTATGCTTCATCAAAAACATAACCTTTCACTGCCGGATTTGCTTCTTCATTTTCATCGCTTGAATAAACATGATTTAAAACAGCATCGGCATACACATTGATTTTTGGCTTACCTCCTGAAGTGTTATGCATTGCAGCTATCATATTTTCCAGCTCCTGGCGCGAGCCAAAACGGGTTTCTGTGGTTCCTTTCTGATAATAGTTACCCAAATCATAATGATCATAAATACCGTATCCCATA
Organism: Bacteroidales bacterium; assembly: GCA_050296515.1. Classification (GTDB taxonomy): domain Bacteria; phylum Bacteroidota; class Bacteroidia; order Bacteroidales; family NBLH01; genus NBLH01. The sequence goes on along the minus strand of JBNKRJ010000046.1, from coordinate 97,481 downwards.
TCTACAATTCCCCAGTTTCCTTTTGATGGAGCAGGAATCCAAATACCAGTTATTCCGGCATCTTTAAGTAGATCGGCTTTGCTTGCCAAATTATCCCACCATGTTCCGTTTAAATTAGCTTCATCAACAGGAAGATTCCAGTAAAAAGCCTGCATCATAGCATCATTTTGTGCTTTAGCTACACCAATAAGTGCGATAAATGCAACTAATGTTAGTAAAAGTTTCTTCATAGGTCTTAAATAAATAGTTAAAAATTAATTGAGATATGCAATTTGGTGGATATTAGGAAGAAAGTCGACTTATTTTAGAAAATAGGACGTATTATAAAGCTTTAAAAAGCCTGATTTTAGAATTTAGGTCTTTTTACATATACTAATCACCTATCTTTATTTCACTATTTCTCAAGAAGTTACGTGGTGACAACCCGGTTACTTTCTTAAATGCTAAGTTAAAAGTAGATTTTGAGTTAAACCCAACTTCATAACTTAACGCTAAAAGTGTATAATTCTTGTATTTTTGAGAACTTGCAAGTTCAATAAACTCCTTTATTCTGTATTCGTTAATATAATCGCGAAAGTTTTTGTTAAATTGCTCATTCAGAACTCTTGAAAGAATATGTGGCTTAGTATCAATGATTTCAGATAATCCAGCGATATTCAGTTTAGGATCTTTAAATGCTTTTTCGACCAGCATTTGTTTTTTAAGTTTACCCTTTAATTCATTTGAAAGCTCCTCAGGAAGCTTTTGCAAAGAGGTTTTTGGGTGATTTTGTTTTGCTTGTTCAATATTTTCATAATTACTGACTAAAACATTTCCATTGTACTTTACACGTCCAACTGCGGTTTCCGTTTTGTGAAAAATTGCAGGATATTTCCAATAATAATAAAACTCTACAAACATAATCACAGAAAGCAAAATAAGCATCAATTCAATACCGCTATTAATACCCAGCTTAATTTCTGTCTGCAACAAAATGAATGTAATTATTAAATAAAGCAACGCAGAAGAACTAATAAAATAAACAATACTGACAAACTGACTTTTTTTTGGATACCTTGCCCTTGCTTTATACAATTGTATTAAGCTTTTAACCCCAGATAAATGATAGATTAACGTAGACAAAATGCCAAGCCAAACAACAATAAGGTTTCCAAGAATTAATTCTGAATTTATTTCATTAGCATAAAAATCTAAAGGTTCAAAATTTAAAAACCGAAATATGGCTACTAAAACAACAAATAAGGCTGGGAGAAAATGAAATAGAATCGTTTTAAGTTTTATTTCCAAAACAAGGGATTTAATAAAGAATCGAAACAGAGGCCCCCAAAGAAAAAGCAAAACCAATCCAACCATACCAATGCGAGACTGCCAGATAAAATTGGCCTGATTATAAAAGACAATGCCAATTAAAGAGATTATTAATGCAATATTGAATGAAAAAAAGAAAGGTTTAAAGGCAAAACTTCTGTATTGAATTCTAATTGCAAAGAATAGTATCGAAATTCCATAAAAGCCAATGGCAAATAGTAGCAATACCACGTAATTAAACTCCTCTACACCTCCTAAATCCTGCCAGTTTTCAATCCTTGCAATGTATGTTTTTTGTTTTCCACAATCTATAGTTCGGTTCTGTAGGTACTCATTTGTTTTATTTGTTTCAACCTTCAACCAACTCCCCCTGCAAAACTTAAACTCTATAATCCCTGTATCAATTGGTAATGAGATAGAATACTTACCATCTAACTGAGGATGAAGCATGTATGAAACATCATTGACCTGCCAATTGTTAAATGTACCTGAGATAAAAATAGTATCTTCCTTAGGAGTAGTGCTAGGAAGGGATTCAATAATAAAATTAACTTGCGCATTAACGCTAAAAACGATAAAACAAAGCAAACAGGTGATAGCAATATGCAATCTGTGAGGCATAATACAACAATGGTTTGTTCTTGGTTTAGATTTTTTCACTTCCCTTGCCAAATATACAAATTTACTCACAAATAGTTTTAAAAGCAATTGAAGCACCACAACTGCTGGCTTATAGAAATTTTGATAAAGACATATTCCACTTGGACAAATGAACTTTATAAAATAAAAATTATTGGTAATTTTGATAAATCATTACATTTATGTCTTCAAAACAAGTTAAATATATTAATTATGAGAAAAAGAAAACCTATTGCATTAATAGCGTTGTTTATATTAATTGGAAGTTCAATTAATGCCCAGGTACACCCCGATTTTACAATAACCAACTCGGTTAAAACAACTCCTGTTAAAAACCAAAATAGAACAGGTACTTGCTGGAGCTTTGCAACAGTTTCATTTCTTGAAACCGAAGCAATTAGATTAGGGAAGCCTGCATTAGATCTGTCAGAGATGTTCATTGTAAAAAATGCTTATACCGCAAAAGCAAAGAAATATGTAAAATATCATGGCAAAGCAAATTTCTCTGAAGGAGGTCAGGCACATGATGTTTTAAATGTTGTTAGAGAACACGGACTGGTTCCTGAAGAATCATATAAAGGGTTGAACTATGGAATGAGTAAACACGATCATTCGGAAATGGTGAGTATGTTACAAGGAATGCTTGAAAACATGGTTTCTTCTCGTAGAGCAAAACCTACAAAAGCCTGGTTACCAGCATTTGAAGGTGTTATTGAAACCTATTTGGGACAAGCCCCTCAGGAGCTGAAGTATGAGAATAAAAAGTATGATCCTGTAAAATTTGCAAAAGAAGTTGCAGGAATTATTCCCGATGATTACGTTGAATTAACTTCATACAAAGATTATCCATATTATGAAAAAGTTGACTTGGAAATTCCTGACAACTGGTCACACGATTTATATTACAATGTACCACCAAACGATTTAATGAGAATTATTGATAATGCCCTTTCTACAGGTTACTCAGTATGCTGGGATGGTGATGTAAGCGAAGAAGAGTTCAGCCACAAAGATGGTACAGCAGTTTTAGCACTTGAGGAATCGGATGGTATTATTTTAAATGGTTTAGAAACCATGCGTCAACAAACATTTAACGATTATTCAACCACAGATGATCATTTAATGCATTTAACGGGTCTTGCAAGAGATAAAAATAATGCTGTATTCTATTTAACAAAGAACTCATGGGGAACCGAAGGAAATAAATTTGGAGGCTATTTGTATATGTCAAAGTGGTATGTACAACTAAAAACTGTTGCAATAATGGTTCACAAGGATGCGATCCCCAAAGATTTAATCAAGAAACTGAAGCTGTAACCTTTAGCTTACAAGCAAGTTGCAACCTCTTATATCGCTATTATCAAAACGGCCAAGTACTTCAAACTGGCCGTTTTTGTTTATTCTACCAAGGTCTTTAGTTTCGATAAAAGAACACGAATAGATATTTGCCAAATCAATCACATTTATACCACCTGATTTTCCATTTGGTAAATACGAAAATGGATCATAAGTATCCCTTATCAATACCTTCATCCATTTTGGTGTCGAAAACAACCCATCACCTTTGGAATAAGCCTGAGAAAGAAGTTCAGTCATTCCGTATTCAGAATGAGCATGTTCTAGATTAAAACTATCTTTTAGCAACCTATTCACCTCTTCGCTGGTTAGTTCTGGCCTTTTTCCTTTCATACCTCCGGTAACAATTAGTATTCCATCGCTAAGATCAATTTTAAATTTTTCTGCAAAATCAAGCAAAGCATAGGTTACCCCAAAAACCACATACTTTTCACCTTTTCCCTTTAAGAGTCTTATACTCTTCTCAAGCTTTTCATGCTCATTTAAATAAAAACCACTATTTGGATGATTTGATATCTGCATAAGTTCATTTACCATATAAATAAGCGATGAGCCTTCTCTTTCAAGGTAACCAGGTAAAAGGGCTAAAAAACAGTAATCCTTGATGCTACCATAAAAAGTTTCAAAAGCACTAATAAAACTTTGCTTATATAAGCTTTCGTCAACAACAAAGTGCTTGCTTGGGTTTATACCTGTAGTCCCGCTACTAAAGAAAATAGTGGTTTCATTATAATCTTTGTGCCTAATTTTATGCTTTTTGTAAAACTCAATTGGGAAGAAGGGTATCTGCGAATATTTTTCCACATTTTTTACATCTACCCCTAAAAAATTGACATAGTTTCTATAAGGGATGCAATTTTTATATTGAAACTGAAAAATATCTAAAGCTAAAGCCCCGAATTCACCATCATTGCCAATTGAAAATATTCTTTCTTTTAGACGTTTTATTTGTTTATCAGCCATATGTGCCATAAAAATCATAACTATATTAGACTACGCAAAATTAAGTATTACAATTTTCTTTTTTTCTAAATATTCGTTATATTACTGGACTTTTTAATTATCTAAAAATACCATAATGGAAATTAATTACCTGTGCCCCAAATGTAGAAGTTTCTTAAATATAGGTACAAAAGTAGTATTGTCAGTTCATTCAAAGGATGACCAGAAAGGACTATTACTATTTGAAAAAAGGCTGGGTGATTATAATGTAAAAAAACACGACCTGATTCAATATGAAAAAGGTGAAATGGTAGGTTTCTTTTGCCCAATTTGTCACGAGAACTTGGTATCAGCCATAAACTCAAACCTTGCAAGAGTTATTATGATAGATGAAAACGATAGTGAATGCGAAGTACTATTTTCAAAAGTAGTTGGTGAACAAGCTACCTATAAAATAAAAAATGGTAACATTGAAGCATTTGGAGCGGATAAAAATAAATATCTTGATTCATTAAAAAAGGATAATGAATAACCCCCATAAAAAAAACCCACTTTTATTACAAACCAACAAATATCACCGACAACCATCAAGAATTAAAATAACACAGACAAAAAACACTTTTTTTCGTCAAAAAACATCAAAAAATTAAAGGGGTGTTTGATTTTTTTTATAGTTTTGCCACAACAAGTTAAATTTTAAACAAGGTAATTATGGCAAAAATCAGATTTGACGCATTAAAAGAACTTTTTTCAAGACAGGCACTATCAATTGAGTATCCTTCAAACAAAGCTTCAGATTATTTTGGAATTAATGTTTTTGATAGTTCAAAAATGAAGAAGTATCTATCAAAAGAAGCCTACAACAGTGTTATTAAGTCTGTTGAAGAAGGAACTGGAATTGATAGAAAAATTGCAGATCAGGTAGCTGCAGGAATGAAAGAATGGGCTATCAGCAGAGGAGCAACTCATTACACACACTGGTTTCATCCATTAACTGATGCTACTGCAGAAAAACATGACGCCTTCTTTGACATGACGCCTGCAGGCGAAACATTTGAAAGTTTTGATGGCAAGTTATTAGCACAACAAGAACCTGATGCATCGAGTTTCCCAAGTGGTGGTATCCGAAACACATTTGAAGCAAGAGGTTATACTGCGTGGGATCCTTCATCACCAGCTTTTGTAACTGGTAACACTTTATGTATTCCTACAGTATTTATTTCCTATACAGGCGAAGCACTTGACTACAAAACTCCTTTACTAAAAGCATTAAACGAATTAGATAAAGCTGCTGTTGAAGTATGTCAGTATTATGATAAAAATGTAACTAAAGTTATTGCAACCCTTGGATGGGAGCAAGAATATTTCTTGATTGATAACGCACTTTACCAGGCAAGACCAGACTTAAGCCTAACCAAAAGAACATTAATGGGACACAGCGCATCTAAAGATCAACAGCTGGATGATCATTATTTTGGTTCCATTAAACCAAGAACATCTGCATTTATGATGGACCTGGAAATTGAAGCTCATAAATTAGGAATTCCACTTAAAACTCGTCACAACGAGGTAGCTCCAAACCAATTTGAATGTGCTCCAATTTTTGAAGAAGCAAATTTAGCAGTAGATCATAACCAGCTTCTAATGGACATAATGCAAAAAGTTGCTCAAAGACATAACCTAAAAGTATTATTACACGAAAAACCATTTGCTGGAGTAAACGGTTCTGGAAAACATAACAACTGGTCAATGGCTACAAACACTGGTGTAAATCTATTATCTCCAGGTAAAACACCTAAAAAGAATATGCAGTTTTTGACTTTCTTAATCAATACTTTAAAAGCTGTTCATGATAATACAGATATTCTTCGAGCAAGTATTATGTCAGCTGGTAATCAGCACAGACTAGGTGCTAACGAAGCTCCTCCGGCAATTATCTCTGCATTTATCGGGAAAAAATTAACTCAAATGCTTGATGATCTGGAAGTTTCAGTTCCAGACGGAAAAATGTCTCCGGAAGAAAAAACAGCTATCAAGCTAAATGTTGGCAAAATTCCTGAAATTTTATTAGATAACACAGACAGAAACAGAACATCTCCATTTGCATTCACTGGAAACAGATTTGAATTCCGTGCTGTTGGTTCTTCAGAAAACTGTGCTTCTCCTTTGATTGTATTAAATACTATTGTTGCAAACCAGTTAAAAGAGTTCAAAACTGAAGTAGATGCTTTAATTGATAAAGGACTGAAAAAAGATGAAGCTATTTTCCAAGTGTTAAGAGATTATATCAAAGCTTCTAAAAAAATCAGGTTTGAAGGTAACGGATATAGCAAAGAGTGGGAAGAAGAAGCTGCAAAAAGAGGTTTAACAAATATAAAAGAAGCTATTCCAGCTTACGGAGCGTATCTTGAAGACAGCGCAATAGAAATTTTCGAAAAGAATAATGTCTTAACAAAAAGAGAAATTGAAGCAAGATATGAAGTTCGAGTGGAGAACTGGACCAAGAAAATCCAGATTGAAGCGAGAGTTCTGGGAGATTTGGCAATCAATCATATCATTCCAACTTGCGTTAAGTATCAATCTACTCTAATCAAGAATGTTCAGGGATTAAAAGAACTGTTCAATGATAAAGATTATAAAGAACTGGCAGGTGAAAGACTTGACGTAATTAAAACAATTTCTGAGCACATAACAAACATAAAAAAACTAGTTTCGGAAATGATTGAAGCACGAAAAGTAGCTAATAAAATTGAAGATACTACTGAAAAAGGTATTGCTTATGAACAAAATGTTAAGCCTTATCTTGAAAAAGTCAGATATAGTATTGACAAACTTGAATTAATTGTTGACGACGAAATCTGGCCTTTACCAAAATACCGAGAGTTATTATTTAACTAATTATTTTAAGTTCATTTCTAGAGACCTGCCTTATTCAGCAGGTCTTTTTTATTTTCTCAAGTTTTGTTCTTTCGTAAAAGTTTTTCACCTTTTGATAAAATAAATTAATCGTATATTTGTTTATCAATTATAACGTGTAAAATATCCATGATTTACAATCTGAAAAATCAATGAATGAAAGGCAATTTAATCAGGATAATTCACACATTATCAGCAAAATAATTAAAAATCAAACGAGTGAAACATTAAATACAATGCGAACATTAAATTCGATTATAATCCTGATTATTTTCTTTTCGGCAAGTAACTTCTTACAAGCACAGAGTAAGAAAATAAAAAAAGTAGATGATATTTTTAGCGCTGGTGAATATTTTAAAGCCAGTGAAAAATACACAAAGCTATACAGCAAAGCTAAATCAAAAGTTATTAAGGCTGAAATAGCATTTAAACTTGGCGAATGTTACCGTAAAATGAACGAACCGAGGAAAGCTGAAAAATGGTATAACAGGGCAGTAAAAAACCGCTATCAGGATCCAATGGCAGTATGCTATTTGGCAGATGCTATGAAAATGAATGAAAAATATGCGGATGCAAAGGTAACCTACGAACAATTTAAAGATTTGGTCCCAGACGATCCCAGAGGTAAAGATGGAATGGAATCGTGCGAGTTGGCCTTAAAATGGATTGATAATCCTGAGCGCTACGAAGTAGTTAACATGAAGGAGATCAACTCAAAACAAAGTGATTACAGACCAGAATTTTTTAAAGATAATTCAATCATCTATTTCACAAGCACCAGGGAAGGAGGCGTTGGAGATAAATTCAACAGCAATTCAGGACAAAATTTTGCAGATATTTTCTTTACTATGCGGGATAGAAAAGGAAAGTGGAACGAGCCTGTTCCTGCAAATGGAGACATAAATACAGTTTTTGACGAAGGTGCTTGCTCAATTAATATGGATGGTAGCGATATCTATTTCACATCTTGTAAAGCAATTAAGAATGAAGCACTTGGATGCCAGATTTATTATTCAAATTATACAGGCTCAGGATGGTCACAGCCAGAATTGGTTCAATTAATACCTGATAGTAGTATTTCTGTTGGGCACCCCGCCATTTCTCCGGATGAACTAACACTCTATTTTGTAACAGAATGGGAAGGTGGTGCCGGAGGTAAAGACATTTGGAAATCAACAAGAGCTTCGAGAGGGCAGCCATGGGGAACACCAAAAAACATAGGCTCTCCTGTGAATACTGTTGGAGATGAAATGTTCCCTTATGTAAGCGAAGAAGGTGATTTATATTTTGCATCAAATGGTCATATTGGTCTTGGTGGGTTAGATATTTATAAGCTTACTCAAGATGACAATGGAAGACCTTTAGTTGTTAATATGAAACCTCCAATCAATTCACCTTCAGATGATTTTGGGATTGTATTTGATGGTAAAAATCAACGAGGTTATTTTTCTTCTACGCGCCCAGGCGGAAAGGGAAATGATGATATATACTCCTTTGAATTACCTGACCTAATATTTACCTTAAAAGGAACTGTGAGAAACGATGCAAATGATGCTATTATTAGTCAGGCAAATGTAAAACTTGAAGGAAGCGATGGTACATCATTGGAAACTAATTCTGGTACAGATGGAGGTTTCAAGTTTAGAATTAAACCTGAAACTGATTACATAGTCACAACCAGTAAGCAAGGATTTCTAAAAGGAAAAGCTTCTGAATCAACAAAAGGTCTTACAAAAAGCACAGATTTGGTAGTAGAAATATTTATGTCACCGGTTGATATTGCAATTGTTGTAGAAAATATTCAGTACGATTACAACTCTACAGCTCTTCGTCCTGAATCAATGGTTGCTTTAGATCAACTGGTTGAGATTCTAAACCTTAACTCAAATATTACAATCGAATTATCTGCACATACTGACTTTAGAGGTACTGAAGAATATAACCAGACATTATCGCAAGGTAGAGCTCAATCTGTAGTTTCTTATCTGATAAAAAAGGGAATAAAAGCAGAACGACTTATTGCTAAAGGTTATGGAGAGTCTTCTCCAAGAAAGCTCACAAAAAAAGTAGCAGCCAAATATAGCTTCTTAAACGAGGGTGATGTTTTGACTGAAGAATTTATTAAGAACCTTCCTAATGATGAACAAAAAGAAAGTGCTCATGAATTGAACAGAAGGACAGAATTTAAGGTTATTAAAACAGCTTATAATGAATCGGGTACGCCCTTCTAAAAATTAATTTGAGAAATCAACATTTCGGACAAGAATAAATTAATATTATTACCCTAAAAAGAAAATTTTACCTTTGCAGCAGATTTTAAGATTATGGCAGATTCAAGGTATCAAAAACGAGGTGTTTCAGCATCAAAAGAGGATGTACATGCAGCAATTAAAAATGTCGATAAAGGATTATATCCTAAGGCTTTTTGCAAGATAATACCAGATATTCTTGCAGGAGATCCTGGGTATTGCAATATTATGCATGCTGATGGTGCAGGAACAAAATCTTCTCTTGCCTACCTTTATTGGAAAGAAACTGGAGATCTTTCGGTTTGGAAAGGAATAGCCCAGGATGCCCTAATCATGAACGTTGATGATTTATTATGTGTTGGTGCCACTGACAACATTTTAGTATCGTCAACCATTGGCCGCAACAAAAACCTAATTCCAGGTGAAGTAATTTCAGCTATAATTAACGGAACAGAAGAGTTATTGTCCGAATTGAGAGAAATGGGTGTAAATATTTTTTCAACGGGTGGCGAAACAGCAGATGTAGGGGATTTGGTAAGAACAATAATTGTTGATTCGACAGTCACTGCCAGAATGAAAAGAGCAGATGTTATCAGTAATGATAAAATCGCTGCAGGCAATGTAATTATAGGACTATCTTCCTCTGGTACAGCCAAGTATGAAAAGGAATATAATGGAGGTATGGGAAGTAATGGCTTAACTTCGGCCAGACATGATGTATTTGCTCATTATCTTGCAAAAAAATACCCGGAGAGCTTTGACCCACAAGTTCCTGAAGAACTATGTTATGCAGGTTCATATAAGCTCACAGATCAGATAGAAAACTTGAATTTAGATGCTGGGAAATTGGTTCTCTCACCAACCAGAACCTATGCCCCAATTATTAATGAAGTGCTTAAGAAATACAGAAAAGATATTAATGGTATGGTTCACTGTTCCGGTGGAGCACAAACAAAAGTATTGCATTTTATTGATAACCTGCATGTTATTAAGGACAATATGTTCCCGGTACCACCATTATTTAAGATAATACAGGAGGAGTCAAAAACAGAGTGGCAGGAAATGTACAAAGTCTTTAACATGGGGCATCGTTACGAAATTTATACGAAGCCAGAAATTGCAGATGATATTATTGCTATTTCCAGAAACTTTGGAGTTGATGCCCAGTTAATTGGACGAATTGAAAGTGCTAAGCATAAACACCTTACAATTAAAAGCGAATTTGGTAATTTCTTTTACTAAAAAAACACTACTTTTGTAGCGATGTTTACAAAAAGCCACATATTACATCGCAATAAATTCCACTAACTTGGTTTATTCTAAACTAAGCCGGCCTTTTATTATTTTATTAGAATATTCAACTTATACAATTATGGATCAAAATACATTATTAGAAAAACTTGAGGGTGTTAAAATTCGCTTCGACGAAATTGGTCAGCAAATTACCGATCCGGATATTATTGCTGACATGAAAAGATATGTCAGGTTAAATAAGGAATACAAAGAACTAGAACCACTTATTGAGGTATATAAAAGATATAAAAATGTTCTTGGTAACATTAAATCTTCAAAGGAAATACTGGCTACTGAGGATGATCCAGAGCTCAAAGAAATGGCTAAAGAAGAGCTTGAAGAATTGAATGAGCAAGTTCCAAATTTGGAAGAAGAAATTAAACTTTTACTTATTCCCAAAGATCCCCAGGATAGCAAGAATGCCATTGTAGAAATCAGGGCAGGAACAGGTGGCGATGAGGCAAGTATATTTGCGGGAGATTTATTTAGAATGTATCAGAAGTTCTGCGAGTCGAAAGGCTGGAAAACAAGCATTTCAAATATTTCAGAGGGCACTTCTGGAGGATACAAAGAAATTGTTTTTAGTGTTGAAGGAAATGGCGTTTACGGCATTTTAAAATATGAATCAGGAGTTCATCGAGTCCAAAGAGTCCCACAAACAGAAACCCAGGGACGGGTTCATACATCGGCTGCAACAGTAGCTGTATTACCCGAAGCAGAGGAGTTTGATGTTGAATTAAAGACTGAAGATATCAAAAGAGATGAATACTGCTCATCCGGACCAGGCGGACAGTCTGTAAACACAACTTATTCAGCTATTCGACTTACACACATACCATCAGGAATTGTTGTTACTTGTCAGGATCAAAAATCGAAGTTAAAGAACCTCGATAAAGCAATGAAAGAATTGAAAACAAGACTCTATAATCTTGAATATCAGAAATATATGGACGAGATTGCATCAAAGCGTAAAACAATGGTTTCAACCGGTGATCGCTCTGCAAAAATCAGGACATATAATTATCCGCAAGGCCGTGTAACTGATCATCGAATAAACCTGACCATGTATAATTTACCAAATATTGTTAATGGAGACATTGGCGAAATTATAGACAAACTGCAAATAGCAGAAAATGCAGAACGATTAAAAGAAAGTGAAGTAGATGCATAATCATAAAGAAATTAGTATATTAGAAATTAGAACGTTGTTCTGATTTCTAAATTCTAATTTCCAAATTCTAATTTCTAAAAAATGACATATACTGACTTAGCGATTGAGATTGTAAAAAAAGAAACTTTTCTATGTATTGGTCTTGATAGCCAAATTGAAAAAATTCCTTCATTTCTTAAAGAGAAAGAGGATCCCGTATTTGAGTTTAACAGGCTAATAATTGATGCTACACAAGACTTAGTTGTAGCTTACAAAATAAATACTGCATTTTATGAGAGCCAGGGAATAAAGGGCTGGATAAGTCTACAAAAGACTATTGACTATTTAAAGAACTATCCCGAAATGCTCATTATAGCTGATGCAAAACGAGGAGATATTGGAAATACATCGGAACAATATGCTAAGGCTTTTCTTGAAGAATTAGGTTGTGATGCGATTACCATAGCACCCTACATGGGAGTTGACTCTGTTCGTCCTTTTTTATCTTTTAAGAATAAATGGGCAATTCTGCTGGCTCTAACTTCAAACGAAGGCTCGAAAGATTTTCAGTTCAACTATCTACCAGATTCTCAAGAGTATCTTTATGAACAAGTAATTCGAAAATCGATTGACTGGGGAACAAAAGAGAATATGATGTATGTAGTAGGCGCAACTCAGGCTAATCATCTAAAAAGGATTAGAAAAATCATTCCTCATCACTTTCTTCTGATACCTGGCGTAGGAGCGCAAGGAGGAAGTTTGGAAGAAGTAGCGAAATATGGAATGAATAAAAGTTGTGGCTTATTAGTAAACTCTTCGCGCGGAATTATTTTTGCAGGAACGGATGCAAACTTTGCAAATATGGCAAGAAAACAGGCTTTTGAGTTGCAGCTTGAAATGAAAATGCTGTTAAAGAAATATCTATAAATATAAATAAGCTTTTTACCTTCTTACAAAAAGTAAAGTAAAAAGCTTATTTTCTTCTTAATAAAGTACTATAATTTATTATTTGCTTTTTCCGACAAATGATAATACCCCAACTGCACAAGATTTCTTACCAGCTATTTCAGGTTTAAACCTGATAGAAACATAATAGGTACCAGACTTTTGACAAATAAAATCAAAACGATTATCAGTTTTTGGATCTCCTGTAGATTTTGTTTGAGCATAAAATTCTTGATTTTCAGGATGCTTTGCATCAAATAGTGTAAGTATAACGCTCTTTTCAAAACCACTCTGAGCACATAAATTAAAACGATAGTGTGTTCCTTTATTTAACACAACTGCCCATTTTGTACCTGATTCGCCATCTTTCCCTTTCCTTAATTTCGTATTAAAATCACGAAGGTAGATTGCTTTTCCATTATTAGTAGCACAATTATAAACAACCTGCTGCTTACATTGAGCGTTTGCCTTTTCACCTGCTACACCAATTATGAACGCGATAAATATTAAAGAAAAAATTACTCTGTTCATATTATAAAGAGATTAATTTATTACGAATTTTTTCAACCAAATTGATTATTGCATCTAACTGCCCATCGGGCATTGTTACAATACTTTTTGTAGTAGTAGTTACAACATCAATGCCATCAATATTAACTACTGTAACTTTTCCAGGAATTACTTCAATGTTAACCCCATCATAAGTAGTTTGCAGTTCATCAAAAGATTCTGCAAGATCTTTAAAATTTTTATCCTGAACCTTATATACTTGCAACACTTTATTTAGCATCTCCAGAATTATTTTCTGCTCGCCAATCCGATCTATCAAATCTTTGCTGTCAGTACCATCTCTTACTATTTGAGTAAGAAAGTACATACTTTCCATCCACACACCTGTTACAACCAAAGCACTTAAATTGCTTCTATTGTTTTTTCTAAGGTGTGTATCCATTTCTCTAAAGCTGTTCTGTGATAAAAACATCAACGAGTCCATGTTTTCATTACTGGAAGCAAGCCTCTTAAGAGTCTGAAAATCAAAAAACTGGCCAACATTCAAGTCATCAGATATCTTTCTGATAGTTGCCAAATAATTGACACTTTCATTAGTTTGTGCATATACATTTAGATACCCCAAATCGGCACTTAAAATACCTAGACCAAGAGCTTTTTTAAAGTTAGTATCGTAATCATCAGCCTGTTCTGGTGATGCCAAATAATTCTTTGAAAAAGGTACACCTAATGACTCAATCAGAGCAGCCATTTCAGCCGGAGAAGGTAGACTTTGAATAATATCATCAATTTCAGCCTCTGATACTACCACTTTATCATCTTCGTTCATAATAGAGTCAAGACCATTCAATGGATCCTTACCATTTCCACCACCGTTGCACTTTATCAGAATTAAAGCAAAAAAACCAAATAAAATATAATATAAACTGTTCTTAATCATGCTTTGCCAGTTGCGATATTTATTCAAATGTAATGATTATTTTTCAAAGATATTAAAAATAAATAAGTAAAAAAACCTTATCTATTTTAATCAAAAACTTCAACAATTATTAGCTTTTTTTCCAAAATACAAGCCTTTCCCAATCAAATCCACCAAAAAATTCAATGATTTTTTTAAGATGATCATAGTATAATGGAATATATAGTAAAATTGACATTAACCAAATTACAATAACATTGAACCAGAAAGTATCAAAATAGCTTCCAAATAATACTTTTCTTGGTGCGTAAAAATGAGTTCTGACACCAATACCTCCAAAATTGTCCGGATCATGGTAAATGGGTTTATATTGTCTTATCAGATTATCTTTATACCTAAGTATTTTATTCTTTTCATATGCATTGGTTACAATGTCTTCAAGTTTTTCATTGTTGTAATTTTTTCTCAGATTTCTGGTGTAACCAGGTTCCTTTTCATCTAAGTAATTAATTACTTTTTGTTTTTTGTTATCCGCTTTGTAAAATACTTTCCCAAAAAAGTTATCCCAATCATCAATATGCTGCTCAATCTCCTTAGCTGCATCTTCATTAAAAGTCTTTATGGTTAGTAAATCATAATCTTCAAACGGCATTTCTGGTAATCTCTTTGACTCTTTCCCCAATTCATTCCTCAGCAATGCAAAATTATCCTCTAAGATTTCATTAACTGAGTCATTATCAATACCATAATCATCTATCATTTCAAGATTCTCAGACATTATATTTTTTAACTCAGGATAATAATAAACTGTATTATAATTAGCATTTTCTTTATCATAATCAATTTGGTAATAGACTTTTTGATATCTACTATCAATAAATTGATGTACCATTAAGCTTTCATAAGCCCAGCGTGAGGCCATAACTTCAGCGATAAGAGGAACCGTTCCTACTGAACCTAAAGCCCTGTTTAGCTTATCAAAACTAAACATTGCTCCACCCAGTGCCATTTGAGGAATCATTAACAAAGGTATTAATATGTATATGGTTACAGCAGAGTTGAAAGTTGAAGAAATAACAAGACCCATCATATTAGCAAAAACGAAAGTACTAAAGAGAACGATCCAGTACTCAAAATACATATCTGCAATACCCAAAATAGAATTACCGACCAAAACAAATAGTATTGCCTGAATAGCTGAAATAGTTATCAGGATAGCAATTTTTGAGAAAAGGTATGCAGATCTACTCAAATTCAGGAATTTCTCCCGCTTTAATATTTTTCTATCTCTAAAAATTTCCTCAGCACTCACTGTCAATCCCAGGAACAATGCAACCACTATACTCATAAAAATATAGGGTGGTATATTTTCATTATCGAAGAAGATATAAACCGAAGAATGGGGATCGGCTATATAACGGATGATATAAGATAAAATAAAACCTAACAATGGCGCTTCTAACAAGTTGAGCACAATATATTGTGTATTACTTATCTTGGATAAAACATCCCGTACAGTATAAATCTTAAGCTGCTTTAACCATTTTGGAATATGCAAGCCCCTTGGTGGCTCTTCTTCAACATCATCTACTAATAATTCTTCTTCGTTACGATGAATTCGATAATGTTCATCCCATTTTTCTGCTGCAACTTTTCTTGTATTGGTATATTGCCCAAATTCGTCTACTACTTGTGCTTCAACAATATTAAAAATAAGCTCTGGTGTTACATTACCACAAGTAGGACACTCTCCAACTTCGCTATTAATCTGGTTATCAATCTGTTTAAAATAAACAATTGCTTCAACCGGATTGCCATAATAAATCATATGTCCGCCTTGATCAAGGATGATCATGCTGTCGAACATTTTATAAATGTCAGAAGATGGCTGGTGGATAACAACAAAAATTAACTTCCCTTTTAAAGTTAATTCACTTAATAAATCCATCACATTTTCGGAGTCCCTTGATGACAATCCAGAAGTTGGTTCATCAACAAAGAGAATCGAAGGTTCTCGAATTAGCTCCAGGGCAATATTTAATCTCTTACGCTGACCGCCGCTAATCATTTTATTCATTGGTGAGCCCACCTTCAAATCTTTCCTTTCGAATAATCCAAGATTTCTAAGTGTCTTATTTACTAGCTCAACAATCTCCTCCTCGCTTTTATCTCTGAAACAAAGTTTTGCGTTATAATATAGGTTCTGAAAAACCGTCAATTCTTCAATTAACAAATCATCCTGAGGAATGTACCCAATAACTCCTTCAAGTTTCTCATGCTCTTCATGAAAATTAATTCCATTGATAATAACAGCTCCCTCTGAAGGTCCTGTAATACCAGATAATAAATTCAATAAAGTGGTTTTTCCCGCACCACTTGCCCCCATTATTCCAACAAGTTTTCCCTGTGTAGCAGAAAAACTAATATCTCTGAGCCCTAAATTTCCTGTTGGAAATTTATAACTAACATTTCTTACATTAAAACTTAGTTTTGTAGTACTAATATCTGATAAATACTTTGATACTACATCACTGTAATACACTGGTTTCCCTTTAGGAAGCTTAATTGTACTACCTGTAGCAAAAAGGTAAATTCGGTTATTGTATACACCAAGCCCGTTTAAAAATATATCTTGCTTTCCGGTATATCTTAAGAAGTAAAGCTCTGTACTTTTAACCCGAAGTATTAATATGTTTCCATGAAGCGATTCGGTTAAAATATGTCGACTAAAAGTACCAGCAAAATCACGGTCGTTAATGATAAGTATCGATGCATCATCCAGGTTTGTTAACTCATCTTCTGTAACAAAGCGTTCGATACTTTTATATTCTTCGCTTGAAAATTTAAATACTTCGGCAACTGTTCTTATAATTGCCATTCGTTGATCGGAGAACTTTTTATCTGCATTTACCAATTCGAAAAGCCTAACAAGAACAACAACTTTCTGCTTTTGATCAAGACGCTTGTTAATTTTTCGGCAAATACCCAGCACCCTAACAGATTCATTAACAGCAACAAGCCGTCCACTTTTCTGTTCTTCGCCATAGCCTGCCTGGGTTTTAAACTGCCCCAGGTATTCTTTTACATCATCTTCTTTTAACTGTGATTTAAGGAAACTTTCAACAAAGGCCAACTCATTGTGCTCAACACCCTCATCTTGTCTTGCAATAATAGAAAAAAGCTGCATTAATGCCTTTAATATTTCCTCACTCATTTAGTTAATTTCTAAGTTTTCAATGATTTTATGAGACACCGGGTTTAGTCGATAGTGTAGCTAACCTGCTCGAATGGAACCTCCACTATATCAGCATATTCCTCTCCTGCTTCCTCCATATCCTCATCATCATCAGGAAAATGCCATCTTACAAGAATATCTTTACCATCGTCATACATATCTTCGAGTTTCAATAAAACATCGAGAAGCAATTTTGATGAAGCTGTATTAAAATATTCCAGTTTAAAATTAAAAACGGTTTTTTCTAATGGATCTTCAGAATATTCATCTAACCAATCGAGAATTGGCTCGTAAAAAGCAGCAACGTCTTCTGGTAACGAACGTCCTGAAATTTCAAAGATAGCATTGTCTTTATCAAGAATTACATTTGGAGTATCGTCTGAGCCTTTAATCTTAATCGCTTGCATAATAAAAATTGTTTATGATTTTAGTCTTGAAATAGTTGAAGTTAAAACAAAGAATGAACGTTCCTCGTTAATTTTTAAAAAGCTATATATTAATTTCTGTCCTGTTTTCCTTGCTATATCAATGAAACCAAGTCCTGCACCACCTCTGTCTGAGAGTCTTCCTTCACGCATCTGCTGCTTGTACAATAACTTCAGCCCATCTTTATCAAGGCTGTTAATGTTTTCAAGCATATCACGAAGCTTTGGTACTTTATCGTTATTAATAACATTGCCTGTTGTCACATTATATTCCGATTCATCTTTACTGATCATAAAAATGCCCCGGCCATCTTTCGAGGTAATAATGTTATTACGGTTTTCTGCATGCTTACTAATATTTTGCAGGCATTCAACCATTACGTGGAATACTTTCTTTTGAACTGTGTTAAAGTCATCTTCTTTAGCCAAACTACTCTCTGTCAATGATGTAAAAGCTTTCGTAATCTGGTGCGTGATTTCTCCCTCGTAGGCCAGATTAATGTTATTCTTTTTCATCTTAACATAAAAGTCATACACAAAGTCCAATGATTCCTTTTTGTCTTTTAAATTGGCCATAATCAAATTATTGGATAATAATGTAATACTTCTAATTAAAGATTACTTATTATTTTGTCATCAAAAATAACACTTTTTACTTTAAACTAAGATATTAATTTTCTCTAAACTATAAAAATAATAGGAATTATTAAATTTTCGATCTTCCTCTTTTTATAATCTTTACTATTTCAATTTTTCAACCTAAAACACAAACAATTGATTAACATTATATTACCTATTTATATATGTATTTTTTCAATAATGTGTTTTTTATATTTATTTAAGACTAAAACTCTATTCCTATCAGTAAAACATCGTCTATCTGTTTTTGATCTCCTTTCCAGTCTCTAAAATCCTCCACAAAAAACTTACCAACATCTTCCATAGACATTTTTTGATATTTTTGAACTGCATCCCGAATTCTTCTGGCCTGGTATTTTCTTCCTGAATCACCGCCAATTTGGTCCGGTAAACCATCTGAGAAAAAGTAAATTCTGTCGCCAGGTTTATAATTTATTGTATAAGTTGTAAATTCGTCTTCTTCTTTTCTTCGGGGCGGAATACCTCCAATTGCTTTACTATTGCCTTTATATTGTTCCACTTGATCGCCACTTAGATAATAAAGTGGGCGATGCGCCCCTGCATACTGCAATTCTTTTTTATTGTAATTAATTCTACAAAGTGCAATATCCATTCCATCTCTTGCACTGGCATCATCAGCATCCTGCCTTAACGTTCTTCGCACCCCGTTATGTAACATATCAAGTACCTCACCAGCTGAATGTGCTCTATCGTGATCAACAATGCTATTTAACAGGAAGTAGCCAATAAACGAAAGAAGTGCCCCAGGTACTCCATGCCCTGTGCAATCAACAGCAGCAATATACAAATAGTCTCTATGAGGAAAAAACCATGGGAAGTCTCCACTTACAACATCTCTTGGCTTATAAAATATAAATGAATTGGGTATAAATTGTTTAATCAATTTGGTATCTGGTATAATTGCAGATTGGATTCTCTGGGCATAATTTATACTCTCAGTAATGTCCTTGTTTTTCTTTTCAATCTCCAGCTCAATACTTTTTCTTTCAGTGATATCGTGTGCCACAAAAAGGATGGTTTCAACATCGTGGTTCTTATTAAATTCAGGAATAACATTTACCTGCATTATTCTTTTACCTTCAACAGTTGGAAGCATCTTTTCGCTTTCATACTTTCTCTTGGTTAACTTTACATTATCAATTCCCTCAGTAAAGAATTCAATAATCTCAGGATTAAACTGAATTTCAGATATCTTTTTTTGTTTTAGTCCGGCTCTTGGAACTCCAGTAAGCTTTTCTACAATTGGAT
This sequence comes from Bacteroidales bacterium, assembly GCA_050296515.1. Lineage (GTDB taxonomy): Bacteria > Bacteroidota > Bacteroidia > Bacteroidales > NBLH01 > NBLH01. The sequence goes on along the minus strand of JBNKRJ010000046.1, from coordinate 77,686 downwards.
TGGCGTAGAAAAATTGTCCTTCGGGATTTAATCGAACTATCATATCAGGAGAGTTCTCAGACAGGGCTTGCATTTCACCACTCATCCGTTGAGCCTCTTCCGCAACTTTCCTTACTGTTATATCCCTGGTATTGAATATGATACCAGCAATTGCAGGGTTATCAATAAGATTTCTACCTGTGGTTTCGAGCCAAACTATACCATGATTCTTTTTTTCGTACCTATATTCAAATGTTTTTGTAATTTCAGGGTTTTCAAGCAATTCTTTAAAAACATCAAATAAAATTGACTCTCCTCTTTCAAACCTGTTCGTACCAAGCATTTCATCCATCTCGTAACCTAATATTCTTTTCACTGATGGACTAACATATTGAACAATCCCTTGTTTATCGTAAATTGATATAACCTCAGAAGCATTTTCCAGTAAAGAATGAATCCTTTTTTGCCCCTTCTCCACCTCTTCAATTTGTGCTTCAAGGTTTCGGTTAGATCGCTGTAACTCAAGCTGGGTATGCTTCATTTCTTTGGCATTCTGCCTCAACACTTCTTCGTTCTTCTTCAAAGTTGCTGCCAACTTTTGTGATTCTTCAAGTAAATGTTCGGTTCTGGAATTAACTTTCAAATTAAATAGCGTTTGTGCAATGATGCCACTCATTTCTTGAATAAGAGAGATGGTTTTCTTCGGAATTACTTCGTAAATAGATGCCAGCTCAATAACACCTTGAAGCTTTTCATCACTTATCAATGGGGTAATTAAAATTGAACTTGGTTTTTTATCTCCAAGGATTCCTGATGTTATGGTAACATAGCTATCTGGTATTTCTGTTCTATAAATGAGATCTTTTTCAAATGCAGCCTGACCTGCAAGTCCCTGTCCAATTTTAAATTCCTGATTTACATACTTTTTCCTTCCGTAAGCATATGTAGCAATATTGACTAGCTTTTCTTTCTCATCATCATATACATAAAAAGCTCCTTGAACTATCTCCGTATAATCAATTAAACTGACCAGGGTATTAAATGCTAAATCAGCAATATTAATTTGCTGACGCAATACATCAGATACACTTTCTTTACCTCTGGCAATCCAAGTTTGTTCAGCCTCTCTTACTGATGTATCTTTCAAGTTGTTAAGCATCAATAAAAGAGCTTTTCCAAGTTTATCAGATTCATCAATATGGTCGGTTTTGACATCAAACTCACCTTTTCCAATACGATTTGCCAATTCGGCATTTCGCTGAATCACCTTGTTCCTTTCCAGAATGATTTGTTGCAGGTATTGTCTTCTGCTCATTGTCCTTTTTGAAATGATATAAATAGCTATACCAAGCACAATAGGTGCAGAATCTATGATGAAATGAAGCGGGTTATTCAAATGCATTTTCCATACACCTGATAACGATACTCCATTGAAAAAGAAATCGTATGACCATGCTATTACAGGAAAAACAAATCCTGCAAGCACTCCATAAAAAGTTATTTCGGCTATGGAGAACCCCTTTAAAATAGATCTACCAAACTCATCACTGTAAAATGAGTCGATATTGTTATTTTTATCAGGTGTTGTATTTGACATTCTATTAATTTCTTTTCTTACAGCAAAATTTTGACCAAAAAAGTATATTGTTCTATTTTAACTATTAATAACCCATAAATTATAATCAGTCCTCTCCTTTAATCCTACCAAGCCATTGATTATAAAGTTTGTCAACATCGGAACCCAAATATTCATCAGTTAATTTCTCTGATTGTTTTTTTAGTTGGTTTATTTTACTTTCTATTTTTTTCAGTTCCTCTGTTTTTGCTTTTAGCTCCTCTTTTGATAATTTATCTTCCTTACTAATTTCTTTCGTCTCAAGACCGCTTTCAATAAAGAAAATTACGACTTTTTCAATTTCTACTTCGCCAAGAGGGATAAGTTTTAGATTATATGCTTTTGTTTTCTTTTCTTTATCAGCTATTTCAACATCCAATTGTTCTACACGCCCAACTTTTAAACCATCAAGCATAGCATAAAGTTCTTCCGTCTCTTTTGATGTGATAATTCTTGTTAACGGTTTTCCTTTTAATTCTTTTAATGAGAAATTAAACTGTTTTGAGAACAAATTATTGATTTTGATAAAATTTAAATCCTTATCCAACTCAACTTTTGGAAATAATTGTTCAGTTCTCTCAACAATCACCTTATTTTCTATATCCTCAGGCTTAGATTCTGTAACCTTTTCTTTTATTTTTGAGGCATTTTCTAACTCTTTTTGCAAGTTAGTGTTTTTTATTTCTTCTTCCTTTAATTTAGTAATATCTATTGCAATTGATATTATTTTAAATGGCAGCTTTTTTGAATCAAGAACCGAGATATAATACTCTTTTAACCAAAATGTTTTGTTATCAGATACCATATACTGGTTTACAGCAGTGACAGTGTCGCCAGAAACAGCTTTAGCTATTATTGCATCAAGCTCTTCTTTCGTTTTGTCAAACTTAAACAACTTTTCTAATGAATTTCCTTTTAGTTTTACTAAACTAATTCCACTTAACTCTTCAAACTTCTTATTTGCATTAAGAATTTTTCCCTGTAAATCAAACTCAATAATTACCTGTTCAGAGCCAATAGCTTTTAAGATACCATTCAGTTCGTTACCTTTTAGTTTTACTTCTTCTTCTGTCTTGTCAAGCTGTTTCACTTTTACTTCTAGTTCTTTCTCCTTCGCTTGTAACTCCTTTAAATGTATAGTAGAATCATCTTCGCTTTTTTTGTACTTGGTAACATCATGGGCTAAATACAATACACGACTGATTTTTCCTGAAACATCAGTTACTGGGGTATATTGATTAATTAGCCACAATTCTTCACCAGTTTTAGTTCTCCGTTTTACTTCAAGTTGACGAGGAGTTCCAGAAATTACACTTGCCCATACTTTTCTAAAATACTCAAGTTCTTCTTTGGGAATAAACATCTCAATATTTTTTCCCTTGATTTCCTTTAACTGGTATCCCATTGTTTGCAAGTGCCTATTGTTCACAGAGATAAGAGTGCCGTCAAGTTCATACTCCCCTTTCATTAGAGTGTTATCAACTGCTGAAATAATTCCAGAAAGTGCCGCCTCACGTCGCTGTGCTAACTCCTGTGTTGCACGCATTTCCTCCATGTTTTGCCTCACTTCAATTTCCCGTGCAGCTAATTCCTCTGATTGTTTTTGTGAATCGTTGAGTAATTGCTCGGTTCTAGCATTAATTTTAGCAGTTAGCAAGGTGGAGGCAATACTTTGCGCCAATTCTTCAACAAATTTTATTTCAAATTTTTCGAACTCTTTAAACGAGGCCAATTCAACAATTCCAAGAATATCATCTTCAAACTTCAATGGGACAATAAGCAAGCTTTTTGGTGTAGCATCTCCAAGCCCTGACTCAATTTCGATATAATCTGCAGGTATTTCTTTCAGATAAATAGTATTTCGCTCAAGGGCAACCGTACCGATAAGACCATCACCAATATTTATGCTTCTTTCAAAAAACTTCTTCCTGTCATATGCAAAAGCTGAAACAAGCTCTATTTTTGAAATATCACCAGAATCGTTAATTAAAAACAATCCTCCCTGATTTGCTTTTAGATAATAAACAAGGTTTTTAATTATATCATCAGTAAGTTGGGTAATTCCCTGTGATCTTTGTCGAAGAATTTCTCCAAACAAAGCATGTCCTTTGTTGGTCCAGTTTCTTCTTTCATCTTCAATCTTCCTTCTTTCATCGTCTTCCTTTGTAACGTTTAGGTTGTTACGCAAATTTACCAGTGCTTTGCCTAATAAATCATTTTCGCCTGCGGGTTTGTATTCGGTAGAATAGTTTCCCTTGCTAATGTCGTTTGCAAATTTGCTTAATGAAGCTAAATTACCAGTTAATGAGTTTACCAACTCTGCCATGGTGCCAATTTCGTTTTCCGATTCGCTAAGCTCTTTTTCAGGAATTTCTCCTCTTCTAAGTATTGCTAAATTCCTTGCCAGTTTCTTTAAAGATAGTCCAATATCTTTAAGTAAAAAGACTGAAATAAAGATACTTAGAAAGAGTAATAACCCACTAATAAAATAGATGCGATTAAGTACTTTGCTTTTCAATTTTGCAATTAACTGATTACCTGCCTGAAGACCTTCTGTATTACGCTCCATCATTGATTTAATAATCGACTGGAGTTTTTTGAACGAATCAAGTTCATGACCTGATTTTACTTCTTTAGCCTTCTCATAATTTCCCTGAAGCTCATAAGAATTTACTTCTTTTAAAATGGAAACATAATGCTTAAACTCCAACACAAAATTATCGTATTGAGCCTTTTGCGCTTCATCGACTAAAGAGTACTCATATTCAGCAAGATAAGTATCTAGCAGATCAATATTTAAGGCATTATCAATAGCATTATCGCTTAACGATTTTTCATCAATTATATGTGATTCAATAAGGATGGAGTAGATATTCTCAATCAGATTTGAGAGTTTTACCATGTTTTTTAGGTATACCTCATTGATTTCTGAAATTTTATTATTGATACTAAAAATACTACTAATCGAAACAGCACTAAGTAAGATTATCAGGAAAGAAACAATTACAACAAGGGCTTTAAGCCTTTTGCTGATTAAAACATTATTACGTATGTCAATAAGTTTTTTGAACATCTACAATGGCCGATTATATCGAAACTGCTATAAATAAATACATAAATTCAACACTAATAATATTGCATTACAATATTTAAACCAAAATTATCAATACCCTGGTTTTATTTTTAACCATAAGGTTTAATGCAGTCTTGTCTTACGAAAATCACCATTCTTCCTATTAATGAGTAATGGCCTCTCAATAAAACAAGTTGGAATCAAATGTATAAAAATATTAAAAGATTGCAAAGTAAACAAAAATTTACTTTGTGCAAAGAACGAATATAGCCAAATTGTAGTTGGTGTAAACTAATAACTAGCTGCTATCAAACGAATTCGAGTATTCGAATAAACAAGTATGAAACCGCCATTATACAGATAATTATCAGCGACTTAACGATAAACTATTCTCCTTTTTCAAGGGCCTCTTTTGCTTTGCTTAAAAGCTCTTTCTCTTTATGATCTAATTCAGGGACTTTTAAATCGAGCCCTTTAAGAGTGTGAATTATGATATCGCTGATTGCAATCCGCGAAAACCATTTATGATCGGCAGGTATAATAAACCAGGGTGCATCCTTTTTCGATGTTTTAGACAAAGCTGCTTCAAATGCTTTTTGATAATCATCCCAATATTTGCGTTCTTCAATATCACCTGATGAAAATTTCCAATTTTTCTCAGGCTCATTAATTCGTTCTAAAAAACGCTCTTTCTGTTCCTCTTTTGACACATGAAGGAAGAATTTTAAGATGATGGTTCCATTATCACCTATAATTTTTTCAAAGTTATTGATTTGTTCATACCTCATTTCCCAAAACTCATGGGTCACATCCTTAACTGAATTAATGCCAGGTAAGTTTTCTGATAAAATATATTCAGGATGCACTTTTGTCACCAAAACATTCTCGTAATGCGAGCGATTGAAAATTCCAATTTGTCCGCGCTCCGGTAACTTTACATAATGCCTCCATAAAAACCCATGTTCTAACTCATTATCAGATGGCTTCTTAAAACTATGAACCGAGCACCCCTGAGGGTTAACCCCTGACATTACGTGCCTGATGGCTCCATCTTTCCCAGCTGCATCCATAGCTTGTAAAACTATCAGTAAAGAATGTTTATTGGCAGCATAAAAAGTCTCCTGCAACTCTGACAACTTTTTACGATTCTTCTTCAACCTGTCTTTCGCTTCATCTTCAAAGTATTTTCCTGTATACTTAGGATCATATTTCTTTAAATCTACTTTTTGATTTGGTTTCACTAACAGTTTTTCAATTTCTAGCATGGGAGTTTTGTTTTTGGTTTGATAAAGCAATTTACATTTTTTTTCAGGCATTTCAAAATTGAATATTTTCAGACATTTATATGCTTAACTCTCACATTGCTAACATGTTTACATTCAGTTAGAAATCAAAAATAAAAACATAACGGTCTCAATCACATAGTTATGCATGCATATACTTTGGTTTTTTCATAAGAACTTCCTATTTTTAATAAAAATTTAAAACCTAATACAAATAAAAATTATGAAAAAAATTCTATTTTCGTGCTTGGGCATGTTCATGGCAATGAATATGGCTTTTGCAGGAGGATTGGTGCACAATACCAACCAAAGTGCTGCATGGGCCAGAATGCTGGTAAGAGATGCTTCCACAAGCATTGATGCTGTTTATTACAACCCTGCTGGTTTAACTAAATTGTCTGATGGACTACACTTATCCGTGAGCAACCAATCAATTTTCCAGAATAGGACTTTAACCAATTCTTACGAACAGCTTAATAGCGCTGAGTTCAAAGGAAAAGTAAGTGCTCCATTTTTTCCTGATTTATACGCTGCCTATAAAACTGGAAAGTTCGCTTTCTCACTTGGTTTTACTCCAATTGGAGGTGGTGGTAGTGCATCTTACGATAAAGGTATTCCAATGATAGAATCCGGAGTAGCTGAACTTGCTTCGAGCCTTAATGATTTTGGTGTAACAGGATATAACCTAAACGCTAATTTTAAAGGTTCTTCTGTATATTTTGGAATACAAGGAGGAATTAGTTACGCCATAAATGATATGATTTCGGTCTATGCTGGTGGACGATATGTTTGGGCAAAAAATACTTACACTGGAGAAATGAATAATGTTAATTTTGAGACAGCTGGTGGAGATGTACCTGCAGATGATTTTATGACTGGCCTAGCAACCGATGCGGCAAATGGAGCAGCTCAATATTACGGCGCTGCGAGTTCAGCAGATTTGGCTTCAACTTCTTTAGATCCTATAATTGCAGCTAATGCAGGTGGTTTTACTCTTGCACAGCTTGTTGCAGGTGGAAGTTTGTCTCAAGCTCAGGCTGATCAGCTCAATGCAGGATATACTGCACTAGGTGGCAACCCCACTGGTTTGACAGCTGCTCAAATGCAAACAGGCTTTGATAATTTTAATGCCACATACACAGGATTAGGAGATAATTATACTCAACTAAGCGCAGAAGCAACAGGTGCCTCAATTATTTTTGGTGGGCAGGAAGCCGACGTTGAGCAAACAGGAAATGGTTTTACTCCAATTATAGGTGTTAACTTAGCGCTGATGGAAGACAAATTAAATATTGGTATTAAATATGAATTTAAAACCGAAATGGAACTCACTAATAAAACTGTTGAAGGAAAAGGCTTTATTACTGGATTTACAGAAACAGCACAGCCAATTGAAATGTTTCCTGATGGTGAGAAAAAGAACGCAGACCTACCTGCTCAACTTACATTTGGTGTGAATTATAAATTCACTGACGATTTTAGTGCCCAAATTGGGTATCATACTTATTTTGATAAAGGTACAGGATGGACTTTGACAAGGGAAAATGAAGCAGGTGACGATGTTAAGTACAAAGTGGAAGACTTTATCGATAACAATTTCTGGGAATTAGGACTTGGTTTTGAATATAATATTTCTGAACAACTTCTTGTTAGTGCAGGTTATTTACATGCTCAAACAGGGGTTAAACCACTTATCTATAATGACGATTTGTCATATAGCCTTTCTTCAAATACTTTTGGCTTGGGTGGTGCATATAAAATTAATGATATGCTCACTTTGCAATTAGGTGGTTATTATACTGCTTATGTTCCTAAAACATACGAATATGATGGAGGTCCTGCAACTCAAAAGTATGAAAAAACCAACCTTGCTTTTGCAATTGGTTTAGATTTCACCTTTGGTGGCGAATAAAAATTGTTTATAAAATAGTTTTATCTTTGACCATTGGGTATATTTTTTGCCCAATGGTCTTTTGTTTTAGAAGATTTGAAATATGAGAATTGAGATATCAGAATTAAAAAAAATTAGCTTAATGCTTGCATTTATTATTACAGCCTCCATTAACTATGCACAGCAGTTAATCAACCCCAATTTTGCATTAGCAAGTCATCCAATGAAGGTGACAAAAATTACTTATACCGCAAATGAAACCATAATTGGTTTATCCATTGAAAATCAAATAGATAAAGGTTCATTTTGTGCTGATAAAAATATTCTTGTACAGGATGTTTTAACTGGGAAAAAATATCGTTTGCAAAAATCGGAAGGTATTCCTGTATGCCCTTCAAATTACCAGTTTACCTATATTGGTGAGGTGTTAAATTTTTCGTTGTATTTCCCTAAAATTGGGGCAAAAAAATATGTTACCCTGGTTGAAGATTGTAATCAGTACTGTTTTTCAATTAAAGGAATAGTGCTTGATACTGATATGAATCAAAGCATTAATTTAGGTTATGATTATTATGCAAAGGGCAAACTTGATTTTGCATTAGAAGCATTCAAAATGGTTGTCAATGAACATCCTGATTATCCTTTTGGAATCTATTACCTTAATATTATCCAGATATATGCTGAAAAAAATGACTTTTCATCAGCAACAGAATGGTACCAGAAAATTGTTAACTCAAATTTTCAGGATAAAAATGAACTTATAGATCGACTAAAAAAAGAGAGTTATTACAATCATCTGCTTTAAAATGAATCAAAAAGTTAAAAAGTACCTACTCAATTTTGCTTTTGTATTTTTTCAGTTCGGAGGCATTTTATATATGCTGTTTACAGGACCTGTTTTCACGTCTGAACCAATTCTTCTGTCAGTTGAAATTCTAGGTATCCTATTAGCATTTTGGGCTGTTCTGGCTATGAAATTAGATAATATTAATATTGTTCCAGAATTAAAACACGAAGCACGTTTGATCAAATCAGGTCCTTATGCATTTATCAGGCACCCAATGTACCTTGCAACTGTAATTGTATTCACAGCTCTTTTAATTTCTAAATACTCCATATTCAGGCTAATGGCCTACCTGGTAATTTGGATAGACCTCCTGCTAAAGCTCAACTATGAAGAAAAAGTCCTAAATAAAGCATTTAATGAGTATAGCGAATATCAAAAGAAAACCTATCGAATAATTCCTTTTATCTACTAAAGTCGGTCTAATTTATATTCTAAAGGTTTTTATATTGCTCATATTTGAATAATTTTGTAACCTGTTAGCAAAACCTTCATAACGTCAACTATTAGGGAAATCTATCATCTCTAAACATAAAATACAACTGAATTTCAAACACTTAACAAAATTTAAAGAAATAAAACAATGAAGCAATATTTGGACCTACTCTCTCATGTGTTAAAGAATGGTGTAAAAAAGGAAGACAGAACAGGTACAGGAACATTAAGTACCTTTGGTTACCAAATGCGATTTAACCTGGAAGATGGCTTCCCGATGATGACGACTAAAAAATTACACCTTCATTCTATTGTTCATGAGCTATTATGGTTTATTAAGGGTGAAACCAATATTGCTTACCTGAAAGAAAACAATGTTAGAATTTGGAATGAGTGGGCTGACATTAATGGAGATTTGGGTCCAATTTATGGTTACCAGTGGCGCTCATGGACCGCTGAAAATGGAAGAAACATTGATCAAATTAAGGACGTTCTAAGAAGTATAAAAGAAAATCCTGATTCAAGGAGACATATTGTAAGTGCCTGGAATGTAGGAGATTTAGACAAAATGGCCTTACCTCCATGTCATATTCTTTTCCAGTTTTATGTAGCTGATGGAAAGTTATCCTGTCAGCTCTATCAGCGAAGCGCTGACATCTTTTTAGGTGTTCCATTTAATATAGCATCGTATGCCTTGTTTTTAATGATGATGGCACAAGTAACAGGACTAAAACCTGGTGAATTTATTCACACATTGGGTGATGCTCATATTTATTTAAATCATATTGACCAGGTAAATACTCAACTGGGAAGGGAACCTAAAAAATTACCCCAGATGGTTTTGAATCCTGAAGTTACATCTCTTTTTGACTTCACTTATGATGATATTGTGTTGAGAAACTACGAAGCACATCCGCATATAAAAGGGGAAATATCGGTTTAGAGACAAGAAATTTGAACTGAAAAATTGGATCATAGGAAAATGAAACAAGCATGATAAAAATAATTATTAATACATACAACAATAATTATTTTTATCATGCGGTTCCATCTAGCAACTTGAAATAATACAAAAATAAATAGATGAAAATCGCACTTATTGCTGCATTGGACAAAAATAATGGTATTGGAAAAGACAATAAATTATTGTGTTACCTTCCTGCGGATTTAAAAAGGTTTAAACAACTAACCACAGGGCATTGTATTGTAATGGGTCGAAAAACTTTTGAGTCATTACCAAATGGACCTTTACCAAACCGGAGAAATATTGTATTAACAAGAAACCACTCTTTTAAGGCTGATGGTGTTGATGTCATCCACTCCCTTGAAGATATTTTTGATATTTGTAAAAACGAAGAAAAAGTATTTGTAATTGGAGGAGAAGAAGTTTACAAGTTATTTATACAAAAAGCTGATATACTTCACATTACAAGAATACATCATCAATTTGATGCGGATGCTTTTTTCCCGGATTTTAATGAAAAAGAATGGCAATTAGTAAATGAGGTTGAAAACCAGCCTGATGAAAAAAATAAATTTTCGTACTCGTTTCTTGACTACGAGAAATAAATTAGTTCTAATTATTCTTGAAAGTATCCTGCTTTCCAAGTAGCATATCACTATAAGAAAAAGGAACCAAATCTTTGCTTGAAATATTAAACAGGTTAAGATAAAATTTGCATTGTTTCATTAAGTCATCCTTATTGACATCTTCATCTCCAATAGCCTCAATTTCAACAAATTCACCTAATCCTTCTACTTTGTCAAGATGAAATTTTACGTTTCCAATAAAATAAATTTCGCGTTCTTTATCGACAGTAACCAGTATGCCAAGGGCCCTGGTTAACAATTCTTTCAAAAGCTCATTTTTTGAACTTTTATAAAGCATCACGTCACTTTCTTTTGCTTCTACTTTATCTTCACGATTATAATGAATCAGTGCATTTTCAATATTTCCTTCCCTTAGCTTTAATCTTCCGGAATTTACTTTAAAATAGGAATCAATTTGTCTGTCTGTTCCTTTAAATTCTGCATTGCCAGATTTTAAGATTTTCTGAATTGCAGCCAGATCATTGCATCTTGCTTTAATTTCAATATTGGTGTGCTTCATTAACTATAATTTGGGGCAAAAATAAAAAAATTGGAATAAAATTGTGTTCGCATAATATTTTTTTCACAACGTCTTGATATTCAAAAAAATATCAAGACATTGCTTCTTACTAAACAAATTAATCTTTTACGCATCTGACTGAAAAAGCCCATGACTTTGGACGAGTTCTCCTAAAGATTTTAGGACTCCCATCTCTCATTTGCCTCATATAGCCAAAACCATTCACTTCTGTTGAAGTCCAGAAAAATGCCTGCAACCCTTTAAGCATATTATTTGCCGGAGGGTTTCTATATCCACCCAACAATACATTAAACCCAAGAGTCGTATCCGACATTAATTTTTCGCCCTCATTAGTGCCTCTCCAGGTATTATTTTTGTTTGCATCCTGTTCCGTCATTCCAAGGTACATTTCTAGTTCTTTCCACTCATCATCCGATGGCAAATGCCATCCTGCAGGACAAGCACTCTGAGCTGCATCCAAAAAATACAAACGTCCAAACTCTTCACAATTTTCTTCTTTCCCGGCATAGCACCATGATTTTGAAGTTACAAAATTCAGGTTTTCAGCCATCCATACTTTCCCGTCAATCTCAACTGTTTTGTATACTTTCCCATCTCGTTCGTCTACCAGGGTATCAACAACCTGCGCCTTCAAAAAATAGAATGAAAGTAATGTTAACAGTAGTGTTAATTTTAGAATCTTCATTTTTCCTAAATTTGGTTATTGTTGTCATTCTCGTAATAAAACGGTAAAAACTAAATTTTCGTAGAAATTTGTCCCGTTTTTATTAAAAAGGAGGGCAAAAATATATTTTTAATTCAAATTTGACGAACCCTCATAGAGGGATTTATATAAAAACAGAATCGTTAAACAAATGTATATAACTAAACTTCAGTAACTTAACTAAAATACAGGCTCTTATGAAATTTACTTTTTATAGCTTTTTAACATATCCTGGTTCAACCCTTTTTGCTTATCAGCATCTAAAAATTAAATTTTTTTTAGATTTAAGTGCGCAAGTATTCAATTTATTTTGTGTCAAAACAGAAGTCGATAAAATACAATACGATTCCAAGGTAGTTTATACCAATTGCAAATTAATTTTCAGAACGTACCCTCAAATTGGTGTAAACTATCTAATAAACATTAAATATAATTTATAGAAGGTGCAAGAGCAAAACCTTGTAGAAGATATAATTAATAATAAAACTGAAGCTTTTCAGCAGCTGGTTGAAAAACATCAAACCATGGTAATTAATACCTGTTACGGTTTTTTGCATAATTACCAGGATGCACAGGATGTTGCTCAAGAAGTATTTATTGAAGTCTATAAATCAATAAGTAAATTCAGGAAAGAGGCAAAATTGTCGACCTGGCTTTACAGGATAAGTACCAATAAATCATTAAATTACATAAGAGATAATAAAAAAAGATCCTGGTTTCAAAGCTTAGATTACTTGTTTGAAAAGGAAAAACCAGTTGATGATTCTAACTCAAGTGAATCACCACAGGATATTCTTGAAAACAATGAAAAATTGGAAATAATTAACCAGGCTATAGATAAACTTGCCAAAAACCAAAAAATAGCTTTTGTTTTATATAAATACGAGAACTTAAGCTATAAAGAAATTGCTGAAGTGATGAAAATAAGTCTGCCTTCTGTTGAATCATTATTGTTTAGGGCTAAAAAAAATCTACAGAAAACCTTGGTTGATTATTACAAAAACACATAGCATCAAGCATTTATGAAAAAAAGTGCAAGTTTTTACAAAAGTTGGTGTCATACTATAAAGCAGGAAAAAATTATGAACTGTAAAGATTTTCGAAATAACATTTTATTTTTTATCGATAAAGATCTGAATGGAAAAAATTCAATTGAGTTTAAAAAGCATTTAGAAATTTGTGGTGATTGTAAACTGCTTTTTGAAAAAATTGCAAGCACCTATGCATTTACCAAAAATGATAAAGTAACCGATAGTAATCCATTTTTTTATACAAGGGTAAAAGCTGCGATTGAAAATCAAACAAGTCAGTCAAAAGCTGTTAACAGCTCAAAAAAATGGGTTGTTCAATGGGCAACATACACAATTCTTGGAGTTTTTGCCCTATTTGCAGGATATTTTATTGCAAACGACCAAAGTTTTGTTTCGCAGGAATCTTTACAAAAACAATATGAAAAGGCCGACGAAGAATTGTTTGCTGATTCATATGATTTTACGCTTTCAAAAGACGATATGTATGTATTAAACACTGACGAAACTGAATAGAAATGGAAGCAAGAAGTAAAAAAAGAATATTACTAGGAGCAATCATACTATTATTACTCATAAATCTATCTGCAATAGTAACAATTGGGTACAATAGGTATGAAAGAAATAAGGCACTGGACAAGAAATATATTCAAGATCGAGGTGAAAAAAAGAATCCTCACAACAGAATGAAACTTTTCGTAAAAAAAGAGCTGGAATTATCTGATGATCAGTTTGAAAGGTACTGCAAGATGAAGGATGCAAATATGCAAAGAACAGAAAAACATATCGCAAAAATTAAGTCGTTCAAAAAAGAAATTATTACTGAAATCAATAAAGAAAAGCCTGATAGCACTATTTTACAAATGCTCTCAGATTCAATTGGCCAACAACACAAATTTATTAATATGGAGATGAACCGTCATTTTTTGGCTATTAAGCAAATGCTTGAACCTGAGCAACAGGTGAGGCTAATTAAACTTCTAAACCGAATGGATGAGAGATACCGGCCAAATAGAAAAAAAGGGTTCAATAGAAGTGATGATGAAAGCAACTACAGACACAGGCACGGAAACAGAAAAAGTACAGAATAAAAAGTTACGTAACTAAAAATATAACCGGTTAATTAATTAATGTGTAATTAAGAAAAGAAAATTATGAAAACGATGAATTTAAAAACAATGGTATTGTTGATGGCAAGCCTCCTTTTTATAGGAACATCTCAAATTAAGGCGCAAAAAGGTCAGATGAAAGGCAATAAGGCACAAGGTTGGGTTTGCAATATTCCTGATTTGACAGATGATCAACAGAAAAAAATTGATGATCTCAGGGTTGAACATCAAAAAAAGATGCTTAACAATCGTAATCTAATGATGGAAAAAAGGGCTAAACTAAATACCTTGAGAACTGCAGATAAAGCTGATATGAATGCAATTAACAAATTAATTGATGAAATGGGAGCTTTGCATACTCAAATGATGAAAGAAAAAGAAGCTCACCGTCAAACTGTTAGAGGATTATTAAACGATAAACAAAGAGTGTTTTTTGACTCACATAAGGGACCTGGGTTTGGAGAAGGCAGAGGCCAATGTAGAGGAATGGGCAGAGGCTACAATCAAACAGGTTACAATTGTCCAAGAAGATAAAAACTCATAATCATAACTTTGTCAAGGCTTTAAATGAATGCTTTGACAAAGTTTTATTCCTAAAAAGCCGCCATCAACAAGTTTATATCTTTGGCATTGATACCAAAACGAGAACCAAGTTGTTGGTTGGTTAAAATTCCATTAAAAACATAAACCCCGTTTCTAAACCCTCGGTCAACTTTTAATAACTGAATAATACCTCCCTCTTCTCCCATTTTTAAAAGGTATGGAATTAGCACATTACTAAGTGCAATAGAAGCAGTTCTGGCTGCCCGTGATGCTATATTCGGAACACAATAATGGAGCACTCCGGATTCTTCATAAACAGGATCGTGAATTATTCTGGGTTTAGAAGTTTCGAAACATGAGCCGTTATCAATATTTAAATCAATGATCACTGAACCTGGTTTCATTTGCTGTACCATGTCTTTACTGACAATAAAATCATCATTAAAATCGTCAATTGCCAAAGCTCCAATGACTACTTCTGCAGAGCGTAACGCTTTTGCCAGAGCATATGGCTGATTTACAGAAGTATGAATCTGAGTACCAAGTCGTTGCTGCATCTCTCGTAGTTTTTGTAAAGACTTATCAAAGACCTTAACCACTGCTCCTAAACCCAATGCTGCACTTGCAGCACTAACTGCAGCTGTTCCGGCACCAATTATCACAACTTCTGCAGGTGAAATACCAGTAATACCACCTAATAATACACCTTTGCCACCATGCTGTTTACTCAAATATTCAGCTGCAATGTTGATACATAATTTTCCGGCTAACTCACTCATTGAACGAACTATAGGATACTCACCAACATCTCCTCGAATATGTTCAAAGGCAATTGCTTTTACCCGTTTTCTGGCCAGGCCAGTTATCTGTTCACGGGTTTGTGAAGAGCTATGCAATGCGGAGATAACTGTTTGATTATCAACCATCAATTCAATATCTACACTTGAATAAGGAGCAACCTTTAAAATTAACTCAGTCTCGAAAATCTTCTTACGATCTTTTTCAATTTGAGCACCTGCCTCGCTAAAATCCAAATCTGAATAATTAGCACCTTTTCCAGCACCTTCCTCTACTAATACCTTGTGCCCGTTCTGGGTTAAGAGTTCAACTGCTTGCGGAGTTAATGAGATTCGACTTTCGTATTTCGGATTTTCTTTTGGCACTCCGATGACTAGTTCTTTCTTTCGCTTACGCACTTCCAACATCTCTTCCTGAGGAAATAATCCTTGTTGGCCTAATGGGTATTGGTTCGACTCGTACATGTATTATCTTAAAACAGTTACGTTGCTTATCCATTTATTTTAGCAAATATTGTAAATGGATTCAATTACAAAACCGAACTCATCACTTCTTATTTCTTTGCGACTATTTTCAGTTTGTCTGTTTCAAAGTTAGCAGATTAATCGATGTTTTCAAACAAGTCAATGATAGAAATTAGAAATTAGAAACTAGAAATTAGAAGTTGATGACCTATAATCAACTATTTATAATAAATTCACTTATTAATAATTTTTAGAATTAAGGAACCTTTATCGCAGAAATTTTTAATCCGAGACATATAGCTTCAATAATTTCATAGTCTTCTGAAAACTTGCCAAGTGATTGAAATAGAATTAAATTTCATGAAACATTTGAATTACCCTGCAGCCAGATTCATTTACAGTAATTTTTAACTTAAAATGAGGTATTGGGAGAAGGTTTTCTATTTTCTCAGGCCATTCAATTAAACACAGTTCGCCGCTATAAAAATACTCTTCATATCCAAAATCATAGGCCTCTGACTCATTATTTATTCTGTAAAAATCGAAATGAAATACAGGTTTTCCGCTTTCAGCAACATATTCGTTAATAATTGAAAAAGTAGGACTGCTGGTGGTATCCCCTACTCCTAACTCCTTACAAATGGCTTTTATCAAGGTGGTTTTGCCTGCCCCCATTTCACCATAAAACGCAAAGCAGTTTTTATTTGACTTCAGTTTGTTAAGTTGCAGACTGTCAATAATTTTCTTCGCCACATCAGGTAACTCATTAAGAGTTTTAAGTAATATATTTTCACCGATTTGCATTTCTTACTTAAATAGATTGTTTTTTATTTATTTCAACCCTTTGGTGTTAACTCAATAAAAGGAATCAGCATTTCTTCAAGGGATATTCCACCATGCTGAAAAGTATCTTTGTAATACTTAACGTAATAGTTGTAGTTATTTGGATAAGCAAAAAAGTCTTTGTTGGTTGCAAAAATATACTTTGAGCTAATAAATGGCGTGGGAAGATGAACACTTTTAGCATCTGAAAACTCACAAACCTCTTTCGGACTATAATTCAGGTTTTTGCCCTGTTTGTAACGTAAATTTGTTGTGATTTTCTTATCACCTATTACTTTTATTGGGTTTGTGACCCTAATTGTTCCGTGATCGGTGGTTATAACTACCTTAACATCCTTTGAGCTTAGTTTTTTCAACATTTCAAATAGTGATGAATGCTCAAACCAGGTGTAAGTAAGTGATCGATAAGCCTTTTCATCATTAGCCAACTCACGAATCATTTCCATTTCAGTTCGTGCATGCGAAATCATATCCACAAAATTGTAAACTAAAATAGCTAACTGGTTATCAAGAATTGAAGACAGGTTTTCAACTAATTTTTCACCAGCTTTATTATTCATCACCTTTTCATAATAAAACTTATGATTACATCTAAGCCTCTCAAATTGCTTTGCCAATAATTCCGCTTCAAATCTGTTCTTGCTGCCCTCTTCCTCATCAAAAACCCATAAATCGGGGTACATTTTTTCTATTTCAGAAGGCATTAATCCAGCAAAAAAAGAGTTACGGGCATAGCTTGTAGCTGTTGGCAATATACTTGAATAAATAGCCTCGTTATCCAACTGATAATATTCACGAACCAGCGGTTGTAAAATTTTCCATTGATCGTATCTCAAATTATCAATAATAATTAAAACAACTTTCTTAAGGCTCAATTCCGGGATAATTTTATTCTTAATAATATCCACAGGAAGCATTGGTTTGTCCCTACTCCCTTCATTAAACCACCCTTGATAGTTTCTTTTTACATATTTTACAAAGCTATTGTTTGCCTCGTCTTTCTGAAGCCGAAGAATCTCGTCCATCGTGTTGTCTTCGGATTCATCCAGCTCCAACTCCCAATAAATCAACTTTTTATACACTTCCGCCCAATCTTTAAAGCAGGATGCTTCATTAATTTGCATCCCAAGCCGTGAAAATTCCTCCCGATAATCTGCAGTAGTTTTTTCAGTAATTAAGCGCTTTGTGTCTACATTCTTCTTTATAGCCAATAAAATCTGGTTTGGGTTAACAGGCTTTATTAAGTAATCTGAGATTTTGGCACCTATCGCCCTGTCCATGATGTCCTCTTCGTCACTCTTGGTGATCATGATCACTGGAATGGTTGGGTAGATCCCCTTAATTAAATCAAGTGTTTCGAGACCGCTTAACCCAGGCATATTTTCATCCAAAAAAATAATGTCGAAATTATTTTCGTGCACTAAACTAAGGGCATCGTCCCCATTATTGGCTGTGGTAACATTGTATCCTTTCTCTTCGAGAAAAAGTAAGTGGACTTTCAACAGATCAATCTCGTCATCAGCCCATAGGATATTAATCTTTCTCATTATTTATACCAGGTTTTATTGTGGCAAAGATAATAAAATTCTAAAAGGCGATTTATAATCGCAGAAAAGCAAAAAGCCCAATGTAAAACATTGAGCTTAAAGAGTTATATTCAGGAGAAATCAATCTACCATCACAACTAAATATTTTGAAACGCTCCAAAATTCATCCGGGTTCTTAATTACCAGGCTATCTATTTTTCCATCACCAGCAAAAAAGTACGATGAAGCAGGATGCGATGTAATTAATTCAGCCTTTTTTGCAAAAAGAGGTACTGATTTTAAGGTTCTATAATCAACAGTAGTAAAATAATCTTTATTGAAATTTTCCATCAATTTCTGCATTCTTCCAATTCCAATGAATCCTCCTTCGGAAGTAATTATTTGATGCTCCTTTAATTCTTTTTTAGTACCATAAACATAATAAGCCTTATGCAGCTTTTGATCTTGCTGGTCAATAACACCCTCCTGTGCATCAGCAACTGACTGTAATGTATCAATATCAGAATTTAACTCAGCAATATTTTCATTAAGTTGCTCAATGTCAATATTTAGCTTTGCTAAATTGTTTTTTAAACTTTCAATTTGTTCATCTTTCGAACGAATTTCGTCCTGTAAGCGGGTAATCATTTTTTGAAACTCAGATGATTTAATGTTTGACTGTTTTAGCTTGCGTTCTAGCCTGGCAATGGTTTCCTTATTCTTTTTCATCAACTCATAAATGGCCATAATATCATCATTGATTTTATCCTTTGATGTTTGATCCAGTTCAATATCACCATGAGCTTTTAATGAAATAATACTTTCTTTTTGCTTTATTGTTTCAAGATTTGATTCAACTTCATTAAACGAACGTACAAAATCATTAATGGTTTCGTCTTTGGTTGCAGAAAGTTTTTCTAAACTATCTCTTTCTGCCTTTAATTTTTCAATTTCACCTCCATTGTTATTACAGGCAGCGAAAAAAAGAGGGGTAAACAAAAATAAATACAATAGATTTCTCATAATTTAAGCTTTAATGTTCGACTTAATTTTACTTCATCATCAATAAACGCAAAATTGTCAAATTAATTTCTTCCTTCAACAATAATTACAATTTCACCTTTGATATTTTTATCTTTAAAATGCTCAATAAGCTCTGAAAGTGTCCCTCTAATGGTTTCTTCATACATCTTAGTTAATTCTCTGGAAACTGATGCTTTACGCTCACTACCAAACACTTCCATAAACTGCTCCAATGCCTTAACTAATCGATATGGCGACTCGTAAAATATCATTGTTCTTGTTTCTTCCTGCAGCTGTAACAATCTTTTTTGTCGACCTTTTTTTTGTGGTAGAAAGCCCTCAAAACAAAATTTCTCATTAGGAAGCCCCGAATTCACCAACGCAGGAATAAACGCAACAGCTCCTGGTAATGTCTCCACCTCAATACCATTTTTAATACACTCTCGAACCAATAAAAATCCAGGATCAGAAATTGAAGGTGTACCAGCATCAGAAACAAGTCCAATTACTAATCCGCTATTCAATTTTTCGATGATGGCAGGAAGGCTTTTGTGTTCGTTATGCAAATGATGTGAGGCCATTTTATTTTCAATACCAATGAGCTTTAACAACTGTCCGGTTTTCCGGGTATCTTCAGCTAATATCAAATCTACCTCACTTAAGATTCTTTTTGCTCTTAAAGTGATGTCTTCAAGATTTCCTATTGGTGTTGGAATGATGTATAGTTTACCACTCATCTTATATTCGCTATTAGAAATGAGACTTTAGATATTAGATGCTCCCTACATAAACACATAATAACATGATATTGAAAACATTAACTATTTCAATCAACTCAATTTTCATTAAAATGACTCTGTAAATTCAATTAAAAGACGAAATAAATCTTCGTATTCAACCAACGGCAAATCCTTTGCTCGGTCGTAAATAGAATGGTATTCGCTGTATTCTCCCCTGGTGTATATAAAAAAACTTTTTACTCCCTTTTCGTAAAAGGGATAATGATCGCTATTGGCAGCTGGTCCTCGAATGGCAACATCTGGTAAATACCTCTTTTGCGAGTTGATTTCAACCAATTTATCAAATTCCTCACGGTACACAGTGCCATTTACAACAGTTATACCTTTGTCACCACTACCCACCATATCAAGATTAACAAGTTGCTTAATTTTTGATAATGGAAAAAGGGGGTTGTTTGTATAGTATTTTGAACCCAAAAGACCAACTTCTTCAGCACTAAAGAATAAAAATGCCATTGAATATTTCAGTTTTTTCTTATTCTTTGCAAAATATTTAGCCAAATTCAAAACCATGGCAGTACCGCTGGCATTATCATTTGCCCCTGGAAAGTAAACACCCTTTCCCATTTCGCCTAAATGATCGTAGTGCGCTGAAAAAACAATAAAACTGTCTATTTTTCCAGGAATAAAGGCCGCAATATTTCTTGTTTTGTATTCTTCAAAATATTTATTCTCAATCACAATATCAATTGTTTTGAGACTATCAGGCATTGCATCTCGGTGCAATTTAATTTTTGGAAAATTAAACTCAACTGGTGAAGGACCATACATTAAATTCTTATACTCAAGCTCGATTATCCCTTTTGCTTTAAATAAATTATAGTTTACAATATCGTTAAGCGCATCTTTAAAGCCTTTATTTTTAAGATTGACCGTATCAATTAATATAAATGAGTTCTGGAGTTCTTCCAGATTTATCTGTCTCAGTTTTGCAGGGTAATCAATAAGCTCATTATTCATTACAACCACAGGAAATTTACCATTAACAGAACTTGATGTTGCTGAAACCAGGTAGTCATAACCAGGTATTAATACAGAATCATTTAGCTTAACACTTAATTTGCCTGGAAAAGTATTTATTGGAATAGTAAACTCCTGAAAATAAGACTTATTGAATGATTTTGCTTTTATTTTTTTCAGCTTATCAGCTACGTAAAAAGCCGCAATACTATCGCCCCCATCTGAATATCCCCTGCCTGCAAATTCTTTTGAACACAAATCATTAATGATTTCCTTTGCGTAATCAAGGTCCTGAGCTTCAAGTTGGATAGACCATAAACTCAAAAACAATGATATTGCGGTAAATATCTTAAAAAAAGTGCTAGTAAAATACATTTTTAAATTATGCTGGTTGCTAAATGAATTGATTCAGGGACAATAACTTATTCCGAAATGCCAAAAATAACTTTTTATCCTCTTGGTTTAATTATATTTTTGTAAAAATTTTCCAAGTTTTTCGAAAACAAGCTCATAAACCTGCTTTTTCTGTAAAAAATGGTTGATTAGCACTTTGGTTCAGGAATAAAAATAGTTCAAGCAATATATTTATAAGAATATTACATGTTTCTAGAGAATAATATAAAAAAAAGTTCAAAGTCTGGGTGGATTGAAATTGTAACTGGTTCAATGTTTTCTGGTAAAACAGAAGAGCTAATCAGAAGAATTAAACGAGCCGAAATTGCTCAACAAAAAGTAGGTATTTTTAAACCTAAGATTGACAAACGCTATTCAGAAAAAGATGTTGTTTCTCATGATTCCAAGTCTATCCCATCAATACCTGTGACAGAAGCAAAAGAAATACTTGACTACGTTGGAGATATTGAAGTAGTTGGAATTGATGAAGCCCAGTTCTTCGAAAACGATCTTCCTGAAATATGTAACTACCTGGCTAACAAAGGGAAACGGGTTATCATTGCTGCCCTTGATATGGATTTTAACGGGAAACCTTTTGGGCCTGTACCTGCCCTTATGGCTATTGCAGAGTATGTTACCAAGGTACATGCTATTTGTATGAAATGTGGTAACCTTGCAAATTATTCTCACCGTTTGAGCGACAAACAAAAATTGGTCGTCCTTGGTGAAAAAGATATTTATGAACCTTTGTGCCGAAGCTGTTACCAAAAGGCAAAACAAAGTCAGAAAAAGGAGCCGGAATTGTTTTCATAGAAAGTTTCAGGGATTAAGAATTCTTGAGAATATTCACCAGATTATCTTAATTAAGTGAATTTCAAAATGGATAAAAACAGTGTTCTTCACTTGGTAAAATTCAAGAATAATGGGTTATCATAAAAAAATACAGAAGCCTTACATTTTTTTAAATTTAAGGCATCGATTTGAAAGATATTTTTTTTGTATCTAACCCTAACAAATTAAAAATATCCCCTCTGCTTAGATGTACAAACTGAACAAAGCTTCATGCTAAACACCTTTTACATAAATAATTTTATTGCATATGTATTTTATCCAATGTACTTTTGCAAACACAGATAGTCCTGCTTCTCTTTAATAAAGTTATTTGTGGACTGACGTAAATATTTTTAAATAACTTGATAAGTTTTTTATATGCAAATACTACTGACCATTTTAGTTATTATTCTTCTCTTATCTAATTTCTATTTTTTCCGTAAGTATAATCTTTATAGAGAAAAACTAAAACAAAAAGGTGTTTTTAAAAATTGGCCAATTCCTAAAATTTCTTTAGAAGAGTTAGATTCAGTTTTCAAAACAAATCACTTAGGGCTAGGTCTAGATGTTGAAGTAAAGTTTATTGGAAGAGGACACTTGAATGTTCCCGGGGGAGCGAGTGATACAGAATCATGGATTTTATCCGTTTTAGCAAAAAAGGCCAAAAATATTTTTGAGTTTGGAACCTGTACAGGCAAAACAACTTACTTACTCGCTGCAAATTGCCCTCAAAACGGTAAAGTAACCTCTATTACATTATCCCCAGATCAAGTGATTGAATATCAAAGTGATTCAAAAGATAGTTCTTTAAGCATGCAAGATGCCAAAAACGAGTCTGCTTTTACTGATTTTCTCTACACAAACACACCTGAGGAAAATAAGATTAACCAATTATTTGGTGATAGCAAACAATTCAATGAAGAGGAATATATTGAAGCATTTGATCTTATTTTTATTGATGGTTCTCATGCCTATTCCTATGTAATAAGCGATAGTGAAAAAGCATTAAAAATGATAAAACCCGGTGGTTTGATTTTATGGCATGACTATAGGGGTCCAAATGATGTAAAAGATGTTTATAAAGCACTTAATGGATTTTCAAAAAAAATAAAACTACATCATATACCACAAACAAGTTTAGTAGTTTACAGGCACATGTAAGTTTAATTAATTTTTAGAATTACTTTTTGAGGAGAATCTTTTTATATAAATTTAAATATTGTCGACTCGCCTTTTCCCAAGAGAATTGACTTGCATGCTTGATGATACTCTCTTTTTTGAACGTATCACTTTCAAAATTTGCCATTGATTGAAGAAACTTCTCTTTCATTGATTCAGGCTCAAAATTTTTAAAATAATAAGCTTCATCTCCTCCAACCTCAGGTAAACAACTATAAGTAGACAAAAAAACAGGTTTTCCTAAAGACATGGCCTCAATAATTGGTAAGCCAAAACCTTCTAACTTGGATGGAAAAACAAATGCTTTACAATTTTGATAAAACCAATTTCTATTCTCATCAGAGATTTCGCCTAATAACTTAACCCGATGATTGAGATTCAATTCATTAATTCTACTTTGTATAAAATTCGCATAAGCAGTAGATTTATTACCTGCAATAAAAAGCTGATAATTAGGCAAAAGGTTCAGAAAATCAATAAGCACATGGAAATTTTTTTTCTCATGAATTGTTCCAATAGTAAATAAAAAAGGTATTTTTTCATTTACATAATCAATCTTTGTAGTATTTGTACCTATTCTTAGATCCATCCCATTGTAAATAACCTCTATTGGTACAGACACCTTTAAATTCTCCTTGATCTGTTTTTTTGTATAATTAGAAATAGCTGTTATGTACTTTGATTGATTGATGGCAAATTGCATTTTATTTACTTTCTTCTTCCTGGTGTCGCCATCTTCATCTATTAAGAAATTCAAATCATGAATCGTATAAATCAGGGGAAGCTTTGACACAATGTATCTGGAATTTTGAGTAGTTGCATGAATAAGATTGTATTTCTTAAACAATAAATTTTTAATTGAAATTGGTGAATGCTTCGTTAAACGATTTTCTTTAATAATATTGACGTTTGAAAAAAGTCCTAAATCGAAATTATTTGGTACTAAATAAGTTAACTGAAGCTCGTTATATTTATCTTCTTGTGCAACTTCTTGCATTGCTAGACCCAGAGAAAGTGAAAATTGGTAAAACCCTGTATATTTAAACTTTAACATAGTCAAGTCAACAAGTACTTTGAACTTTTCCTTCATTACACAAATTTAAAATGAGTTACAAAAGCTAAAATTATTTTCAGTTTTGCTTAAAAAGACAATTCCGTTTTCATTTTTTAATCCAAACCTTATTTGAAAAGGCTAATATCTTGATTTACAATCGATTTTAAACTCCTGGTATATTTTTATCTTAAATAATTAAGCTCTAATTATAATAATAATCCATCAATATTTTACCATCTTTCCTTTTATGTTTCCATCTTTTATGGGTCCATATCCAGTACTCAGGTTTTTCACTGATGTATTCTTCCAGCCGTTTTATATATATCTGGGTAATTTCACCTTCTTCAAAATCTTTTGGATTATCTATAAGATTAAAGAATTTAAGGTAATAATAACCTCTTTTCACCCTATGGAATTCTGCAAATACTAATGGAAGATCAAATTTTCGAGCATAGGCTTCAGGTCCATGAATTACTGGAGTGTCCCTATCAAAAAAATCAACCCAAATAGCATTATGTGTTGTACTTGGACTTTGGTCTGCAATTAAAACAAGACCAATAGGAATCTCATTTTTGAATGCATGTCTTGTATCCTTCATTGAAATCAGCTGCATTCCAAATCTTTCTCTGTTTGATTTCATGTACTCATTTAGTCGCTTATTTTTAAGAGGTTTAAAAACAGAAACGATCTTATGCTTTAAATATTTATCAATGATAGTTGCCCATTCCCAATTTGCACAATGACCTGTTAAATATATTGCACTTTTCCCCTGCTCAGCATAAAAATCGCACACGCTCCTATTTATAACCTTCATTCGTCTTCTCATTGATTTTTCACTTACAAACATCCCCTTGAAACTTTCTAGCGTAATATCTGTAAGATTTTGATATGATTTCCATGCAATATTTTTAATTTCTTTTTCAGATTTATCAGGGAAGGCTTTTCTTAAATTATCTAATGCAATATTTTTCCTATATTTTATTACATAAAAAAACACAAATCTCATAACATCCGATAAAACATACAGAAGTTTAAAAGGAATAATTCTAAAGAGTTCAATAAATACCCTCAAAATGAGATATCCTAGCATTATAAATATTTAACGATTGATAAACTTTTGCAAAAAAAAATTAAAATGTTGATTTGGCCAAGAGGTTTCTTAAAAAAGGGATAATTAACCTTGTGGAATTTATAAAATAAAGAGGTTTACAATCGTTAATCCAACTTTCCAATATCTTGTTCATCAACTGGGTATTTATCTAGTCCATTTGTGCATATTGGAGATTTATCTGGTCTAAAATTAAGTGCAAGTTTTCCAAATCTTCCTGTTCCAACACCGATTAATCGATACATAATGGATGTGAATCTTAAGTTTTTTCTTTTTATGCCAGCTATGTATAGCCGTTCCAAAAGATCTGCATCACACTTATTCATCGATGTATAATCTTCACTAAAACCATTTAGCTTTTCAAGCTCCTTCTTAAAGATAGAAAAATTATTTAACCGGTAAGCTAAAGGTTTGTTCAACTTAAAAAGGCCAAAAAAGCTTGCCAGAATCCCATTTCTAATTCCCTTTTTTGCAAAATGAATTCCACCTACTTTTAAATGGGGCATATTTAAGCTTTTCTCTTTAATGACTTCATCCGAGATTTTTTTTGTAAGCCGAATTATATCTCCTTGTAAATAAAGCCCTTTTTTAGCAAATGCAATGTGATCTTTAACAAAATGAGGATGCAAAACAGAACTTCCATCAACAAATATCAAATAATCATATGTTGATTTTGCAATTGCTTTATTTCTTAGTTGTGCAATATTGATATCACCATTAGTTTCGATCACAATAACTTTAATGAAACTCTTTTTTACAAAACTCTTTATTTTTAATTTAAGGTCTGGATTACTATTTGTTTCTACAATAATTATTTCATTCGGTATTATTGATTGTTCAAGTATACTATCTAAAGATAATTCAAGAATATCAGCATTAGCAGATGAAGTAACAATTAGGCTAACTTTAAAATTATTTTCTAAGTTTGCCTCGTAGAGCTTTATGTGTTTCAAAAATGTTTCATGAGCATCAGTAACAGCAATTAAAAGTCCACGGTAGCCATCTAGAAAAGCCAGCCTCACAAGAAAAGTATTGAAAAATACAAAAGCACCACTTAAAATTGCACTTAAGGGTGATGATTTTCTGCTTCCTTGATTTTCTATAGCAAAAAGGTCTGAATAAAAACTTCTCTTTTTGATGAAGTCAGCAATACTCATATAGCTATAGTGTTTTATTTCACCATTAAGTTTTAAAACTTTCAGGTTTCTCGAAATTACAATTCCCTCATGCACAAGACGATTATTGAACTGGGTGACTTTTTTGTTATAAAGCCTAGTAACTTTCTCTTTTCCCCACCCAGAATACTTAACCCTCTTCTTTCTGTAATAATTGTATCTATAACACCAATAAACACAATTATCTTCCAATTGTAAATTATTTATTGAATTGTGTAGCCGTACACTTAAAACCTCATCACTATCAATTGAAAAAATCCAATCATTTTTAGCATAACTTGCAGCACAATTTTTTGTATCACCAAACCCCTTAAACTCTCCAAAAATTAGTTTTACATTCAAATATTGTGATGCAATTGCTGTTGTTTTATCAATTGAGCCATTGTCATATAGAATAACCTCATCAAAGTTTTTAAGACTTTCCAAAGTTTGGGCAATAGTCTGCTCAGCATCCTTAACAATTATTACTGCTGATATTTTTTCTATACTATTCAAATTCTCAATAAAAGGTTTTGATAAATCGAATCGGGTAATAAAACATATTTTATTTTTCCTTACTCAATTTTGTCTAATAAAACTTACCTCAAACAAAAAGCATCAAGCTAATATCTATACACAAATACATTACCCATTCTTCTGATGACTTTCCAGTATTTTAAATACTTCAAATGCTTCAATTTCTCTAATACATCTACAATCCATTGTTCTTCTGCAATCATCACATTTTTTATCAAGAACCAGGTAAGATGCATTTTTTCCGACCGGGGCCCATCTACCTGGATGCATTGGCCTTATTGGGGCATAAATCCCTACTACAATTTTATTCAAGGAAGCAGCAATGTGCAAGGGACCTGTACTAGCTGCAACCAAGCCATCAGCTTCATTAATAAAACTTATAAATTCTGTTAAACTTAATTTTCCAGTCAGGTCATTAATTTTATCCTTATTTTCACTCAGAAAATCTTTTAATAACCCCCCTTCATCTTTTGTTCCGGTTATAAAGATATTGTATCTATCCTTAGGTAAAATATTAATGAGTTTTGTAAAATTATCTTCACCCCATTCTCTTGCGCTTCCTTTAGATTTTGGGTGAAGTATTAAATTAAATTTATCTTTTTGAAGAAGTTGTTTATGCATATCAGGCAATTCTTTCACCTTATTAAACCCATAAAAGCCTTCAATCTCCGCCAGCGAAAATTCTGTTTTATTTATTAACGGTTTTAATAATTTTATATTGAGTTGTGATTCATGCAAATAAGACCGTTTTCTGCCAAAATTAACTCGCTTATTACAATACAAAAAGTGAGACCATCGATGTGATGTTCCAATACGTAATGGGATTTTAGCATCTTTAGAGACTTTTGCAATTCTCCTGTTTGGAAAAACATGTAAAATAATGTCCGCTTTGAGGTCTCTAAATGCTTTTAATAACTCTTTTTGATTTTTTTGCTTTAATTCATCCCAATCAACAAATTCATCAATATATACAGAAAGCTTAGTAACTGGTTCTGTATATTTTCTTCCCAAAAAAATAATATATATATCCGGATAATATTTCTTAACAATGCCAGCTAAAGGAAGGGTAAGAACAACATCGCCCAGGCTATCTGTCCTGCTAATTATTATTCTTTTCTTTTCCAAATTCTGATGGTTTTTAAATTGGTTTTTTAGTTAAATTTCTAAAATTATAGCAACATCTTTCTTGCTAATCAATATAATAATTGCCAAGCACTGTTTTTACTTTATTGCACAAAAATAGTTGATTTATCCGGCTGAACAACAAATTTTTTAATTTTTATAAAGTAATTCTCAATTACATGGCATAAAAATTTATGTATCAAGGGTTATCAATATCATGATTCAATGCTGCATTTATTAGTTTTATGAAGACATAACTAAAATCTAAACTTGTGTTAAAAAAATCATCAAACAAAATCAAGTAAAACCAATAAAAAGGCAATAATTCCCGATTTTTCTCTATTTAGGTAATTAATGAAATCTTAATCCTAGCTTGAGTTTTAACTAAAGTTTTTTAAATTTGGCCGAAAAACAAGGACAATCAGTTGTATTTGTGCTTTTTAATAGTAACACCTTTTCTTCCAAAAACATAATAAGGCTAGAAAAATATAATATGAAAAAAACCGGAATACTTTGTAGCATAGATTCTTGGGGAGGTCTTGAAATTAATACCTTCAAGCTATGCAAATGGCTTAAAGAAAATCAAAATGATGTTTACTTAATTGGCAAACCAGGCAGTAAAATTATGCAACTGGCTCAAGATAATGGAATTCCCACACTTGAATTTACCCAGAAAAAAAAACACTTAAACCTGAGTGCAGCTAAAAAACTGGCTAAAATATTAAATAATGAAAAAATCGAACACCTACTGATTTCTCATTATCACCAATTTTATTCAGGTATAATGTCTAAGTTTTATTCAAAAAAAACCTTTAGTGTTACATATTGGCAGCAAATGCAAATGCCAATTCGTAAAAAAGACATCTACCATAGTTTCTTTTACAAAAACCTTGATAGATGGATTAGTCCTCTTCTGTACTTAGAAGAGCAACTTTTGCAAAATTCCAGAATAAAAAAAGAAAAAATAAAAAGAATCCCACTGAGTATTGAGGTTAGTCCTTTCATCGAAGCTTCAACAAAAGATAAAACAGAAGCAAGAGACGCTTTTTCACTAAAAAAAGATGACTTTATTGTTGGAGTAATTGGTCGTCTCGATAAACAAAAGGGACAAGAATACCTCATCCAGGCCCTTCCTCTAGTTAAAGATCAGATTCCAAATCTTAAAGTGTTGCTTATTGGGGAAGAAACTTATGGTGAAGAAGGTTATTTAGCCTATTTAAAAAGTTTGGTCAACTCGCTTAAAGTAGAGGAGCAGGTAATTTTTCAACCTTTTACACAGGATACTCCCACAGCCTTTCGTGCCCTTGATATTTTTATAATGTCTTCAATTTCTGAACCTTTTGGAATGGTTACAGTAGAAGCCATGGCAACCGGAACGCCAGTAATTGGAACTAACAGTGGTGGGACAGCAGAAATTCTTGAAGGAGGTAAGCTTGGTGTTTTGGTTGAACCTAAAGACGAAAAAGCTATTGCCGAAGCAATTCTAAAATTGTACACTGACGAAACATTAAGAAAGAACTTAAGTAAGCAAGCTCAGAAAATGGTTCAGGAAAAATATTCCCATTTGACACAGTGCGCTTTATTTGAAAAAACATTTAATGAATTAGAACAATAATGCTAGCCAAAGAATAGCATCTCTTTACTTTCTTAACAATAAAAACCCGTAAGACGCTTCCTTAAAATCTTACGGTTTCTTCTATTTTTTTATAAAAAATTGCACAGATTTATAACGGCTTATCTAAGCTACTTAGATATTACCCCATTCGACTAATCCTCTTCAATTTTGAGAAATCAACGACCCTGATCTTTCTACCTTCCAATAAAATAACCTCCTCATTTGCAAACATAGATAAAGTCCTGATTGCGTTTGAAGTTGTCATGTTTGATAAATTGGCAAGATCTTCTCTGGATAAATAAACCTTAATCGTTTTTTTATCTTCCTCAAAGCCAAAAGTATCTATTAAAAAGACCAAAGATTCCGCTAATCGTCCCCGTATATGTTTTTGTGTAAGGTTTACAGTTCTTTCGTTTGAGAATCCAAGTTCAAGTGCCATTTCTCTAAGCATACCCAAACCAAGTGAACCATTTCTGTTGATTACATCAAAAAGAGCATCCTTTTTTATAATACAAATCTTACTGTCTTCAATAGCTACAGCTGTTGAAATATAAGATCCTCCAGCAAAAAGTGCCCTGTAACCAATAAATCCGATTGGTTTTGACATTCGTACAATTTGTTCTCGCCCCCCAACTCCCTCTTTTATAACTTTCACTTTTCCTGCAGACAAACAAATAAGGCCAGTAGGTTTATCTCCCTGTCTATAAATCGTCTCGCCCTTCTTATAGCTTGTGCAATAATGGTTGTGATGTAAGATTTCTTTATCTTCAGGACTAAGTTTACTAAAAATTGATTCTTTTCCGTCAATACAGTTTTCACAAAATGACTTTTTCTTTAACATCTTGCCCGCATTTTATGTTTTACAACACAAATATAGAGGTAAAAACCTTATGTGAGAAATAAATTGCTAAAAGCCTGTTAATAATTTCCTTAGGTGCCTGACTTGATTTGGTGTTCCTATTACAAACAGTTTATCGTCATAATTTAACCTGTAATCTGCGGGAGGATTGTATATATACGCATTATTCTTCTTCTTAATTCCTATCAGGTTTACTCCTGTTGTGCGTCGGATACTAAGCTCTGTAAGTGTCTTATTTAATGATTCTCTAGTGAGTATATCGCAATCAATTTCTACCATACTGGCATCTAACTCATTGTCAATTAATATAGAATCGATAAATTCAACAATATCTGGTTGTGCCACCAATTTTGCCATACGTGCACCTCCCACTTTATCCGGCATAATTATGTTAGTTGCCCCAGCTCTTTTTAACTTAATATCCGAATGATCTTCAGAAGCTCTGCTTATAATAGTAAGGTCTTTATTCATTTCTCTTGCAGTCAGCACAATAAACAGGTTGTCAGCATCATTTGGAAGTGTTGTTATAAGAGCTTTTGCATCTTCAATTTTTGCTTTTACAAGAAAATCTTCATGCACAGCATCTCCATTAACAAAATTAAAGTTTGGGTTTTTCCAAATTTCATTACTCGGGTCACCATCAACAACGTTATGTTCTTTTTCAATTACTACTATTTTCTCATTATGAAGCAAAAGTTCTATTGCTGCTTGTTTCCCATTACGGCCAAATCCACAAACTATTACATGCCCTTTAAGGTTTTTTAAATCTTTTTCCATTTTTCTTCTTTTCAAATATTGACGAAATTCACCATCCATCATAAATTTAGTGGTACTGGTTATAAAATAAGCAAACACTCCAAAACTAATGATGATAAGGAAGGAAGTGAAAATCATACCTTGTTGAGATAACTGTCTTACTTCTTCAAAGCCCACGGTTGAAACAGTAATCATGGTCATGTAAAACGCCTCGGTAAAGTTATACCCTTCAACAACCATGAAACCAGTAACTCCAATACCTACCGTAAAAAAAAGTGCAAAAGCACTAAAATATAAATAGTATATCCTTCGCCTGTCCAATGTTTAGATTTTTGTTAATTGATTTTTAAATATTTCAATTCCAATGCCACATTTTAAACATTTAATCTGGTCACAATAAACATTTTTTTGTTCAAGCAGGGCTTGAGAATCAAAGCTTGAGTCAACATCTATTCCTAATTGCATCCATGATTTAATAATATTGTTTTTCTCAGGAGCCAGCTTCTCTAAAAAGGATATTGCCCTATCCTTAAGGTTCTCATTGTCTGTGTTTTTTCCATAAACAAATAGCATCGGAATCACCGCATTAATTAATACCAGATTGATTGAGTTTTCTCCAAATGCTTTTAGTTTCTTTGCTGAAGTTTTTTCAAAGGTGTAATGATCCTCCCAAAAAATAGATGTACTAATATCAAATAAACACCTCATTTCTTCAATTCCATCAATTTCAATAATTTTTGAAAGAAGTGATTTTGATTTATAAATTAACATTGCAAACTGAGCAATTCTTATAAAAGGAAAATTTGAAGGTCTTAATCTTAAAAATTTCCATAAATGCTTTTCTAAAGGTACTAAGGCAAACTTTTGCTTTAAAAAATCATATTCATTTCGAAGTCTTTTAAAGTATTCATTTTCAACTTCTTCCGACAAGAACCCTGCCTGACCAAACAATAAAGCTTCGAGCTGAAATAAATTATTTTGATGCTTGCCCAATATGTTTAAGGGAAGTGATTTCGAAAGCCACTCAAATGGTTCTGCATTAACTTTGAAACCAAAGCTTTTTGCAACTAACTGATAGAAGGTTTCTTCATAATTATTACTGTTTGCTTTTAGCGATGCCACAATTTGTTCGGCCTTTTTATTTAACCTTTCAATAAGCACATTACCCAACCACATTTTAAGTTTAAAGTCATCCACGCTTTTTATATCTTTTTCACATGAAATCCACCCTTTAGCTTGTTTAAATTCTTCGTACTTTATACACATAGGATCGGATATCTTAAGCTCAATTACCGGAAGTACCCTTCCATCTTCAGTAAAAACATCTTTATCATGCTTCTCTACCACTTGTAAGATTACATTATTGTAAGCTTTGTCTTGATAATGTTTGTGCAAATCCCAATCTGACGATTTACAGTGAATTTCAACATTACCAATCCATATTGTTCCATTCAACTTAATTTTGGCTTCGATAAAATCAGGTCCTGCATTTGTATTCTGTTTGCCAACATTTTTTATTTCAGGTGTTTGTCCCTCCATGTTGAAGCACACAAAATCTTCAAAAAGCCGATGTTTCCATAAAAAAGATAACAAATCTTCGCTCATATAATAATTATTAGATAGAAGAAAACCATGTTAAAATTTGCATTAACAATTTTCATCTATTTATTTATTTAAAGCTTGCCAGATAGCTTATACCTATAATCATTTTTCCAGGATTTACAACTGGTTCAGCGAATTTAAAGATTGCTTCATCCTCGTACCTCGTCTTCGCAATGACGTCATTCCGAGGAGAAACGACGAAGGAATCTCTTTTGGTATAAACAAACTAATAAGCATAATTTATTTTATACTATTTCAAATTGTTAGATGGAACCGCATGATAAAAAATAATTATTGTCGAGTGTGTTAACAATATTTTTATCATGCTTGTTTCATTTTAAACCTTACTTAATCAAGACTTTAGATATTAACACTTCTTTTAGGTATTAATAGTGAAATTAATAAAATTAAGATATGTTAAAAAATATTAGCGGATAATTAAAACATTACAATTAATCCGTAACTTTGCAGCCTCGTATAAAATATGTGCGAATTACTGATGGATAAAGCAAATAATGCAACTGATAATTTGAAACGAAGAACAACTAAGGAAAAGTTTCGAATACATCATAAATGGAATAAACGAATTGGTTTATACAGCTTTCTTGGAAAGAATTTTTTAAAACTAATCTTAATACTTGTAGGACTTGTTCTGGCAATTTTTATTCTCGACTGGATCTTTGATCTAAAACATCAGCAAGAAGTAATAAAAGAATTTGTAAATAATCTTAGGCCTATTTACGTATTTTTGTTCTTCTTTGGTACAGAATCATTTATGGGGATGATTCCTCCGGATATTTTTATTGTATGGTCAAAAGCAAGATTTCCGGAACATCCTTATGTTCTAGTAACGATCTTAGCAACAATCTCTTATCTGGGTGGCGTCACGGCTTATTACTTGGGAAGATTCACAAGAAGATCAAAAAGGGTTGAGAGTTTCATTAAAAAAAAGTATGAGAAGAACTTTGATATGATTGAAAAATGGGGCGGCTTGGTAATTATCATGGCAGCACTTTTCCCATTACCATTTGCAATGATAAGTACTGTTGCAGGCATTGTTAAGTACCCTTTTAAAACATACCTTCTTTATGGTTTAACCAGGTATATAAGATTTTATTTGTATGCAATAGTTATTTTTGGTGCGCTCAAAGAGTTTATTTAATGGTTGGTTCTTTCTGTACACTCAACTTTGAAAGCTTTTCGTTAATCTGATTCATAAAATCAGTCAATACTTCTTCTGCTAATGAATCAAATTTTTTGAACGAAGCTAATTCAATTATCCCAATCGACTCATTTTTATAAACAACGGGCAATATCAAAAGATTTGCAGGAGATGATTTTCCCAGTCCTGAAAGTACTGTTAAATACTTCTCAGGAAGGTTTGAAATATTTAATAGTTTCTTGTTAGCTGCTACCTGTCCGGATAAACCAACCTCTTCTGAAAATTCTCTAAGTTCATCCTCATTGTAATAGGCATAAGCACCTTTTTTCCTAAATACTTTATCAGATTGATTTTTCACAAAGAAAATTCCTTGCATTATATCATACACTTTTGAAATATTGATAAGCACCTTTTCTGCAAATTTCTCAATTTCTGAAATAGCTTCAAGTTCTACGTTCAACTTTTCCAGAGCTTTTCTCTTCTCCTCACGATTTTCACCAGTAGTTTCATTTTGTTCTCTACCTTTAGGCTTCTTCTTTTTTTCAGAGATTTCCTTTTCACTCGCATTACTTGTCTCTTTTTGGGCTGAAGCTAATGCACTAAAAATAAGAATTACCAAAACTACTGAAACAAGAACTCCTGCCAAAAAACCAGCAAATAACAGAAGCTTATCTATGATAGTGATATTAAAATCTTCTTGGTTTCTCAGTATTTTTTGGATAATCAAAATAGACTTAACTCCTAATGCTAACTGCAAAACAAAGAGGACAATGGCTATTATTTTGATTCTACTTTTTTTCATTCCATTTCATTTAACAACTTGTTCTACAAACATCATCCCATTTTGACCAAAAAGTTAATAATTTCATCAACTTTAAGCACATGATCAACATTGGTAGCACTAATTGCTGCACTTGTCATTGTTCTTACCTGACACTCATCTGGATCTTGCACAATAGTCAGCCCACCATTTTCTTTCACCTGGCTTAATCCAAATGCACCGTCTTTATTTGCACCCGATAAAATTATGCCAATCAGCTTCGACTTGTATGTATATGCGGCTGATGCGAAAGAGATATCTATTGATGGTCTGGAGTGATTTACTGCCTCTTCAGTTGATAAAGCAATGTGATTACCTAACTCAAAGTACATATGATAGTTTGCCGGGGCCAAATAAGCTTTGTTTTGACGAATAAACTCTTTATCATTAGGTTCAACCACTTTGATGCTCGACTTAATTGATAATGCTTCAACAAAACCAGTTCTAACGTGCTTTAGCCTGTGAAGGCATAAAAAAACAGGGTATGGAAAACCTGCCGGAAGCGAAGCAAGTATATTAGTAACAGTTTGAAAACTTCCTGCTGATCCGCCTATTATAATGTACTTATATGCCATCTAATCTAACTTCCTTTTGTTATTTTAATATCTTTTTAAATATTTTTTCTGATTCACTTAGCACCACATAATCGTTTTCCCAAGCAGGG
The DNA here is from genome assembly GCA_050296515.1 of Bacteroidales bacterium. GTDB lineage: Bacteria > Bacteroidota > Bacteroidia > Bacteroidales > NBLH01 > NBLH01. The sequence goes on along the minus strand of JBNKRJ010000046.1, from coordinate 41,782 downwards.
TAATCAATCATTTCTTTAATTCCAACAGCAATATAACCGCCTGGCCTAATTGCGGATGTAAGTATTTTTAGTGCGTCAATTCTTAATTGCGGATTGTAATATAACATTTTATTCCTGAAAAGTACTATATCAAAAATACTTACAGGTTTTTCAATAAACAGATTATGCTTTTCAATTGTTAACCTGGAATTAAAAATAGAGTTTAAAAATGAGACATTTCCTTGTTGCTGAAAATATTCATTTAAATTAGCTCCTTCTTCAAATCTTTCAAAATTAGCAACATTAATTTCCATCTTTTTTTGGTCACATGATGCCCGCTTGATTTTCTCAATATTAAGCTCACTCATCGTGCTGGCATAGATGCTTGCCTTTTCTGCTAAATTTAATTGTTCCAGAACAATTTGTAAGGAGTATAATTCATCACCAGAATTGATATCCGGCATCCAAATTTTTATTTCGGTAGCATACCTGTATTTCTTTAGTACGTTGTTTTTTAGCTCAGACCAGAACTCCGGATCTCTGAACATTTCAGTATCTTCAACAAGAATCGTCTGCAAAAACAACTCAAAGAAATTTCCATCCTTATCTAAACGATTGACTAGTTCATCAATATTAGTTATAAAATAATTTCCCATGAATTTTTCAACTCTTCGCTTTAGCGAACTTAAAGCATAATTCGAAAAATCCAGGGAATACGTTGCATTTACAGCCTGAAAAAGATTCTTTATATCTGAAACACCTAATATTATCCTTTTTATTCCCAAAATTTCTTCTTAAAATTTATTAGTCTTTTCTTAAATAAATCAAACCTGATTTAGTAAAATTATTTGCCATTGGTCCAATAATACTCTCGTGAATACCAATCATTAACACTCCTTTTCGAAATAAACTATGATAAAATGTTTCAAAAACATGAGATTGTAGCTCTGTATTAAAATAAATCAGCACATTTCGGCACATTATTAAATCAAATTTGGTGTTAAATACATTGCCTTCATTAACAAGGTCGTGCTTTAACCAAACGGGCTTTTTACGCAAAAACTCATGTACTTTTATTGAATCATTTACTTTATCAATCTCTAAATATCTTGAATATGGAACCTCATTATAAAGTTCATAGTTAAATGGGTTTTCACGTATTACCTTATTGAAATTTTCAAAATATTCAAGGTTAAACCGATATGTATACTCTCCCTTTTTTGCTATTTTCAAAACATCTTCATTAATATCTGTTGCAAAAACATTCGCCTTTTCAAGCATTCCAAGTTCATTCAGTAAAATCAACATCGAATAAACTTCTTGCCCGGTGGAGCAACCCGCATGCCAAATATTAATTTTTCTATTTTCAGTAAATTGATTAAGAATTCGATACCTCAAAGTTTGCCATGCTTTTGGATCACGAAACAACTCGGTAGTATTTACTGTAATGTTTTTTACAAGGCTTTCAATAAAATCGGGTTCTGATTTTATCTTTTTTATAAGATTTGGTACGTTTAATTTAAAATCGAAAAGTGCCTTCTCAATTCTTCTGGTAAATGATTTTATGGAATAGTTCCTAAAATCATAAGTTGAACTAGTTCTTATTGCTGTAATTATATGCTGTATATCGTCAAGTGTTACCTGCATTAAAAATAGTTCTCCCTGTAGTTTATAGAATGTTTAATTTAGATATTATTATAAACAAAAATCCTTCCAGTAAAATTAATAAAATTTCTAAAACAAAATAATGTTTTTATAAATGCTTAGGTTTTTCAAAAAATGCTGAAAAAGAAAATGTTTTTAATAAACATTAATCTTTTCGAGGTTCCCTGGCAGATGTTTTAACTCATTTTTACCAATACCTAAATTTTCTAAGCTCACAAGCCCTGAAAACTCTGTAGGTAAATAAGTTAACTTATTATTATAAAGATTTAACTCCTTCAGCTTTGTCAATTTCCCCATTTCTTTTGGCAAACTCAACAAAAAATTGTCCGAAAGAAATAAATTCTGAAGATTCTCAAGCTGACCAATATCAATTGGCAATTTACGCAATTGATTACCAGATAAATAAAGACTTTCAAGTTTTTTTAATTTTCCTAATGATCCAGGTACAGAAGTTAAATTATTATTTGCTAATCCTAATTCTTTAAGTTTTAAAAGATTACCAATTTCCTCAGGAGCCTGAAGTAATTTATTATCGTCTAAATAAAATTTCTCAAGGTTCTTTAATTTTCCTATTTCTTTAGGAACATTCTTTATTTTATTTGCTGTCAAAAATAATTCTTTCAACTTACTTAAATCACCAATCTCTTCAGGTAATTCTGTCAATTGATTGTATGCAAGATCGAGGCTCTCCAACTCAGTAAGCTTTCTAATTTCTTTCGGAAGCTTAATTAGCTGATTTTCTGTAAGATACAACACCCTTAAAGATTGAAGCCCTTCAATCTCATTAGGCAAACCAGTAAGTTTATTTCCATGTAAACCTAAAACCTCTAAATTTTTAAGCTTTCCAATCTCAGGTGGTAATTTAGTTAATGAATTTCCATCAAGATACAACTCCTGAAGGTTGGTTAACTCACCAATTTCCGGAGGAAGTTCAGTTAGTTGATTTTCATACAAAAAAAGTCTTTGTAATCTCTTTAATTTACCTATTGTTGGTGGCAGGTGCTTTAAATCACTCGTTAATAAATCTAGTTGGTATACTTTTTCAGGACTCTGAAGTGCTTCATCCAAACTTCCATACACTTCTGTTTCCTCCAGCTCTTCCTCAGAAAGAAGCCGTTGAGCATTTAATGCTGTTGATAGTATAAGAGACAACAGAAATGCAAAAAATAATTTAAAACCAAGCATAGAAGTAGTCATTCACAAAAACGAAGTAAATTTATAAATAAAATTTCAAAGCAGACTCAAAGGCAATAATCATTAATCAAAAATAAAGACCTATCGATCAAATTACTATAATAAGTCAAATATTCAATCTATCGGTCTGCATATTTGCGATATTATATAAGTTTCAATATAATTTAATGAACACAGATTGAAAAACAACCTATGGTTTATGCAAATTAGTGGAAATTGGTTAACAATATTGTATTTACTTTACAATTTTGTTTAATTTAGTCATAAACTATTTGGGGGAGAAACATCATCAATGAATCCAATTCTAAAAAAAATATTATCAATAAGCATTTTCTTAACAATATTATCCTCAAGTGCTTCTGCTGATGGCGGACTTGTAGCTTTTTATAAGCTAGGTATGCAACAAGGGAGCATTAGCGAAGTGAAAACTAAAATTGAGGAGGCTCTGAAAGTTGATAGTTTTGAAGTAATTGGAAGCTATCACCCCGCTAAAAATGCCAATCTTTTAGTTATTACCTATACCCGCCAGGATTTAATAGACCTAACACTTAAAACTGGTGACAGAGGAATTATGGCTTCTGTTATGAGAATTGGGTTAATACAAAAAGGGAATGATGTTGAGATTAGTCTTTTAAATCCAGAGTATATTTTCTACGCATATTTAAGAGATGATGCAAAGAGGTATGAAATTGAACTGAATCAGATATCATTAGACATAAAATCTGCACTATTTGCAATAAGTACTGAATTTAAACCTTTTATTACCAGCAGCTTAACAGAGAGAGAGCTGAAGGAATTCAGGTTTCTTGTTCGCAATCCTGGCTTTGATGATGTAATTGAATTGGTTGAATTTAGTTCTTTTGAAAATGGAGTTGAAACCATTAGAAAAAATCTGCAGGCTAGAAAAGATGGTACTTTTAAAGTATACGAAATGGTTTTTAAAGAGCGAAAAATAGCCATTTTTGGTATTGGTCTGCTAGACATTAGAAAGGGAGAAGCCAATTTTCTGGAAAAATTAGGTGAATCGCATCTCGCAGCATTACCATACGAACTTGTTTTAATCGATACTTCAGCAACCATATTACATGGAAAGTATAGATTCCCACTTTATTGGTCAGATCTTTCCATGACAGAATACCGAAAAATATACAAAACTCCACGCGATATTGAAGAAACCATGAAAGCCATTACTCATTAGTTATCCTCCTAAAAATAAACTGTTTGCGAATTTCGCACTTTTGATTAACTTTCGGAAACTTAACCTAATTATCAATTCTAATGGAAAAAATTCTGATTGCTAACAGAGGTGAAATTGCCTTACGAATAATGCGCTCCATTAAAGAAATGGGAATAAAAACTGTGGCTGTTTTTTCAGAAGCAGACAGATTAATGCCGCACACCATTTATGCCGATGAGGCTATTTGTATTGGCCCGGCTCCATCATCAGAATCTTATTTAAATGGTACAAAAATAATTGAAACGGCATTACGCCTAAATGTTGATGCAATTCATCCGGGTTATGGGTTTTTATCTGAAAATGAAAACTTTGCAAAATCTGTTACTAAAGCGGGTATTAAATTTATTGGGCCAAGTGCAAATTCAATTAAATTGATGGGGAATAAACTTGCAGCCAAAGCCACTTTAAAAGACTTTGGAATTCCTATGGTTCCTGGCACTGATAAAGCCATTTCAGATATTCAGGATGCAAAAAAAATATCCAAAGAAATAGGCTTCCCTGTTTTAATAAAAGCTGCAGCAGGTGGAGGTGGTAAAGGGATGAAAATTGTTCAATCAGAAAATGAATTCGAAGAGCAAATTAAGCTTGCCATAGGTGAAGCAAAGTCTGCTTTTGGAGATGGTTCGGTTTTTATCGAAAAATACATTGCCTCACCACGTCATATTGAAATTCAAATACTTGCAGATCAACATGGAAATGTTGTTCACCTTTTTGAAAGAGAATGCTCTGTGCAACGCAGGCACCAAAAAGTAATAGAAGAAGCACCTTCGTCTGTGCTAAACAATGAAATCAGGAAAAAGATGACCGAGGCTGCAGTGAAAGTTGCAAAAGCTTGTAACTACGAAGGTGCTGGTACTGTTGAATTTCTTTATGATAACGGCAAATTTTACTTTTTAGAAATGAACACTCGCTTGCAGGTGGAACATCCTGTTACTGAATTTATTACCGGGGTTGATTTGGTAAAAGAGCAGATTCGGGTAGCGATGGGGGACAAATTGAGTTTCAATCAGGAGGATTTAAAAATTACAGGACATTCGATTGAGCTAAGAGTTTATGCCGAAGATCCTAAAAACAACTTTTTGCCTGATGTTGGTGTTCTTAAGAACTATAAAAGACCGGGTGGTATAGGAATCAGAGTTGACGATGGTTACGATAACGGATTGGAAATCCCAATTTATTACGATCCAATCATTTCTAAACTAATAGTATATGCTCCAACACGGGAAAAAGCTATTATCAGAATGAAAAGAGCCATTAACGAATATAAATTCTCGGGCATTGAAAGCACTTTAAGTTTTGGAAAATTTGTGATGGAACACGAAACTTTTATCTCAGGAAATTATGATACGCATTTTGTACAGAAATATTTTAATCCGAAAGAATCACTAAAAGATAATGGAGATAATGAAATTGCTGCCATTATTATGGCAAAACTCTTTTATGAAAACAAGCAAACTTCTGTATCATCTGAAAAAATAGCGGAAAAATCGATGTGGAGAATTAACCGAACGAATTAATCACAACTTTATATATTTTTAATGTAATTTAACGTTACTATCAAGAATAAATGGATCTGCCCGATTATGTAATTTTGTATTTTTGCTAATGCAGATCTTTGCTTTTTTAAAGAATTTTGATGTTGAAGAGTATATTTATATTATTGATAGTGATCTTGTTTGGGCTAAAAGCTCATTCTCAAAATATTGTACGATTAGATACATTAAAAGATCAACGACTAATAGATGGCCATCTGGCGCAAGCATTAATTGAAAATGGCGATACTCTAATTCATGTTTCTTTAAGATCAATTATAGTAAGACCTCCTTTTAAATTTAAATCAAGAAGACAGCAGCGAAGATATTCAAGACTGGTCCTTTATGTAAAAAAAGTATATCCCTATTCTCAAATTGTTAGTGAACAATTAAAAGACATAAATGAAGATCTTGAAAGATATGATACTAAGAAAGAAAAAAGCTTCTATTTAAAGCAAAAAGAAAAAGCACTTAAAACAGAGTTTGAAGGTAAATTGCGCAAACTCACATTTACTCAAGGCAGGATTTTAATAAAATTAATTGACAGGGAGACTGGTCACACTACATATGAAATTGTTAAAGAGCTAAAAGGTTCACTTAACGCATTCTTCTGGCAGTCTGTAGCGAGGCTTTTTGGTTCTAATCTAAAAATGGAGTATGATGCGAAAGGCGACGACCGAATGATTGAAGACATCGTAATTCGCATCGAAAATGGTATGCTTTAAACTATTTTTTGAAATAGTCTGAAACAATTAAATCTTTGGTACCATGCCCCCATCTATAGAAGCCTTCTCCTGACTTAACACCCAGATTACCAGCACTTACCATATTTATCAGCAATGGACTTGGCGCATATTTAGTATCACCCAAACCATCATAAAGCACATTCATAATTGATAAACAAACATCTAAACCAATAAAATCTGCTAACTGCAAAGGTCCCATTGGATGAGCCATTCCAAGCTTCATTACAGTGTCAATTTCTTCAACACCAGCAACACCTTCATTCAGAGTAATTATGGCCTCATTTATCATAGGCATCAAAATTCTGTTGGAGACAAAGCCTGGGAAGTCATTAACTTCAACTGCTTGTTTTCCAAGGTTTCCAGAGGTTTCCATAATTAAATTAGTTACCTCATTGCTGGTTTTATACCCTCTGATAACCTCAACCAACTGCATTATTGGTACAGGATTCATAAAATGCATTCCTATTACCTTATCAGGTCGCTGGGTTTGCGCAGCAATTTTTGTGATAGATATAGAAGATGTATTGGTTGCCAGAATACATTCGGGCTTACAAACTTCATCTAACTCTCTGAATATCTTAAACTTTATTTCAGGATTTTCTGTAGCTGCTTCAATTACCAGATCAGCATTACCTGTTCCTTTTGCAATAGCAGATGCTTTTTCGTCACCATTAAAAGTAGTAATATTGGCTAATGTTTTTTGTTTATCCTCTTTAGTTATCTTTTCTTTTTTAATTAGACGATCAAGATTTTTAGAAATCGTTTCCAAAGCCCTGACTAAAGCCTGCTGGTCAACATCGATTAACGAAACCTGATATCCGTTTTGAGCAAAAACATGGGCGATTCCGTTTCCCATAGTACCCGATCCAATCACTGCAATTTGCTGTATCATAAATTTTTAGTTAGTAATTAGGTTATTAATAATTAAACTCGAAAAGTTCACTTAAACTAAAAGTGAACTTCCAATTAAAATAAACTTATGTATTAAAATGAATTTTCTAAAATTCCAATAAACGCTTTACAACATTATCAGCACCTTCAGCAATCTGTAAAATATTAGCATCCAACATATAACATGGAGTTGTCACCAATTTAAATTCTTCATCAACCACAATTTCTCCATGAGTAGTTACCTCATGAAAACCTCCCATTTTTTCAATTGCTGAAATGGTTCCTTCATCACTACCAACAGTAACCTTTGCTCCTCCAATAATTTTGGCCATCACCGCTGGTGCAATACACAAAGCTCCGATTGGCTTGGCCTCCTTTACCATAGCTAATACAGCTTGTTCAACAGCCAAATCAACAGTGCAATCTGCACCATCAAAAGCAAGGCTTGAAAGGTTTTTAGCAACACCAAACCCACCAGGAAAAATTAAGTAATCATAATCAGCAGCTTCAAAGTCCGCAAGATTTTTGATCTTTCCACGGGCAATTCTCGCCGATTCAATCAAAACATTCCGGGTTTCAGACATTTCCTCTCCCGTGATGTGATTAATCACATGATGTTGATCAATATCAGGAGCAAATATATCATAGGTTCCGCCATGTTTCATAATGGCATACAAGGTCATTGTAGCTTCATGAATTTCGGCACCATCATAAACGCCACTACCAGATAGTACCACTGCAAACTTTTTCATTTTTCGAAGTTTTTTTGTTTTAAATAGTAAAAACGGGACTTAAAGATACAGAAATTATTCATACAGAGCAAGATTGATTTTTGATTAGTAAAAGATTATCAGACAAAACATTATTGAACTGAAAATCAGTTTTTTATATTAATCCAATTCTTCCTGATTTTAGCCCGATATTAAGTTAATGTATGGAGGTAATTTTGCTTATTCTTTTTTATCTATTTTTTCCTGCGGTAATCATTTATTTTTCAGAGAAATATACAATTATTAAAAAAGCCGGTACAGTTGTAGTTGCTTATATTTTTGGTCTTATTTTAGAAAATTCTGGCATTATTCCTCCTGAAAATAAAGTAATTCAGGATACAGTTGCTTTCATTACTATTCCTTTGGCTCTTCCACTTTTACTATTTTCACTTGTTTAATTCTGGTCTTTTGTCTTGATGTGGCTTCAATGGCAGATCTGTCGAGCTTGACCGTTGATTCTTTGTATCTGCCTTATTATGTTGCAATTGCAGTGTTTGGAACGCTTGCGCTGCAGGCCGCTTTATCTAAAATTTTTAAAATCGATGCAGATACCACCATCATAATTTCAACAACTTTGATTTGCTCACCTCCTTTTGTGCCTGTTGCTGGTGCTCTAAAAAATAAACAAGTGATAATTTCAGGACTTAATGTTGGTGTTCTGGGCTTTGCAATTGGAAATTATCTGGAAATTTTATTAGCCTGGTGGTTAGAATAAATATCAATCGCATGAAATATTTTTAATTTCCACAGTTGGTATAGGCTCACCACTTTCTTGCTTCAAAATCCAGCTCTCGTTATTGTCATCAACCAGTTCTATAATTCCAAATCCCTTAGCAATAACAAGTTTTGTATAATCAAGATTTGTGATGGCATTTTCAAACACTTTTACATCCAAATACTCCTTATTATCAACAATATAACTTCCAAAGAAAATATAATCAGAAAAGCCTGCTCTTTTCACTAAATAATACTCTGCATCTAAACTATTTTCATTTAAATAAATAGAAATATTCAAGTCATCATTGGTTCCATTTATTTCAACATAATCCTCACAGGTTCCACATTTTTTATTGCTCATATAGTGGGTAGTATGTCTGATTTCAACCCTGTCTATTTTTAGCTCAATCTCCACATCACTATTTCTATTGACTAACGTTATTGAACTTCCCTCTTCATAAGGAAACCATTGCATTAAATCATTATCAAATTCAGGACAATCAACTTTCATTTCACATCCTGTAATAAACAGGGAAAAAATCGTAAAAAACAGTGCGATTGGTATGCCTAAAAGTTTGGTAAACATTGATTTCACTTTTATGATTTTTGTAGGATTAAACTTATTATTTTAAAATCATAATCCCGGCTTGTCATCTCTGTCCCCTCTTAAATATCTAAAGCGCTTCCTTGAATCAGTAACAAAAATACTACCTGGATAATCAAAAATAATTTTCTTGTAATATTCTTGCGCTTTTGCCTTATCATTTTTCTGGTAATCATAAATTTGCGCCAGTTTGTAAGTAGCTTCATCACCCAATAACCCAGACGAATACTCTTTGGCTACTTTTTCTAAATAATAAATAGTTTTCTCAAGATTTCCTCTCTTTTCATAAATTCTGGCCTTCAAATAATAAACATCATCAATAAGAGAATGCGTTTTAAACTGCTCTTCCAGCCTGTCAAGTGTTGCCAGGGCTAAATCTTCCTTGTTTTGTTGCAGCATCATCTCAGCACTTGCAAAGTATTGCAATGCGGTTTCAACCGAGTCCATTCCTGTATTATCCTTAATCAGCATCGATAACTGAAAAGCATCATTAGCAATAAGTTTTGATGTTCCCGCTTTCAATACATCCAACTGTGCTTGCGCCCATTGAAAATTACCAGTGTAAAATGCTAATGTAGCTCTTTTGAGTTTTGCTTTATCTCCTACCTCATTCGTTTCATTCATTTTTGCTGCTTGTGCAAACTCAAGAATGGCTTCAGATACTTCATTTCTTAACAAGTAAATATCACCCAGTTCAATTTTACACACTCCTTTGAACAAAGGATCCAATTTATTATTTTCAATAATATCCTGTAATAAAGCAACTGCTTCATTACTTTTGTTCAAATAAAAGGCCTGTAAATGAGCCAGATCTTTAACCAGCCTGATGGTTTCAGTTTGACGACCAAACTCTTTAATTACCTCCAGGTACTTTTGTTCAACCTCCTCTATATCAGATTCTTCCTTTATTTGTCCTAATTCAACCTGCTTGTATAAAACATCCAAATAACCAAGCTTTGCCTCAATATAAAAGGGAGATAAATTACCATTTTTTAATACGTATTCGAACGCCTCCCTTGCATTCTCAAATTCGTTGTTTTGCAGTGCCAGCTCTCCTAGCTCAATCAGTCGAAGACCTCCTTCGTGCCTTCTCTTATCAAGTGCTTTTGCCTGTATTATTGCACTTCCAAAGTTCTCTTCCTGAATATAATACCAAATCAATAGTTCATTGTAAACATACACTCTTGGCTCCTTTTGTATCCGCTTTATTAGAGTTCGTTTTACAATCTCTTTCAGGTTTTCATCAAAAGTGCCAACCATTTTCGATTGCAAGCTGTTTTGAACAATTGCCTGCTTTCCAGGATCTTCTTTTAAAAAGTCAAGATATTCATCGACCATTTGCGGGCTTTTGCGCTGATAGGCATAGGAGTTTGCCAGTTCAAGATGGAACTGATAAGGTATCAGCTTTCTGCCTTTCTCATATGTTTGGTTAACGTAATCAAATTCACGTTTTGAAAGAAAAGAATTTGCAATTCTTACAATACTGTTTTTTTCTGCAGGCAGATTTCTAATTACATATGAATACTGCTTGTCAGCTTCTGGCAAATTTTCTTTCACCTTGTACAAATAGCCTAATTCAACGTAGTTCAAAAGATTTCTTTTGTCACGCCTTATTTCTTTTTTTATCAGTTTTTCCGCTTTATCGTAGCTTTCAATCTTAATCAAACAATTAATTGTATATGTAAAATACACACTTGCCTTATTTTTACTATACAATTCTTCAAACAGCACAGCAGCCTTTTCATACTCATTGTTTTGGTAGTACTGATAAGCTAATCTTACATTTGATTCTTGCCCAACAAGACCTGTACTTATAAAAGTAAAAAATATTAGTACTAAATATTTTGTTTTAATCCTCATAATACAAATTTACATAAATATCAACGCTCCAAATCTTTTTAATAATATGTCTCAAAGGGTTATATTTACTGAATTAACATTAAATCATTGAATCATAAATAATTAATCAAACTAAATTATTACTGAACTATGAAAAGATTTTTTCGTAATTTACATCAGAAGAGAGGCGTTATTTAAAATATAAGCATTTTTTAGCGAATAATCTTTGTTCTGATAATAAAATCATATAGAAAAAAGAAGATGATTGCAATGGATTACGCCTTATTTTTGATACTTTTGTGCAACTTTTTAACAAGGCGGGTAGAACAGTTTTCTGGTTTTAGTCTTTGAAAATCAGAAAATTAGGTTATTGTTTCCTGTCAAAATTTTGAATATGCAAAACGAAAACGCGTTTCAATCAATAAGACCATATACAAACAATGAAATTAAAGAGGTTTTGAACCAGCTCCTTGAAGAGCCTGATTTTCAAAAAGTACTATCTGTAGTATATCCCAAGCAAAAGCTTTCTGATATATTTGAGAGACTCCGAAAAATATCAACGATAAAGGAATTTCAAAGAGAAGTAGTTTATTATTACCTACGAATTATTATTGATAAAACCATCAATAAACTGAGCTTTTCAGGACTTGATAATCTAGAACCAGGGAAAAAATACCTGTTTATGTCAAATCATAGGGACATTATTCTTGATTCTGCTCTTCTTAATGTTATTTTCTTTGAGAATAAAATCAAAACCACTGAAATCGCCATCGGCAGTAATTTACTGATATTCCCGTGGATTGAGATGCTTGTTAAGTTAAACAAAAGCTTCGTTGTTAAAAGGAATTTGCCTGTAAAAGAGATGCTGGACGCATCAAAAGAACTTTCATCTTATATAAAATACACTTTATTTGAGAAGAAAAACTCAATTTGGATAGCACAGAAAGAGGGTAGAACAAAAGACGGAAACGACTGTACTCACTCTGGTTTATTGAAGATGATTCACATGAGCAGTAAGAAGTCTGCTGCTGATTATTTCAAAAAAATAAAGCTGGTTCCGGTTTCCATTTCATATGAGGTAGAGCCTTGTGACAGAGCAAAAACTGCCGAGTTATATGCAAGGCTCAGAGATGGTAGTTATAAAAAAGACCCCAAAGAAGATTTATTAAGCATGAGTGGTGGCCTTACTAACTTCAAGGGAAGAGTACACTTTCATTTTGGAGAAGTCTTAAACGATGAACTTGATGAATTAAACGATATCAAGTTTAAAAATGATCAATATGTTCGTTTAGCACAAATTATTGATAAAAGCATACATAAAGGCTTCAAATTATTTGAGGGCAGTTACATTGCATATGATATCCTTTCCGGCTCAGATAAGTTCACCAATAAATATACAAAAGCTGAATTCAGCGCTTTCCATAAACACATGATGGATAGCATTAAAGATATTGAAGGTGATCAGGAAGTAGTTAAACGTATTTTTCTGGGTATATACGCCAATCCTTTGATCAACCAGTTTAGTTTGGAAAAAATTCCTGTAGAAGAGGAAGTTTAATAAAACATAGACTGCTCATTATCAGAAATATAGCCTTTATCGTCTGGTAAATTGCTTTTGTGAGAAGCTTCTACAGCAAGTTGATCGCAGCGCTCGTTTTCTTTAATATTTGCATGCCCTTTTACCCAAATAAATTTCACCTGGTGCTTTGGATATACTTTTAAAAACCTGGTCCAAAGATCTGGATTTTTTTTGCCTTTAAACCCCTTTTGCTGCCAGCCAAACACCCATCTTTTTTCAACTGCATCTACCACGTATTTCGAATCGGAGTAAATGGTTACAACGCTATTGGCTTTTTTTAATGCTTCTAAACCAACAATAACGGCAAGAAGCTCCATTCTGTTATTAGTTGTTAAGGCAAATCCCCCCGAGATTTCCTTTCTATACGGTCCTGACATTAAAACAACACCATAACCACCAGGCCCTGGGTTTCCTCTTGCAGCCCCATCGGTATAAATTATTATTTGACTCATTTAATTTAAAAGATTTGGGAAAAACTTTCCTATTGATATCGCTAAATTAGACATAAACAGCTTAATTGAAATAGCTAGCAAGATGATACCAAACATTTTTCGAAGAATCATAATTCCGTTTTGTCCTATAAAACGCTGAAAAAATTTTGTAAGTCGGAGTACTACGTAAACAACTATCATATTCAGTACCAAAGCAACCAAAATATTCTCAACATCATATTCTGCCCTTAATGATAATAAAGTAGTCATAGAACCAGCACCAGCGATTAAAGGAAAAGCCAAAGGAACAATGGAGGTGCTTCCAGATGCGTGATCTTTAAATAAACTAATCCCAAGCACCATCTCAAGTGCAAGAAAGAAAAGTACCATTGCACCTGCAATTGCAAAAGACGAAATGTCAACACCAAACAAACCTAGCAATGATTTTCCTGCAAACAAGAACACAATCATTATCGCAAATGAGACAAGAGTAGCCTTCCCTGCTTCAATCTTTCCTCCCTTTTCTTTTAAATCTATGATGATTGGAATTGAGCCAGTAATATCTATTACAGCAAACAATACCATAAAAGATGAAACTATGTCTAAAAAATTCAACTGCATAATCAAAACTTTATTCAGTGTAAAACTTTAAAAGTGCCATTACTGCGCGATAACAAACCGGGCAGAACTCTTTTGTTGCATTTGAACGCATCTTACAATCGTAAACCGGCCTGTAAATCCCTTTTTTTACGTAACCAGCACCTTCAAAGGCTCCCACCTGATCTTTATATTTATCCTCTTCAAGTGTAGGAAGTGGTGTTTTTTTATCGACAAGATCTTTCCATTTACTATCAAAATTAACCAGATTGGTAAGATTTACCTGCCAGGGTTCAACTGTCATATCATAAAGATCCTCAGCCTTTTCGTAGCCATATTGGTATTCATCACCCAGAGCAGCAAATGCATGACCAAATTCGTGGGTAAATACCTCTTCAGAATATTGATTATCACTTGCGCACAAATTATAGTAATTGTAAATTCCACCACCACCATATTTTGAGGTGTTTACTAATATATATATCTGATCATAAGGTACATGTGCGGCCAAATCCCTAATCTGCTTCACATCTCTTGTTGTAAGGTACCTTTCGCTATTGAAAGTGTAGAAATGAGTATTTAACACCGTTTTCTTCCAAACATTTGTGCCTGGTTTATCAGTTCCTGACTCTTCAGATTCTGAATAAACTGCCCAAAAGTTTATTTTATCCTTATTCTCTTTGAAAGGTGAAACTTTAAAAAAATATCCGATAAACCGCTCAACATCAGCTTTGAACTTATCCATTTCTGCTGCGGTATATCCCTCTGCCAATACCGCTATATCCAATTTTATTGCAGGATCTCCTGAATCTAATAATTTTTCAGTTTTGTATTTATTTACTTCTTCTTTAACAATAAAATAGTTGTTGTTTGGATCTACATCCAATTCATAAACTGTTCTGAAAACATTTTTTTTGTCCCTATTTTGCAGCTTTATTGTAATTTTATTCTTTGGAAAAGGCATTACCACCGTCCCATAATAACTCCGAGGTAATGTTTTAGCCTCATCAGTATCAATCCATTCACGAAAAAGAGAAGAATAACCTCTTGAATAAATCATTTTTTTACTGATATAATCAAAAACCTGCAGCATATAATCACCATACTGAAAGGTATCAATCAAATTAGTCTTTGAACCGCCCCAAAACTGTTCTTGTTTTAATTGCTCAAAGAAAATTTGGGAAGTATCTGCATCCCCTGCCCTGTTATAGTCAAAGCGTAAAGTCTTTGGTAAAAAGTAGTCATCAAATTTCACCTGGGAAGTGGCTGAAAAAGAGATGAGTAAGAATAAAATCCAGAAGTTTTTCATAACCTTAATTTTTGGAGTGTTGATAGTAAAATTAGGACAAAATTATCTCTTTTCGCCAGTTAGGCAAATGATTTTAATCAAGCATAAATGCGTAATTATTTGAATGTGCCTTCGACAAGCTCAGGCACTAGACATGAAATTTTAGAAAATGCCGATGTTGTTCCCTTACGAAATCATATCAAACCCAGTATAAGGAACCAGCACTTCTGGAATTTTAATACCTTCAGCAGTTTGATTATTTTCTAATAAAGCAGCTACAATACGGGGCAAAGCCAAGGCACTTCCATTCAGGGTGTGAGCCAGCTGGGTTTTCTTTTCTCCTTTCTCTTTGAATCGCAGCTTGAGCCTATTTGCCTGATAATCAACAAAGTTAGATACTGAACTAACCTCTAACCATTTTTCCTGGGCAGCAGAGTACACTTCAAAATCATAGGTTAAAGCAGAAGTAAAACTCATATCACCTCCACATAATCTTAATATTCTGTAAGGCAAACCAAGGCTTTCAACCAAAGACTCAACATAGCTAACCATTTCGTCAAGGCCATTATAAGAATCAGAAGGGTGACGCAATTGAACAATCTCAACTTTATCGAATTGGTGAAGACGATTCAATCCACGAACATCTTTACCATAAGAACCAGCCTCGCGTCTGAAACATGGAGTATAAGCAACTCGTTTAACCGGAAAATCCTCACTATTCAAAATTTCATCCCTGAAAATATTTGTAACAGGAACTTCCGCTGTGGGAATCAGGTAGAAATTATCCAGGGTCACATGATACATTTGTCCCTCTTTATCAGGCAGTTGGCCTGTCCCGAAACCAGAAGCCTCATTCACCACCAAAGGAGGAATTACTTCAAAATATCCTGCATCAACAGCTCTGTCTAAAAAATAAGTGATTAATGCACGTTGCAGTTTTGCACCTTTTCCCTTATAAACTGGAAAACCAGAACCTGTAATTTTGTTACCTAATTCAAAATCAATTAAATCGTATTTTTTCGCTAAATCCCAATGGGCTAATTTTTCATTACTTAATTCTGGAATGCTTCCGCCACTTTTTACTTCAACATTATCATCAGCTCCTTTTCCAGGCGGTACTAGTTCACTTGGGATATTTGGCAACTGCACAATCAATTCATTTTGCTTATTTTCTAACTCAGATAAAAGAGTTCCTAATTCTTTCGATTCAGTTTTTAAAACACCTGTACGTTCCTTTGCTTCATTTGCTTCCTGCTGTTTACCTTCTTTAAAAAGCTGTCCAATTTTTTTTGCCAGATTATTCGATTCAGCCAGGCAGTTGTCTAACTTCGCCTGAGTTTCTTTACGCTGGTTATCAATTTCCAAAATATCATTGATAATAGCTTCAGCATCAAAGTTTTTAATCTTTAATCCTTTTACAACTTCGTCTTTTTGTTCTCTTAGTAATTTAATTGTCAGCATTTTGTACAGATGTTAGACATTAGTATATTAAAAATTAGAACTTCGAAATTACATTTAAGTTCTAACTCATGAAATAAAAAATCTCCCAAAATTATCAGTTTTTATGATAATGATAGGAGATTTAAAAAATATTTTAAGAAATCTTATTTGCTTTCTTCAACAGGCAATACAGAAACGTAAGATTTGTTGTTTCTTTTTTTAGTAAAAGTAACTACACCATCAGTTAATGCAAAAAGCGTATGGTCTTTACCAATTCCAACGTTCTCATCTGGATGATGCTGAGTTCCCCTTTGTCTTACGAGAATGTTACCAGCTTTACAAATCTGGCCACCAAATATTTTTACTCCTAGTCGTTTACTATGGGATTCTCTACCGTTTTTCGAACTACCGACTCCTTTCTTATGTGCCATATCTATATATTTTTAATGTTCAAATTTAAATTATTACAAGTTAATCGACTTGATTTCGATACGTGTAAAATCCTGACGGTGACCGTTTTGTTTTTGGTATCCTTTTCTTCTTTTTTTCTTGAATACAATTACTTTGTCACCTCTAACATGGTCAATAACTTCGGCTTCAATTTTTGCTCCTTCAATGGTTGGAGCACCAATTTTCACATCACCTTCATTATCAACTAAAAGAACTTTTTCAAACTCAATTTTGTCACCAACTTTGTTATCCAAACGGTGAACAAATATTTTGTTTTCTTTCTCAACTTTAAACTGTTGTCCAGCTATTTCTACAATTGCATACATAATATAAAATGTTAATTCCAAGGGTGGTAAAATTTGTAAACCACTGGTTTACTACATCTTATCTCTTAAAAACCCTGAAAGGTTATTTTGGACTGCAAAAGTAGAAAAATTAATTAATACAACAAAAGTATCTGCCGGTATTTTTAAATTTTGGTACCGAAAATTACAAACGCTCCTTGTTTAACAGTGCCCAGTGATATACAAAAATAAAATTTTAGCATTAACCAACTCACCTACTGCTATTTATTAGTATCAATTTAAGTTAATTGATGATGGGTTAAATATGTTGAACAATTTTATTACTTTTGTTTATCTAAATTGAAGGCCTTTTAAAGGAAATGAACAGGATAAAATTAAATATAGAGAGTCTGGTATATAGTCAAACCCAGTCAGGTGCATACGTTTTGGTACTGATTGAAGACAATGGAGAAAGAAAATTACCGATTGTGATTGGAACTGCTGAAGCACAGGCAATTGCTATTGCATTAGAAGGTATGAGACCTCCCAGGCCACTTACTCATGATTTGTTTATCAATTTTGCCAACGCATATAATATAAATCTGGTTGAAGTACACATCACAAAACTTGAAGAAGGCATTTTTTATGCAGAATTGGTATGTGAAAGTTTTTCCAACCGAATAAGAATTGATTCAAGAACCTCAGACGCCGTTGCTTTAGCTATTCGATTTAAATGCCCCATTTATGCAAATGAAAGTGTACTGGATAAAGCAGGGATTTCGTCAAATGAATTTGGAACAGCATCAGAAGCCACACAAGAAGAGGAAGAGATTGAAACAACTTTTCAAAGCAACAAGAAACTTGAAGAATATAGCTTATCTGAACTAAATCAGATGCTTAATGATGCCATAAATAATGAAAATTACGAGCTAGCATCTAAAATAAGGGATGAAATAAATAAACGGAAGTAATCTTACCTATTATTAAAATAAATAAACTATAGTATAAGCCCTCTTATCAAAATGCTTATTTATATTCTTCTTGGAAATAATTGCAAATAATCTAATTTCTTTTTTCCTTCCATTTATTTTATTTTTTTGAAGTTTTAGGCTATTTTAGCCGTCTTTTATATTCAGTAAACCAAGTTATGAAAAAGATTTCCAAGCCTTTAACGCTAGTGATGATTTTTATATTCACTCCTCAATTTATTTTTGCACAGAATAAAGTTGTATCGCTCGATTCGGCAGGATTTAGTTTAGAAAGTTTTGCAAGAGGAGCTTTGGGAATGACAGTTCTACTGCTAATTGCCTGGCTTTTTAGCAGTCACAGAAAAGCTGTAAATTGGAAAGTTGTAGGGATAGGCCTGGCAGCTCAGGTTGTTTTAGCAGTAAGTATCCTGTATATTCCTGTTGTGGGAATGGTATTTGATTATGCAGGAAGAGCATTTAATAAAGTATTAGAGTTTAGCATGGAAGGCACTAAGTTCCTTTTCAAATCATTTGGTACTGGTGAAATAGAAAGTCCATTAATGAATTTTGCCATAACTATATTACCTACGATTATCTTCTTTTCAGCATTAACAAGTGTTCTGTTTTATTATGGAATTATCCAAAAAGTAGTTTATGGCCTGGCATGGCTAATGACTAAAGCAATGAAACTTTCCGGTGCAGAAAGTCTTTCGGTAGCAGGAAATATTTTCCTTGGTCAAACAGAATCACCACTTATGATTAAGGCTTATCTTGAAAAAATGAATAAATCAGAGATATTGTTAGTTATGTCAGGCGGGATGGCTACATTGGCAGGAGGAGTGTTAGCTGTATACATGGGAGTATTAGGTGGAACAGATCCAGCTCAGCGTATTCTCTTTGCCAAACATTTGTTAGCTGCATCAGTAATGGCGGCACCTGGCGTAGTTGTAATCTCAAAAATATTGGTTCCGCAAACAGAAAAAATCGATTCAGATGTAAAGATTACCAGCGAAAAAATTGGAAAGAACGTATTAGATGCTATTTCTAATGGTACCAGCGAAGGACTTAAATTAGCCGTTAATGTTGGTGCTATGTTATTGGTATTTATTGCTTTCATTGCATTTATAAATTATCTATTTCAACTTGTTGGTAATTTAACCTCTTTAAATGAGTGGGTTGCAGAAATCTCAAAAGGACAATATAAAGAACTCTCTTTACAATTCATATTAGGTTATGTATTTGCACCACTTATGTGGTTATTAGGAGTTGCAGCAGATGATATTACACTTGCGGGAAGAGTGTTGGGAGAAAAAGTAATTATGACTGAATTCATTGGATACATTAGTTTAAGTGAATTAAAAGATCTTGGTGCTTTTACTGAACAAAAATCAATCATTATGTCAACCTACATGCTTGCAGGATTTGCAAACTTTGCATCCATTGGAATACAGATTGGTGGAATAGGCTCACTTGCACCAGGAAAACGTGTTCTTTTGTCCCAGTATGGCATGCGGGCACTTCTGGCAGGTACTTTAGCTTCACTAATGTCAGCTACTATTGTAGGGATGATTTTGGGCTAAAGACAAAAATTGGAATTTGGAACTTAGAAATAAGAATGCGGTTGAGACAGTGGCTGGATTTAACGTTGGCTATAAGATTAAAAAACAGCAATCAGAGATCAGTAACCAGTCACTGGCAATCAGAAAGCAAGAGATGAAAGATACCTATAAACACAAAGGGCAACGACTAAAACTTATAGAAGAACTTAAAGAACAGGGAATTACAGATAAAAAAGTATTAGCTGCAATGGCTAAGCTGCCCAGACATTTTTTTATGGACAGCAGTTATGATAAGCTGGCCTATCAGAACAAAGCATTTGCAATTGGTGCCGGGCAAACCATCTCACAACCTTATACGGTAGCTTTTCAATCACAGCTTTTGGGAATTGAAAAAGGTGATAAGGTACTTGAAATTGGTACAGGATCGGGTTATCAAACAGCTATTTTACTTGAACTAGGAGCAAAAGTTTATACCATCGAACGCCAAAGAGAGCTTTATCTGAAATCCCAGGCTTTATTGACCAAATTAGGTTATAATCCACAATTCTTTTATGGAGACGGGTATCAAGGCAAAGAAAGTTATGGGCCGTTTGATAAAATAATAGTTACTGCCGGAGCACCTTTCATCCCTGAAGCACTTCAAAATCAATTAGTAGTTGGCGGTATTCTGGTGATTCCAGTGGGTAATTCTGAATCGCAAACGATGTACTCCATTGTCCGGATTTCAGAAACTGAATTTAAAAAGACTGATTTTGGACGATTTTTATTCGTACCGATGCTTGAAGGCAGACAATACTATTTTTGACTATTTATTTTAAAGCAACCCCGCTCCTTTCATTATTTTTTCCCTTATCTTTACTGAGGATGTAACAGAACAATAGATTAAACCAAATGAAGAAGGTTGCGTTTTTTATTGCATTAATGGTAGGTTTAAATGCTACAGCAATTGCCCGAAGACCTGAGGAAGAGGAAGGTCAGGCTGTGGTATTACGAGATGAAGATGAACATTCAGGGAAAAACAAAACTTCAGTAATTCATCATATCACCAATAGTTTGTTAAATTGCTTCTATGCTATTACTAAAGATGGTAAATTTGAAATGATAAGTTGGGAGAGAATTTCAAGAATTTTCAATCAACAAAATGCAGATAATAAGAAAAATAAAGCCCTACACCTTAAAAATAAAAGCAGCTGGCTTTTAATGAATTACGAAGTTAGAGGCGATATAGAATCAACAGATTATAAAATTCTATAACAAATAGTTTCAAAATTAAAATATCAAAAAAATAAGTGAAATTAAGCAGAATTTGGAAGTGCAAACTATACTAAGCCTGTATGGAATATTGTAAAATGGAATTTTAAAATGGCTTTGTATATGCCGATCGACCGGCAGTTTTGGTTTGCAAGCTTGTGAAGCAAACCAATTACTAACAGCGGCTCGGTATAATTCCGGAGTCCTCCCCATTATCGGTTTGTGAAATAATAATTAAGCCATCTTTTGATGCTTTCTTCCCAACATGAATAACTGTACAGGGAAAACTATATGAACCAATAAGTTTACTTAAAACAATAGCCAGTAGCCTTTTCAATAATATATCTAAAAAGTTAAATAAAACAATATTTTGGTTAGCAAGTTAGGTATTTAATGAAATTTGTTTGTTGGAAAGTTTTATGTTTTTTGCCAGAGTTGGGAAATTATTCGATTATTATCAATTACAAACTCTTATTTAAACTACTCATTATCAGAATTATGAATCATTAAAATAAAGGTGTTTTCATTGACCATTTGTAGAGTTCAAATAAACTTTTTCAGCTGTTCTGTAAACAAGATTTACCTTTACTATTACATTATTGCAAGAAATTTTTAAAGTATCTCCATATTTTAAAACATCTAATTCTACAGGATGACAATTATCAATAAATGCAAGGTTTTCCATTGTGGGCCAAAATTTATGCTTAATTTTTAAAGTCGTCATGGCATCCAGAAAACTGTCATCATAAAGGTATAGTTTTATCTTATGCTCAGGATAATCAAGTTCTTTTGCAAATGTTCCTCCCATAAATCCCTGTCCTATTCCAAGTGAGGTAAAAATGAAAGAAAAAAACAAGCTCCCCGTGATAAAAATTGATATTATTACCGTTGCAATAGTGGAAACCTTTTTAGAAAAACTCTGTTTAAGATAATTCCACAACCTTACAATTATTACATAGGCAAAAACAATATTGCACAGATATAAGACCAAGATAACAATTTGCTGAACAGCAACCCAGGATGGAATCACTTCAGGCAATATTACCATCACACCTAAAACTATAAAAACTATTAGTGCAAGAATTATATAAATGGTCCTTATTTTACTCATGCTCTCGAAATTTTGTCAAACAAATATACGATTAACTTTGATATTTGAACCTGTTCGTTATCAATTGATACCCTTTCCTGATTTAGTGTTATATTTTGTTAAAACATTTTTTGTATCTTCCATACTTAATTAAATTTGCAAATATTGTATACTGGCTAAATCAGCCATAAAAAATTTTGAATAAAACTATATGACGACACAATTCAGACCTGGAGGATTTAGAATATTACCCCCGGTCGTAAAAAACCTTTTAATAATAAACGGACTTTTTTTCCTTGCTACAGTTTCTTTGCAAAGTGGGTTCAAGATTGATTTGAACTCAATTGGAGGACTACATTATTTTGGTTCAGATCAATTCCAACCTTTTCAGTTTATAACATATATGTTTTTGCATGGAGATATTACCCATCTGTTTTTCAATATGTTTGCTTTTTGGATGTTTGGAAATGTAATTGAAAATGTATGGGGAGCAAAGAAATTCATTATATATTATTTTGTGACAGGAATTGGCGCAGCATTAATTCAACAATCAGTTCACTTTATAGAAATCCAATCAATCATTCATACCCTCCTTGAAAATGGACTAACAAAAAGTAATATTGATCAAATTATTATTACTGGGAAGTATAATCCTGACATGCTAAATTTTATTTCTGAATATGATTTATCAAAATTCTATTATTTACATCATAATCAATACACAGTTGGTGCTTCAGGTTCAGTATTTGGCATTTTATTGGCTTTTGGTATGTTGTTCCCAAATGCCTTAATTTATTTGTATTTTGCAATTCCTATAAAAGCAAAATGGTTGGTAATTGGATACGGAGCATTAGAGTTATGGTCTGGTATTGCTGCGAATCCTGGCGATAATGTAGCACATTTTGCACACCTTGGAGGAATGCTATTTGGCTTTATTTTAATAAAAATGTGGAAAAAGAAAGACATTAATAACCGATGGACATAATCAAAGAACTTAAAAAAAGATATAAAAACGGAAGCATTGTTTTTAAGCTAATCTTTATCAATGTTGCTGTATTTATCATTGTAGGTATTCTTAACCTGTTTTCCTTGTTTGGAGTTCCAGGCTTAGCCACAGAAAACTGGCTGGCAGTTCCTGCTGATTTGGAATCGTTGCTTTACAAACCATGGACATTGATTACATACATGTTCCTGCATTACGACTTCTTACATATCCTTTTTAATATGCTTTGGTTGTTTTGGTTTGGACAGCTTTTTATTCAGTTTATTATCCCTAAAAGGATGTTGAGTGTTTATTTACTGGGCGGGTTGAGTGGTGCAGTATTGTACATCGCAGCTTTTAATTTAATCCCAGCCTTTCAACCTTCTGTTCCGATATCAATTGCACTAGGTGCTTCGGCCTCGGTTTATGCAATTGTAATTGCCGTATGTGCTTATGTACCTGACTATTCCATCGGGCTTTTATTTATAGGGAGAGTTAAATTAAAGTACATAGCAATTGTAGTGGTAGTAATTGACCTTTTAAGTATTTCAGGTGGTAATGCAGGTGGACATATAGCGCACTTGGGAGGCGCATTATTTGGATATTTTTTTGCTATCAGGCTTAAAAAAGGAAAAGACATTACCAAAGGTTTTTCTGCAACAATGGACTGGCTTTTTAGCATGTTTAAAAGCAGGCCAAAAATGAGGGTCACATCGAGCAAATACAGGACTAGCCAGCGACCATCATCAGGAGCTTCGGATACCAAGGCACAAAGTGACATGCAGTACAACAAAAATAAAAAGGCAACCCAAGCTGAAATTGACCGAATTTTGGATAAAATATCGAAAAATGGGTACGATAGCCTGACGAAAGAAGAAAAAGATACGTTGTTTGATATGAGTAAAAAATAATAGAACCAGGATATCAGAACTTAGAAATTAGAAAGTTAACGAAGTTCTAAGTTCCAGCATCTAATTTCTGGAAAAATGACCGATAAATCCTTCTTTGAAAAAGTTTACGAAGTAGCCCGACAGATTCCTTTTGGACGAGTTTGTACTTATGGATCCATAGCAAGACACATTGGCTCACCTCAGGCTGCAAGAATGGTTGGCTGGGCAATGAATAAAAGTGGCATTGAAAAAGAGTTTGTTCCTGCTCATAGAGTAGTTAACCGAAATGGTATACTTACAGGAAAACATCATTTTGCAAACTCAAACACCATGCAAGAACTACTTGAAGCAGAGGGGATTGTAATTATAAACAATCAAATTCAGGATTTTGAAAAACTGATTTGGGAACCGGAAGGGAAAGATTGACAGGATTGATTAAAGATTGAAAGCTATTTGAGGTTAAGGCTTTATTTGGATTGGAGAGAAAGTTGTTAGTATTCAATTATGAGTAGGCAGTCTACAGTTCGCATTCAGAAAACCTTCGGAGGCAACTAAAAATCAGACATAAAAACTAAGTTCAAAGTTCTAATACACTAATTTCTAAATAAATGGCAAAAGACTGGAAAGACCGATTGGGAATGGTTTACTCCACCAACCCCGATTACCAATACGAATATAACCAGGAAGAAGATGATGAAACGCTGGAGCCTTCTAAGCAAAATTTAAAAGTTCAGCGTGATAAAAAACAGCGAAAAGGTAAAACAGTTACGCTTATTACTGGTTATATTGGCAAAGAAGAAGACTTAAAGGAGCTTGGAAAAGAACTAAAAAGCAAATGCGGCGTAGGAGGTTCCGTAAAAGAAGGAGAAATCATTATTCAAGGTGATTTTGTTGAAAGGGTAATAACCTTGCTTAACGAAATGGGGTATAAAGTGAAAAAAGTTGGAGGATAAGCAAGAACCTGGAACTTAGAACTTTTCTCATGAGCTTGCGAATAAATTGGAAATTTAGTTCACTCAATATTCAAATTTCTAGTTTCTAATATCTAATTTCGACAATATGGAAATAGGCAAAATAAACGAATTAAAAGTAGTTAAAGAAGTAGATTTTGGGGTTTACCTTGATGGTGGAGAATATGGCGAAATACTGATGCCAAAACGCTATGTGCCAAATGACTGCAAATTGGAAGATGTGATAAATGCTTTTGTTTACAGAGACTCTGAAGATCGACTGATTGCAACCACCGAAATGCCTAAAGCCATGGTGGGTGATTTTGCCTTTTTGGAAGCAACATCTGTAACCACTGTAGGGGCCTTTTTAGATTGGGGGCTGCCAAAAGATTTACTGGTACCCTATCGCGAACAAGGCCAGAAAATGGTAAAAGGGAAACAATATGTTGTTTACATCTATCTTGATAATGAATCGGAACGAATTGTAGCGTCCTCTAAAATTGATCGATTCTTAGACAACCTTCCACCTGAATACAATGAAAACCAGCCAGTTGGCTTATTCATTGTTGGTAAAACCGAAATTGGTTACCGGGCAATTATCAATAATGCACATACCGGAATGCTTTATAAAAATGAAGTTTTTCAGCCCATAAAACAAGGTCAACAACTAAAAGGTTTTATAAAAAAAGTTCGGGAGGACGAAAAAATAGATTTGTGCATAGAAAAACCCGGGTTTGAAAAGCAAGATACCTTATCGGAGACCATTCTGGATTATTTAAAACAAAATGAAGGTTTTCTTGAGCTAACTGATAAATCCAAACCTGAAAAAATTTATACGTTATTTAACAGCAGTAAGAAAAATTTTAAAAAAGCAGTGGGAGCACTATATAAAAAAAAGATGATTCTGATTGAAAAAGATGGTATAAGGCTTGTTTGAAAATTATGACTTACTATATTTTGCCGGGGTTATATCGAATTTTGCCCTGAATAGACGAATAAAATGACCTACATTCTCGAAACCAAGTTGCCAGGCGGTTTCGTTAACATTACTGCTTAAAAGCAGTTCTTTCGCTTTTAATAGCTTTAAATGGGTGTAGTAAGCATTTGGTGAAGTACCTACCACATCTTTAAACTTTCTTGAGAATGCAGGTAACGACAAGTGAATAAACGAAGCAATTTCATTCACCGAAATCGATGGTTGCAAATTAGCTTTCATTAAATGAATGGCTTTTGAAACAGGGTGGTTCATACATTTTTGGACCAAGCTGTTTACTCCTTTTTCTTTTAGCAAAAAATAACTCAGTTCCTGCACGTATAAATCAAGAAGAAACTTCTTGTCTTGTTCCTTACTTTTGCTTAGCACAAAATTTATTCTTTTTAAACAATGTTCAACACTTCCTCCCTTAGTTCCTAAAAACAAATCTTCTTTTGCAAGTGAATCAGGCAAGTATTCTAGCTCGGAGTATACCTGTCGTCCTGTTTTAGATAATAAATCATCGCTTAATTCAAGTACCAGCGCTTTTGTAGGCTTATAAATTTCCATTTCGACTGATGAATGGGCCGGAAGCAAAATATAATTTGAACTATCGTAAGTAAACCCTTTCTGTTGATTAATTTTTACTTGTTTTTCGCCCTCAAGTATGGTGCAAAGCCGATTGTACTGGTAACTTTTATATTGCTCTTTATAAACACTGTCAAACTCATAATACAAAACCTTTACCATTTCTGTTTCAAGAGTATCATTTAGCTCTAACTGCCTGTCAAAAGTTGCTAACATCCCAATAATTCGGCTACACTGTTAAAAATCGACTATTAATAAAAAAACACGACTAATCTTATACCTACGGCAAATATACTTTTATACAAGATAATAACACAAATAATTATAAATTTTTAACAAAAGTATTATGGCTAAGACATATCGTTTTTTTATGCCCCCAATGACATTGATGGGGCAAGGCTGCCTGGCCGATGCAGGAAAAGACATAGCAGCGATGGGATTAAAAAAAGCCCTGATTGTTACTGATAAAGACTTGGTGAAAATAAAGCTGGTTAATAAATTAACAACTGTGCTTGAGAACGAAAAAATAGAGTACATAATTTTTGATGGCACCCAACCCAATCCAACAGTGGCTAATGTTCATGATGGACTTGCAATTTTGCAGGAAAACAACTGCGATTTTGTAATATCATTTGGCGGAGGTTCGCCACACGACTGCGCCAAGGGAGTTGCCCTTGTTGCAACCAATGGAGGCTCTATTAAAGATTACGAAGGTGTAAATGTTTCAAAAAAGCCACAACTACCACTCGTAACTGTTAACACAACGGCCGGAACCGCCAGCGAAATGACTATATTTGCGATAATTACAGACGAAGAACGCCATGTAAAAATGGCCATTGTAGATAAACACACAAACCCGCTAATGGGGGTAAATGATCCCGAATTAATGGTAGCTATGCCAAAGTCATTAACCGCTGCTACCGGAATGGATGCATTGACCCATGCTGTTGAAGCTTATGTATCGACTATGGCCACCCCGGTAACCGATGGATGTGCATTGCAAGCTATTAAACTCATTAGCAAGTACTTAAAACTAGCGGTGGAAGATGGCGAAAACATGGAGGCCAGGGATAAAATGGCCTATGCGGAATACCTGGCCGGCATGGCTTTTAATAACGCAAGTTTAGGTTATGTACATGCAATGGCCCATCAATTAGGCGGGTTTTACAATTTGCCACATGGCGTTTGTAATGCAATTCTATTACCCCACGTACAAGCTTATAATGCCAATATTGTACCAGGGCGCTTAGCGGATATTGCTGCTGCAATGGGCAGTGATATAACAAAAATGTCGGATAAAGAGGCTGCAAATGAGGCCATTAATGCAATTAAAGAATTATCAAAATCGGTAAACATTCCAACAGGTTTAGCTGAACTGAATGTTCAGGAAAGTGATTTTGATATACTGGCAGAAAATACTTTAAAAGATGCATGTGGTTTTACTAATCCCAAGCAGGCAACTCACCACGAAATTATTGAAATATTTAAGGCAGCTATGTAAATTTTCACTCCCCATATTGTTAAGAAAAAGCTGCCTTTACAGGTGGCTTTTTCTTGTTATAACAACCTTAGTTTAACTTATTAAGATAAATTCATATTTTTTTAATGATTATGAAGTAGTTTACACCAAATGCAAATTGACTTTCTTCAATTACCCTGGCCCTAAAGGGAGTGAAGAACTTTCTCACGAGCTTGCAAGTAAAATCAATTTGCTCCCAAGATGGGACGGGGTAAACAAATTGATTTTCAAACGGAAGAAACCATTTAGGTGTAAACTAGCTGATAATCGTTAAAATTTATGGCAAAACTAGTTTTGATACAGCCCCTTTAAATTATTTCAAGTACCTCCTTCTCTCAAACTTTCTGGTTTTCAAAACTAAACCTCTATTTTTTTCGAAAAAAGTTTGTATCTTTTGTAGTCCTTACTTAAAACTACAAATTATGACAGCTAAACTATACAATGAAATTCCTTCTGTTGATTTAAACGATTTTCTTTCGAGCGATGATAATAAAAAGCAGCAATTTGTAAAAACACTAGGCGAAGCTTATAACAACATTGGCTTTGTTGCTTTAAAAAACCATGGTTTATCCGATGAACTCTCCCAAAACCTTTATCAGTTGGTAAAACAATTTTTTGATTTACCTGAAGAAAAGAAGCAAAAATACATTGTTCCTGATATTGGAGGTCAAAGAGGTTACACAGCAAAGGGGAAAGAGCATGCCAAAGGAAGAAATATTGGCGATTTAAAAGAGTTTTATCACGTTGGTCAACAACTTGATGATGAACAGCTTAAAAAATTAGGATATCCTAAAAATATCTTTCCACAGGAAGTGTCTGGTTTTAAAAAAAATACAACAGAAGCCTATAAAATACTTCTGGAAACAGGAATGCAAATGCTTAGAGCCATTGCACTTTATCTTGATCTGGATGAGTTCTATTTTGAAGATAAAGTAAAATACGGCAATAGCATCTTAAGACAGATTCACTATTATCCTATTTCAAATCCTAATGATGTACCAGAGGGTGCTGTAAGAGCGGCTGCTCATGAAGACATTAATTTAATCACCCTTTTAATGGGAGCAAGTGCAGATGGATTACAAGTACTAAGAAAAGATGGCAAATGGATTCCGGTAACTGCTTTGCCAGGCCAGATAATAGTAAATGTTGGCGATATGCTGGAAAGGCTCACCAATAACAAACTAAAATCCACCACACACCGCGTAGTTAATCCTCCAAAAGAATTGATGCACACTTCCAGGTATTCGATACCATTTTTTATGCATCCTGTTTCTGAAATGGATTTAACTTGTTTGCCTTCATGCATTGATAAAAACCATCCCAAACAATTTGAAGATATAACAGCTGGCGAATTTTTAACTCAACGCTTGCGAGAAATTGGTTTATATCAGATATGAGATTTGAGTACAACCACTCCACACAAATACCAATATATCAAACACCTACAATTCCCCTGGCTGCCTTTATACCATCCGACATAATGTTGTGGATAGCATGCACATTGGTATGGTAACCACTGGTTTTAGTAGTATATTGCCTTATTACAATGATTTCAACTCCATTCTGGTTGCTTTGCTCTTTAATAACATTGTGCGAAGTTGAAATTGAGTTAAAATAGTTTTTTAAACCAAAACCTTCCTTTGCCACCAAAACCACATAAAAATAAGGGTATTGTTTACCTTGTACATTATTTAAAGAAACCTGAGCATACATACCCAAAAACTTTTCAGGTTGATTCTTAAACTCAACCTTGATTTTTGTATCTGAAGGATACTTTTGCTCTGTTCCCCTAACATAAATCAGATAGTCTATTTTATCTCCTGCCAGATTCTGTTCAAAGTTTTTTAATACACTTTGGAAAAGTTGGATTTTATTCACCAGCATAGGGGTAGTAGTTATTCTTTTTACGCCGGTAAACCAATGAGGATATAATAACACTGCAATATTTGCTACTAATATCAATGATAAGCTATCGTTTGAAAATACATTCGCAGCAAGGATAATGATTAGAACAACTATACTCAGGATAAAAAATAAAACTCCTTTCCCGCTGGTAATATCAAAAGCACTAATATCCCATTTCCTGGCTTTTTTATTAATTTCTATGATATTATCAAGCTGTTCTTTATCTGTTTTTACCCATTCTGATTCAGGCTTAAAAGTGGCCAGCTTGATTCTATTGTCATAACCTTTTACCAACAGCAATAAATTGCCAGCAAAAACAAAGAAAATCCCGGGCGTAGCCGAAAGATTAAAATATTGCAAGGCAAAACCTACAATGATTAAAAATATGCTTAGAAGCAAGCGCACTTGATAAGTTAATGATTTCCATACATGAAAAATCACTACGCCCTGTTCTTCTTTGGATAATAATAATGTACTCATAATTATATTTTAGTCATTTGACATTGGTCATTAGTCAATGATCATTTAATGACCAATGACTTTTTAAGTTATTTATTTTAACAACAATTTTTCTCGCTACTTTAACTAACAGTATTGCCAACGATTGTTTCTTTCAACTCCTTATATCCTAAACTTCGCCAGTAGAGTGGACATGCACCATTGCAAGCAGCCAGACTATCACAACTGCTGCACAGTTCATGTGCAAACTTTTTCTCACGAAAGTATTTTGCGTCTTTTCCTTCCCAAACTTTATTAAAGTCTGATTCAATTAGATTACCAACAGCTTGATTGTATGATGAACAAGGCAGCACATCCCCATTTGGTGCTACAGAAAGCAAGCCATCGCAAGCAGCACAACCTTTATTGCCTAATTCGTGAGTAATGGTATTAAACATACATAATGGAACCGGTGAATACCACATAAATTCTATTCCTTGTTCAATACTCTTTTTCTGAATTTGTTTGATAATATCTCCTACCTCGCTGTAATTAATCACCAGTCCATCGTTAAAAACACTGCTTCCGGTTGGGATTACCAGGTTCATGCTAAAACGATCAAGGCCAAGCTCTTTCACAAACTCTGATAGACGGATGCAATCTTCTGCATTTTTCTTATTAAGTGTGGTATTGGTATGCACGTGAACACCCAACTGCTTAAATATTCTGACTGTGTTAATACTTTTTTCAAAAGCTCCTTTATGATGCACTAATGTATCATGTATTGAGGCATTGGTACCTTCAATACTTACCTGAACTGAATCCAGCCCTGCGTCCACCAGCTTTTTTGCATAAGCATGATCAATTAATGTTCCGTTTGTAATCAGGTTTACTCTCATTCCCAGCCCTTTGGCATATTCTGTGCAGGCTATCAAAATTTCAGGTTGCAAGGTAGGTTCGCCACCTGTAAAACTAATTGAGGGAACTTTTGCCTCAGTATAAATTGTGTGAATAATTTGTTTAAACTGATCTAAGCTTAGTTCTTTGTTGCTTCCTGTTGGATTTGTGGTGCAATTGCACCCAGCATAACAAAACTGGCATTTTAAATTGCATTTGTAGGTTAATGCCAACTCCGATAAAACAGGTAATTTGCTAAATCCCAATCCAAATCGTTCTTTTTCAACAGCAGGATTTAGGCTAAACTCATCCAAATTGCCTTCAAGATTCTGTTTCAAAGCAAGCATAAAGTTCTGGATTTCGGATATTTTATCCTCCCCTACTTTATTTATTAAATTAGCAATCGTTCCTCCATCCAAAAGGTATTTCAGAATTTGAGCAGCGCTTGAATTAATTTTTGTTGCCTGGTTAGGGCGCTTTATGAGCATATTGTCTTCGGTTCGAACAAAAATGTAAGGTTTTACATTATCAATGAACTCATCTACCCATGCCAGTTGACTTCGACTCCGCTCAGCCTCCTGGAGAGGTTGAGGTTTTACCTTTATATTTTTTTTCTTCCAAAACATTAATGCGATCCTCCACTTACACAGGCTGAATGGCACGCCGAATGGCATGCTGAGTGACATGCAGAATGACAAGCTGAGTGACATGCCGAATGACAGGCATCGTGACAAACATTAATATCCTGCAAAATATCAACTGAAGGGGCTGTCAGATGATCCACATCAATTGGGATATCATACTCATATTGATGGGGATTATGATAATGATATCGATAATTAAAATAGTTAAGATTTCCATAATACCAGTGATACCAAAGGTAGTTTGAGTTTTCGTTTTGAAACTGTTCTTGCTCTTCTACAGGAATATTTTGTTTCCCCCAGTCGCCCATCATGGCGCGATAATATTTTTTGGTTTCCTCAATATCACAATCCCAGGCTTTTTTCTGGATATTCTTAACAATCAGGTTCATCATGTCCTCTAGCTCTTGCTGAGAAAACTCACCGTCATCAGCCAATGAGTTGTAAAGTTGCCTTTCATATTCGCCCAAAACACTGGTATCAGGTCCGGGCAATATACTGACCTTTAATGGGGATTTACTTACCACATGCATGAACTTTTCATTTTCGAGAATACTTACCATTCCACTAAGGATGCTTTTAAAAGGAACCTCCATGTAGAAAGTAGCTTCCAATGGAGTTAAATCCATGCATATTTTACCATCAACCCTGTAATGCGAAAGTGTAAGCTTAGGTGGAGTCCAATCTAATCGTCCCCAATCAATTTCATCCAGGCCTTCTTTCGCTTTTACCATTGACTTGTGCTTTCTGCCCACAATCAGGTAAAAAATGACAAGAACAATGATAACAAAAATGATAAAAATACTTTTGTCCGCTTTCTTCTCATTCACAGGAACAAAATCATCAGGGCTACTACTATCATATAACTCTGTTTGCGCTAGGCTAAACCAGTTTGCAGGCATGTAAAACTGTGTGCGCATATCGTATCTTACACTCGGAAACTCTTTGTGAAAGACCAGCATTAATTTTCCACTTTTGCTTTTCTGGTAATCAATTCTGAATTTTTCATTCACAAACTTTTCAGTCATAATGACGTTTTGCCCCATGTAATAATCCCTTAAAACTGGGTATCCCTCGACTGCCTGAGTAGGAAGAATTACTTTTAAAGTATAATGCTGCATGTTATGGGCTTCGTCCCATTTAACAGGCGACCAGTTGAATACAGTGAGCATTTGCCCATCGCCTTTTTCCGTATTGACTAAATAACCTGCTGTATTAAAGTTGGTGTTGAAATAAAAAACGTAGGTAACAGTGCCACCAGATACACCTTGTCCGTCTGCCAGAATAATGTCCCACATATCAGAGGAAACTTTTGAGATATCCAGCTTGTATCGATTTCCTAAATTATCAACTGCATATGATTCATCCGAGAAAGAGTTTATCACTAACCTGTCGTTTCCCTGAAAATAGAAACCGTGCATTTCGCCCGAAAGCACTTTGTACTGGACCACATAAGCCACATTGGCTTCACCGGCCTTATTGAGCTCAACTGTAGTTTCAACAAAATTAATGGTGCCACTGCCTGCAAAAAGGTTAAACGCAAGCAGCATGAAGAATAGGATACAACAATTCCGCATTTTAAATAGGGTTTGAAATTATCCCATAAAAATAATAAATGATTGTGTGTTTTCCCTGGTTTTACTATAATTTAGGATGATTCTAAAGAAGAAACAAAGAACAAAATTGCTTTAGTTGATTTGAAACTTTCTACTGAGATAGAAAACGTGCTGCCAATGACAAGAACCTTTCTACCAGACTAGAATTCTTGCTGCTGACAGCGTGATAAATTCTACCACAACAATTGTCTAAACACAATTAACTGTTTATGAATCAGCCCAAACGGTGTTTAGTTTAAGAGAATCCTCTCGTATCTGTCCATACTCTAATCAAATTATTCTCTGGCCAATTCCTGTAAATTACTCATTATTAAATACTTAAATCACGACAATTCCTTCTTCGTTCAGTTCATTCAAAAGTTGCATTATTTTTCGTCCCTGATCAGTATGTAGATTTCCGGTAGGTTCATCAGCCAATAATAGTTTAGGCCGACCAATAATTGCCCTTGCAATTCCAAGGACTCGATTTATCAAAAAAAGGTACAGGAACGACTTTTATAATTTCGCTCTAGTACGCTTGTTTTTATAGTCTGATTTGTTAAACAAAGTCCAAAAGTATGGAAATCAGCTAGGTAAAAACACCTAACTGGTGCACTTGTCAGGTGTTGTCACCTGACAGATTTGTCCTTTAGCAAAGTCAGTTGTAAAATTAAAAGCTGCTGATACTACCAGATCCTGAAGTATGTGCATCAATTGTAGGATTTCCTTTGTATTGAATATTCCCTGAGCCAGATGTCCTCGCATTCAATTGGTCTGTAGCATATACTCTGCAGTTGCCTGAACCTGAAATTTTCACATAGCAAACTTTACTTTCCAATCCACCAGTATTCATATTACCAGAGCCACTTGAGCTTAATTTTTGAGTATTTACGTTACCTGATTTCACCTGAAAACTTCCAGATCCGGATTTACTCATTTCCAGTTTATTGGCTTCAACCTGTGCAAAACCAATATTACCCGAGCCGCTGTTGCTAACTTCTATATTATCAGATTTAATTGTTCCCTCCACCATAAGATTTCCTGAGCCACTGCTTTCAATTTCTGCTTCATCAGCAACAATATCTGACCTGCACAACAAATCTCCTGAACCTGAATTTCTTAAACCCTCAAGGTTTTTGTAAGTAACAAGTAATTTAACTTTTGCTCTCCAGCCTGGCTTGTAAAACTTATCTTTATAAATTTTTAAAACCCCTCCTTCAACTTCTGTAATAATTTTATCCAGTTTGAAATTTTCAGCTGCAATTTTTACGCTTTCCTCACTTCCTTTCACCAGTTCTACATCAAACATCCCGCTTGAATGAACTTTTGAAAAGCTACTTAATTTTCGTGTTTCTTTTTCCTGGGCAAATGCTATAACAGGAATTAAAGCCAATAAGGTTAGTGCAAGTTTAAATTTCAATGTCTTCATAATCTTCAATTTTAATTTGTATGATTATTTAAAAGACGAAAGCATTTTTTAGGCGCTGCACAAGACAAGAAATATTTCACTTGTTTAAATTTTAGTTAAGTTGTTGAAATTTAAACATATTCTTTTGTAAAGCGATTAAATTCTATATAAATCCCTCTATGAGGGTTTCATCTTTTTATAATTGATCTGCCAATTTTTATTGAATTATTTGCAAACCTGCTTATTTTTAATGGTTTGAAGATCGAAGGAGGAAGTTAGAAAACACATTTTCATTAGATCAAGAGAACTTTCCTACTTCGGGCTTCCATCTTCAAGCTTCCGGCAATAATATTCTTCTTAAATAATATAAGTTTACTGTTGTTTCCCAAGTTAATTTTATGAATAAAATAGCACAATTATCAATACGGATAAATTGCCCGATCGGCCTCATTGAAAACCTTCTTCAGCTCGCAATCAAGCCTTAGTGAGACCGGGAAGCTTCGAACTTGTTCGAAGATCACCCAGCCGAACTTAGGTTTGATAAGAGATGGAGGAGGTTTTCAATGAGGCCTTGACCTTTTTACTCGCTCTTTCAGAGCTACGTGAGAACAGCTTCGCCTAAGTTGCTTCGTTTTTTGGTCAACCGGAACAAAGTGGAGCTCATGAACGAAGTGAATAACCCAAAAATGAAGACCGATTTTATTCAGAAATTGAAAAAGAAAGTTAAATTTCACACAATAGTAATTATAAGTTGCTGATTATCATAGTTTATATTTGATAGTGATAATACAAGTACCTGTTATTCCGGGATCTATAAAAACATGGGAAATGTCAATAAGTTTAGTAACAGGTACACATTTCATCAATCAACTCATTGAAAATCAGTAGAATGAATAGCCTCTTTAATTTCATCATCGTCCGATATGCGACCTTTTGACAGGAGCATGGCTGTTTCAATTAAAGCCAGGTGCGAATAGGCTTGTGGCATATTTCCAAGTAGTCTTTTCGATTCAAAATCAATATCTTCACTAAACAATCCAACATGATTACTATATGAGAGCAGTTGATCAAATAGCTTCTTCGCTTCTTTTTTCTTTCCAATTTTAATCAAACTTTTAACCATCCAGAATGTACAAATTGTAAAAGATGAACTTGGCAAACCAAAATCATCTTTGTTTTTGTAACGATACATTAGCCCATCTCTACTTAGTTCTTTTTGGGTTGCTAAAACGGTTGAAACGTATTTTGGATCTTTTGCATCAATAAAACCGTAGTTTTCCATTAAAAGGTTTGATGCGTCAAGATCCTCAGAACCATAATATTGGGTAAAGGCACCCACTTTTTCATTCCACGCATTTTTCAGTATGTCACCTTTAATTTCCTCAGCCAATTCCTTCCATTCTTCAAGATAACTGTCCATTTTTATTAGTTCTGCAACTTTTATTGCCCGGTCAATTGCCGTCCAGCAAAGAACTTTAGAAAATGTAAAATGTTTCTGGTCAGTTCGTATTTCCCAGATTCCACGATCAGGCTCTTTCCAGTTTCTTTTTACCAGTTTAACAATACTACGGGTAATAGTCCATAATGCTTCGCCGTAATCAAGAGTGGTTGAAAACACCATAAAATGCTGGTAAATCACATCCATTAAAATGCCATAAATATCGTGCTGCTTTTGCATGTAAGCTGCATTTCCCACTCTTACAGGGTAAGATTTTTCATATCCCGAAAGATGTTCCAGTATCTTTTCAGTGAGTACTTTTTGCCTGTTAATTCCATACATGATCTGGATTTTCTCATCTTTATCAGGCAGAATATCTATAATGAACCTGGTATAACGCCTGGCAATATTGTAGTGCCCTAAATCGGTCATTACTTTTACCACCATTGAAGCATCTCTTAACCAGCAAAAACGATAATCCCAGTTCCTTACTTCTCCAATAGTTTCTGGTAATGAGGTAGTTGCAGCAGCCAAAACAGCTCCTGTTTTTTCAAATGTTAAAAGTTTCAAAACCAACGCACTACGCATAATCTCATCGGTGTATTTGCTATATTGAACAGTTCGTTCGCACCAGTTTAACCAATACACTTTTGTTCGTTGTAATTTTAAATAAATACGCTCAATATTTTGTGGCAATATTTTTTGATTATAACTCAACAAAAAGAAGGCATCAGACTCCAATGTGAACTCATCACTATTTACCACTTTTTCTTTATCCAGGTCTGTATATAGATAAACAGAATCGTAAGGCCCTTCCGTAGTATAATTTTTTATATACTTTTTGTGAATAGTGGTCTTTACCGGATGCTCTGCATACTCTAATCTTGGATCATACTTTACACGAAAAGTTGGTTTCCCTGACAGGAACCTGAAATACCTGATAATATCCGGTGGATAATAATAGATTCCATCATCATGTTTGTAGCGTGGCATAAAATCCCAAACTTCAAATTCGCCTTCATCACTACTAAATTTTGTACATAATATATTTGTCCGTTTTATATATTCTTGATCAATCCTATAATTATCTGAAACCAAAATCTCAAAACTCCCTCCAATTTTTTCATCTAATAATTTAGCAAAAATTGACGATGAATCAAATTCGGGTAAACAACACCAATCAATAGATCCTTTTTTTGAGATTAATGCTGAACTTGCGCAGTTTCCAATAATTCCGTAATCTAAGTTGTTCATAAGAAGATGTTTAATGAGATAAAATAATTACTAACATAAATGCCCTGGCGTAGATTTGCATTGCTTTTTGACTTAAAATTTGTCCTTCATTTTTGGGTTATTCGCTATCGCTCATGATCTCCACTATGTTCTGGTTGCCCCAAAAACGAAGCAACTTAGGCGAAGCCGGTCTCACGTAGCTCTGAAAGAGCGTGTAAAAAGGTCAAGGCTCCACGGAAAATCTTCCCCATCTTTTATCAAGCCTGAGTGCGGCCGGGTGATCTTTGAACAAGTTCAAAGCTTCCCGGTCTTACTATGGCTTGATTGCAAGATGTGAAAAATTTTCCATGAGGCCAATCGTCATACTTCTTGCATATACATAGCTTTGTCCTTTTTAATAAAATTTACAAAATATTAAACTAGAGACAATATCAGATAAATCCTAGTAAATTTACTAAGACCAATCTACATAAATAAGTAATTTTGATTAATTGAAGGAACAACAAAAATGCACATTATTTTTTGAATATCACAAATCATTGTTATTTTGTTAAAAAACTAAGAATATGAGCAAACTTATAATTGTATCGAACAGATTACCCTTACAGATAAGCATAAATGACAACAAATTAGATGTCACTCCAAGTGTAGGAGGACTCGCCACCGGAATGAAATCCGTACACGAGGCTTACCATAGTCAATGGGTAGGTTGGAGTGGACTGACAGATGAACAAATTCCCGATAATTTAAGAAGCGAAGTAGATAATGCAATAAAAAAGGAAGATTGTGTTGCTGTTCCACTTACTGATGAAGACATGGAGCTTTATTATTATGGCTTTAGCAACAAAACCATTTGGCCGTTATTCCATTATTTTACTCAGTTTACAGAATTTAGCAAAGAAAACTGGGAGTCATACAAAGCTGTTAATCAGAAATTTGCTGATGTTGTGACCGAAATGGTTGAAGATGGGGATAAAGTGTGGGTGCACGATTATCAATTGCTTTTGCTCCCACAAATGATTAAAGAAAAATGTCCGGGCGTTTCCATAGGGTTCTTTTTACATATTCCATTCCCCTCTTTTGAGGTTTTCAGGATACTCCCATGGAGAAGTGAGTTGCTCGAAGGATTATTAGGAGCTGACTTAATTGGTTTCCATACATTTGATTACGAAAGGCACTTCTTAAGCTCCGTACGACGCATTTTAGGTTTTGATGCAAGCTTTAATGAAATTAATGTGAATGGAAGAGTGATTAAAGCTGAATCATTCCCTATGGGTATTGATTATGACCGTTTTTATAATGCAGCCCTCGATCAGCAAAGAAAATCAATTAAAGACCGTTCAAAAATTCAGCAAGAGCTGAGTAAGTACCAGCTAACATCCCCTGAAGTTCAATTGGTTTTATCAATTGACCGCTTGGACTATACTAAAGGTATTGCTATTCGACTGAGAGCTTTCGAGCATTTTTTAAAGAAATACCCTGAGTTTCTGGAAAAAGTTACATTGGTAATGCTAGCTGTTCCATCAAGGGCAAGTGTTGAACATTATCAGCTTATGAAAAGCGAAGTAGATGAACTGGTTGGCCGAATAAATGGTGATTATTCCACGATTAACTGGACGCCTATCTGGTATTTCTACCGTTCATTACCTTTCGAAAACTTAATCGATTTGTACACAAGCAGCGATATTGCAATGCTAACACCTATTCGTGATGGTATGAACCTGGTTGCTAAGGAATATGTAGCCTCGAAAGTAGATCAGAAGGGGATACTTATTTTAAGCGAAATGGCTGGAGCTGCTAAAGAAATGAGTGAGGCACTGGTAATCAATCCAAACAATAACGATGAAATTGCTGATGCTTTGAAAACAGCCTTATTAATGTCTGTTGATGAGCAAGTTAACAGAAATAAGGTATTGCAGGAAAGACTTAAACGATACAATGTTTCAAGATGGGCTTCGGACTTTATGAACTCGCTTAACAAAACTGAAGAATTAAAGAACAAGTACCTGGCTAAAAAGCTTTCCAGCTCAATAGAAGCTAAGATCCTGGATAAATATAATGTTGCTGGGAAACGAATTATTTTTCTTGATTATGACGGTACTTTGGTTGGCTTTAAAAGCCGACCTGAAGATGCAAAACCAGATACCGAACTTTATGAAATCCTAGATAAACTTGCAGGAGATCAAAAAAACGAATTGGTATTGATTAGCGGTCGCGACAGGGACTTCTTTAACAAATGGTTTGGCGACAAAGATTATACCCTGATAGTTGAACATGGTGTTTGGATAAGAAAGCCTCAATCTGAATGGAAACTAATTGAACAAATGGATACCAGCTGGATGGATGTCATCAGAAATGTGATGCAATTTTACATTGATAGAACTCCAGGAAGTTTCCTCGAAGAGAAAAACTACTCACTAGTTTGGCATTACCGAAAAGCTGATCCCGAATTAGGAGCACAAAGGGCTTACGAATTGAAAGATGAATTAGGGAGCTTAATTGCAAACCATAACCTGGATATTTTAGAAGGCAGTAAAGTGATTGAAGTTAAAAACAGCGGAGTAAACAAAGGGCGCGCAGCACGAACTCGCTTAACCAACAAAAACTTTGATTTCATATTCGGAATGGGTGATGACTGGACAGATGAGTTTCTTTTCAAAAGTTTACCACAAGAGGCTATAACAGTGAAAGTTGGAATTATGAATACACAAGCCCACTATTATATTGATTCGTTTAAAGAATCAAGGAAGTTGCTTAAAAAGTTAAGTGGGCTGGAAAAATAATTATTTATGAGTTGTCAATTAAAAAATTTCATGCAAAGTTCGCATAAGTAAAAAACGCTAAGAACGCAAAGTGCTGAAAAACAGCCATTAATTCTTTGCGTTTTTTACACAAACCTTGCGTTCTTGGTGTGAAACCCACTTTTGAATAGTTCGATACTCCTTTTCAATGTCTGAAAATAAAAACACCCGACTTTCGAGATTAACTGCAATTCTAACCCAATTGCAAACAAAACACCTGATTACAGCCAGAGAATTGGCTGATAAACACCACGTTAGTATCAGAACCATCTATCGGGATATTAGAGCTTTGGAACAATCAGGAATTCCAATTGCAACCGAAGAAGGTTTAGGCTATTCTTTGGTTGAAGGATATAAATTACCACCAGTGAGTTTTAGCGAGCAGGAAGCCAATGCCTTAATTACAGCAGAGCAATTGGTGGCCAGAAATAAAGACGAGTCGTTTGTCAGGTATTATAAAGATGCCATTACTAAAATAAAGGCGGTTTTACGATATGAAGAAAAAGAAAAGGCAGAACTTTTATCTCAGCGGGTGCAGTTTAGGAACAATCCCGAAAATGATGTAACAAGTAATCATTTATCGAATTTACAGTATGCCATTACAAATTTCAAGCTTGCAGAAATTGAGTACAACT
Organism: Bacteroidales bacterium; assembly: GCA_050296515.1. Classification (GTDB taxonomy): domain Bacteria; phylum Bacteroidota; class Bacteroidia; order Bacteroidales; family NBLH01; genus NBLH01. The sequence continues at coordinate 778 of JBNKRJ010000046.1, read as the reverse complement.
CTCTTCAGAATGAACTGACAACCAGAACAGTTGAACCATTTGCCATGTACAGTACCCAGGATAACTGGCTACTAATAGCCTATTGCCGTTTACGAAAGGATTTCAGGGCCTTTCGACTGGATAGAATTCAAAGGTTAACGATATTAGATGAAAACTTCGAGCCCCATAAAATGACTTTACTTGAGTTTTTTGAAAAATGCAGAAATGAGGGAAAATGGTAAACCTCAATCATTTTACGAAGAATTGTTCTTGTGAAACAAGTCATTGGTCATTAGATTATTGGTTTAATGAGTATTGGCCAATAACTAATGACTAGTTAACTGATAAAAAAAAGCTGTGGCTCTAGTTTAAGATTGCGTCGCAAAATATAAGGAAGATAAAGTATTGGTATGGATAATTCAAAAACATGGGGATTTAGCTCTAAATTATTAATCTTTAGTGTTACTTTTCCATTGATGAAAAGTAACCATAAATCTAGAACGGCAAAGCCCTCACGAAGCCAAGGGCGAGTACCGTTGAATCGCTGCTCGCTGCATTTACTCAAGTGTCTAGCACGTAGCGCGGTCAACAGTCAGTGATCGCCCAAATTTCCAGTTTCAATTTGCATAAGCAGAAAATACAAGGCGTTGCTTTGTCCTTTGGCCTCATGGAAAACTTTTCACGGATTGCAGCCAGGCCTTAGTAAAACCGGGAAGCTGAGAACTTGTTCGAAGATCACCCGGTTGCACTTAGGCTTGGCAAAAGACGGGGAAGTTTTCCAGGGAGCCTTGATTTTTTT
>JBNKRJ010000045.1:0-9715 GCA_050296515.1 Bacteroidales bacterium | reverse complement strand
CGGCTTCGCCTAAGTTGCTTCGTTTTTGGGTCAACCGGAACAAAGTGGAGCTCATGAACGAAGTGAATAACCCAAAAATGAAGACCTAATTCAACTCTGAAGTTGAAAAACAAAGTTAAACGTTACATAATAGTGATTGTAAACTGCTGATTATCAGACTTTATTTTTGATGGTGATAATATAAGTAATTGATGTTCTGGAATCTACAAAACATGGGAAATGTCTGTGATTTAATTCAAATTGTGTTGAATAATAGCAATTTTTATTCCGAAAAAATATTTAACTTTAATAAAATAACATTCTAAAATTCAGTGCATGGCAGATCTGACAATAAAACAACGTCTTTTTATACTCGTTGGCTTAATAACCATTATTTTAGTATTCATTGGAATTTTTGTGATGATCTCTTTCAACCGGATAAATAATATTAACCATGCCCAGGTGCTGGCAATGGAAGTTGAGGCTTATACTTTAAAGTTGCGAAAGCATGAAAAAGATTTTTTGGCCAGAGAGCTAATTAATCCGAAATTCTTCGAGACAGGGGAGAGTAAATATATTAAAGAGTTTAATGAAGATATGGAGGATGCTTTGCGACATGTTGATTCATTAAAATTTGGGAATTACCATATTAATGCAGGAGTGGAGCAGGATGTAAATGCAATTATCAGTCAACTAAAAAAATACCAACAGCTTTTTCTGAAACTAGTTGATGAAAAGAAACAATTTGGTTTTAAAGATTATGGATTAGTTGGAAAATTACGTGATGCTGTTCATAATATTGAGCATAAATTAGAAAATGTAGCGGCAGCTGATAATTTAATGGTTCATATGTTGATGCTTAGAAGGCATGAAAAAGATTATTTACTTAGAAGGGATGCAAAGTACATAGAAAAATTTAACGATCGAGTTGCTAATTTCAGAGATGCTCTTTCTATTTCTGAGTTAAGCCCTTCAACAATTGATGAGATTATGACTTTGTTGTCAGATTATCAAGCCACATTTTCTGATTTAACAAATAAAGATAAGATAATTGGTTTAAACGAAAATGAAGGTTTACGTGGGGAATTGAGAAACGATGTACACAATCTAGAACCTCTTGTTGAAAAGGCAATGCTTGCATTAGCTGCATTCACATCCCAGGCAACCAGAAGGGTAATGTTGATATTATTAACAATCCTTATTATTGGTACTGCTGTTTCTATAATACTCGTTGCCAGAATAATTCAAAATATCTATCTTTTGTTAGGAGGTGAACCGAAGGTTGTTGCTGAGATGGCTGATAATATTTCAAGAGGGAACCTTCTGTTTAAAATTGATAAAAAAAATCCTGTTGGAATGATGAAGTCAATGGTTATAATGACAGAAAAATTAAAGCATATTATCAGTGAGATTATTACTCATTCTAATGATATTGCCGGGGCTTCAAACCAAGTGAGTGCAGGAACGCAACAAATTTCTCATGGAGCATCAGAACAAGCATCTTCAGTAGAGGAAGTTTCGAGTACAATGGAAGAAATAGTCTCGAATATTGAGCAAAATAAGAACAATGCAAACAGTACCTTACAGATCTCAAAGCAAGCTTATAATGGGATTAACGAATTAAGTTCAAAATCAGAGGAAAGTACCAAAGCGAATGTTACTATTGCTGAGAAAATTAGTATTATAAACGATATTGCTTTCCAGACAAATATTCTTGCGTTGAACGCTGCTGTTGAGGCTGCAAGGGCTGGTGAATCGGGTAAAGGATTTGCGGTGGTTGCCACAGAAGTCAGAAAATTGGCAGAACGAAGTAAACTGGCCGCTGATGAAATTATCAACCTGGCTGAAAGAAGTCAGAATTTAAGCATGAAAGCTGAAGAGCTGATGAAATCAACACTTCCTGAAGTTCAGAAAACGAATGAGTTGGTTGAAGAAATTGTTAATGCCAGCCTTGAACAAAATAGTGGAGCCAACCAAATTAACAATGCAATACAGGAACTTAATGATGGGACACAACAAAATGCTGCAGCTAGTGAAGAAATGGCTACAAATGCTGAAGAATTATCTGCAAAAGCTCAACAATTAAAAGATCTGGTTTCATTTTTCAAGGTATAATAAAAAAGGAGGACTGTTTTTTTTACTTAAGCCCCCCTTTTTTTTTCTTTGATAATTTATTTAATTGATCAATAGCTCTTTTTTCTCATTTCCCGAATTTTCTATACTTCTAGTTTGATAAATTACAAAATCACGCTGTGCTTTTAATAGATTTGTCATAAACAAAACAAAGTTTTTTGTTTCAGAAATAATACCCAAATATAAAATACTATTTCTTGTCCCAACTTCAGCGTTTTTAATTCTTTTTACTTGAGCCTTTCTTTTCGAATTAAGTAAATTAAGAATATCCTGTTGATATTTTAATTGTTCATCAACACTTTTGTATTCATTTTTCTGGAGCATTTTTGCAATTGATTTTAACAAGGTCTGAACCAGGTTATTTATTTCACTTAGCTCATGATTCTGATCTTTATTGAATCCGCCATGCTGGTTATCAAAATGATCAAATACAGGGCGTGTAATATATGTTAATGAGTGGGCAACCTCTCTTAAATAATCAAGAACCTGGACATAATGGTGCCCCGTTTCAATTGAGTCTTCCTGTAATTCAACAATAACAGCATCAACACCATCTTTAAGCGATTTGGTTTTCTTATTTAATCTTTCAACTTCCTTATTTACCTTTTTCAGTTTTTTTCTATCCTCATTGGAAATTAGGTTTATAGTCTTTCCATATAGTTCAGAAGCTTGAGTAACAGTATTAAGAACATTAATCAAACATCTGTCCTTAATATCAATATCTTCTTTCTCTTCCTCTTTATAGCTGGCAATTTTTTCTTCTTCTTTCTCTTTTTCTTTATGAGCTTTTTGAGATTTTAGCAGGGTAAATACTCCAATAGCAAGAATCACTGGAACTGCATAAAACTGGGACCAGCTTATTATAAGTGCAATGAAAAATGAAGCTGTGAAAGCAATGAACGCAGTAAAGAACCATCCACCAATAACAGTTGCAACTCCAGAAACTCTATATACAGCACTCTCTCTGCCCCATGCACCGTCAGCCAGTGAAGTCCCCATTGCAACCATAAACGTTACATACGTTGTTGATAAAGGTAATGTATATGATGTGGCAAAACTAATTAGAATACTTGCAACAGTGAGGTTTACAGAAGCTCTTACCATGTCAAAAGCAGCACTGGTATCATTCTCTTCTTTTACTTTTGGAATAAATCTTTGTTCAATTGCTTTGCTAACTTTTGCCGGAACGACATAGGATAATGCTTTAGAAACTTTTAGTGATTGACGTACTATGAAACGAGCAAAAGCATTTGATTCGAATTGCTCGTAGCCCTTTTCTTGTCTGCTTAAGTTTAAAGTTGTTGCAGTTACACTTCGTGCTTTTTTTGACATCCACAAGGTAATTACCATCACAATACCAGCAATAAGAAGGTAAAGTGTAGGCGTTTTTATTTTTTCAGCTAGAGATTCCATTGAAAAAGCATCAGCTAAAACCCCTGAACCTTTCCATAATTCAAATGATTTTAATCCAGCAAGAGGAACTCCAATGAAGTTTACCAAATCGTTTCCTGCAAATGCCATAGCCAGTGCAAATGTTCCAACCAAAACAATTACCTTAAGAATGTTTACTCTTGCGGCAAATTGCAAAATGCCCAGAAAAACAGTCCAAAAGACAAAACTAAGTCCTATAATTGCGAGTGTATTATGTTTTATGTAATCTTTTGTATTGCTCGACATGAAAGATGCACCACTTGCACCTTTAATTAAGATAAAGTAAGTAATTGCTGCAATGGCAATTCCTCCCCAAAGAGCTCCAAAATATTTATACGTTTGTTTATAATTAAAAGAGAAAACTATCCTTACAAAAAATTGGATTAATGAACCAACGGTAAAAGCAACAACAACTGATAGTAAGATCCCTGCTATAATCAATAAAGCTTTTCCTGAATTAATATATTCTTCAATTCCAGGTCCTCCTTCTGTATGACTTATTTTTAATATAGAAATTGCAACTGCTGCACCTAATAATTCAAATACAATTGAAACAGTAGTTGAAGTAGGTAAACCAAGTGTGTTAAATGTATCAAGCAATATAATGTCTGTCAACATTACTGCTAAAAAGATGATCATTATTTCATTAAACCCAAACATTTCGGGATGAAAAATACTTTTCCGTGCTACCTCCATCATTCCTTCGGAGAATGTAGCCCCAACCATAATACCTGCACTTGCTATAATCATAATTACCCAAAAAGGTGCTGATTTGGCTCCAATTGCAGAGTTTAAAAAGTTGACAGCATCGTTACTAACACCTACAACTAAATCAGTGATTGCGAGCAAGATTAAAACTCCCACTAACAATAAAAAAACTGTTTCCATTCTATAATTTTTAAATTTGCTGCAAAACTAAAAGCACCTAACTAAATCAGGAAATTACATCATTAAGTTAACGTTAAATAATTGTTATTATATCATTAATAAAAAGTTGCCCAAGTGTTAACTTACTTCGAAATACCTAATTTTACTTTAACAAGTTCTTCAACATTGTCGGCTTCTTCCGCATATAATAATTGTCCGTTGCTATTGTCAATTATGAATTTGTAGCCATTTTCTTTAGCAACATTTTTTATAGCTTCTTTAAGTTTTATTATAGCTGATTGATAAAGTTCTTGTTTTCGTTTATTAATATCATTTTGTGCATTCAGCTGAAATTGTTTTATGTCACTGCCCAACTTGTTTAATTCGTTTTGTTTATCGGCTAAGATTAATTCATTATAACTTCGTTCATTTTGTTTAAAGTCTGCAAGTTTGGTCTTGTACTCCTCGTTTTTTGAATTAATGTGTTCATTGATTTGTTTCATGTAGGTTTCCAAATCTTTGTTAGCCTTCTCAATTTCAGGCATTTGAGCAAGTACTTTGTCTGCATTTATATAACCATATTTAAATTTTTGGGAGTAGGAGTATTCAGTAAATAAAATAATTAGAAGAACTGTTAGAATGTAATAATTTTTCATTGATGTTATTTTTTAGAAATTATAAATGTCGCAAAAAAAAGTTGTACAAAAAACAGAATAAACTAAAGTTCACCAAAAAATATTTGACTTTTAATGTGTTTTAAGTGATGAAGGTTGTAATGCGTTATCATATAGATAGATAATCAATTTAACCACATTTTGGAAATTAAATATTCTTTAACTTTTTGTATACAATATGGCACAATAAATGTAGTGTTGATTCAACTATATAAGTTATTCTAATAATCTGGTAAAGTTGCTTTTAATGGCACAGATGAATTTTTTTTGGTATCTTGTATCAACTAAACAAAGATGGTTTAATTGTTTTCTATGAAAAGCTTGCTGGGACTAATATTCTTGTTGTGTTTAAGTTTTAGTATACTTAGCGGTCAAACCTATAAAAAGCAGATGCTAACCAGTCAGGATTCTGCTATGATTAAAAAATATACAGAGAACTATGAACTTTATCTGGGAAAATCGGATTTAAGAAATGCAAGTGATTTTTTGAACCAAATTGCTGAAGTATATTGGAACCGGAACCATTTTGAAACGAGTGCAGAATATTATACAAAATCATTAGAACTTAACAGGAGGCTTGGGAACGAAAATGGGATGGCAGGTATTAATATTAACCTGGGAATGATATATTCTGATTTAGGCGAATATGAAAAATCTGTTGAACATTTACAGCAGGCTGTTGCAGTAAGACGCGCTGATAAAAATACTGTTGCTGGCCGCGAAAATCTTTTTAACTCGTTATTAAACCTGGCCTCTTCATTAAAGCAACTTGGCAGATACAATGAGGCGATTACATTTTTGGAAGAGGCATTAGGCTATGCCCAGGAAATAAATAATCTTGAGAAAATATCTATATTTTATCTTCAATTAGCAGAAGTTCATGAAAGTGCCGGACACGAAGCAGAGTCAAAGGCATATATGGAAAAATACATGACCTTTTACAGGGAAATGAAAGACGAACAAGTGTTTAAAAGCAGGATGGGGATGGAAAATGAACGCTTGAGAGCAGAAAGAATGGCACTTGAAAAAAGGTTGAAAGAGCTTGAACTTGAAGAGAAAACGGTTGAATTAGAGGAGAAAGTAGAAGAAGTTAAAAAATACCATTCAAAAGCAGATTCACTTGCCAATACATTATCAAAAGCTCAACTAGCGGCTCAGGTACTTGAAGAACAAGCTGAAAAAGAAAGACTTGAGAGTTCAAGAAATAAAATAATGTTTGGTTCAGTACTTTCCATTGTCCTACTTATTTCAGCAATATTATTTTATGCATTTTATCAGAAGAGAAAAGCAAACTTGGTTTTAGAAAATAAAAACAGGGAAATTTTACGACAGCAGGGTGAAATTATTAGACAGAGAGATGAATTGAATGAAAGTAATATGGAGCTCGACAAAAAGAATCATCAGATTATGGAAAGTATCAATTATGCTAAATTGATACAAACTGCCATGCTTCAGCCTGAAACAACTTTGGATGAGCACGTTCCTGATTCATTTATTCTTTTTAAACCCAGAAATGTTGTTAGTGGGGATTTTTACTGGTATACTCACAAAAACGACAAGTTGATTATTGCTGCCATTGATTGTACAGGACATGGTGTGCCGGGGGCATTTATGTCGATGATTGGAGTAAATATTTTGAATCAAATTGTAATAAATGAAAATAAAACAGAGCCTCATATTATTTTGGAAGAATTACATAAAGGTGTAAATATTGCTCTAAACCAGAAACATACCGGAAATGACGATGGAATGGATGCATCGCTTTTTGTAGTAGATAAGAAAAAAAAGATCATCAGCTTTTCTGGTGCCAGAAATCCTCTAATTTTGATCAAAAATGGGGAATTAGAGGAAATTGATGGAGATGATATTTCAATCGGAGGTTTTATGAGAAGCAGAGATGGGGCGTTTACAAAGAAGGAAATACAGGTTAGTGGAGATGTTTGTGTTTATAGCTTTTCTGACGGATATGCTGATCAGTTTGGCGGTGAGAAAAATAGAAAATTTATGCAGGGAAGAATGACTAAACTATTACATGAAATTCATCTTAAGGATATGGATGATCAAAAAAGTATTCTTGATGAAACAATTGAAAACTGGAAGCGGGAGAGCAATGCCAAACAGACTGATGATATTTTGGTTATAGGAATGCACGTTCAATTTTAATAAATAAGTAAAACGAATGAGTAATGCTAATTTAAAACTGTTAGTTGTTTTTTTTATTCCATTTTTTACTGGTTTTCAGTTAATTGCACAAAAGCAGCTTGAGCATCAGCCTAAATATTATATTGATGATGATGGCAAGTTATTTTGGAATAAAAAGCTACCTGTTTACATTCGAATTTCACCAACTCCAACAGATCCTGGTTTGTTGATGAAAAGTGAAGAGACTGAAAAGTATACAAATCCATACTTTCTTGATACTGAGGGGAAAAATAAGATAAGAAGCCGTTGGGCAACAGATCAAAGTTCCGGGAAAACTATTTATCCTCAAATGGAAGTTATTTGGGAAGTTTATGCTGATGGAATTGCACCTGTGTCCAAAGCTATTTTCAACAATAAGGCGAAGTATTCAAAAAAAGGAGCTGCCTTTTTTGGTGACAGCCTGATAATTGAAATTAAATCGTACGATGCTACCTCTGGGGTTGATCAAATCTATTACTCTATTAATGGAGAGCCGTATAAGCCATATACCGGGCCAATAAGAGTAGACAAAGAAGGAGCACAATCAATTAAGTATTATGCTGTAGATAAAGTTGGAAATACTGAAAAACCTAAGGAGAAAAAGTTTACAGCGGATATCACTCCCCCAAAAACTTTTTATACTATTACAGGAATTGCTGATGGTTCGATAATAGCCATCACAACAAAAATCTATTTAAGTGCTGAGGATAGTATGTCTGGAGTGGCGAAAACCATCTATAAAATAGATGATGGAGCTGAGGTGCTATATAAGCCCGGAACTTATATTCCAATAGCAAATTTGGAAGATGGAGATCATAAACTGATAATTTATTCGGTTGATGAAGTAGGAAATAAGGAGGAGGCAACTGTGTTTCCTTTCTACCTGGATAAGACAGCTCCGATTATTGCAGCAGATATTCTAGGAGACCGATACTTGATGGGAGATAAGATTTTTTTTTCAGGTAGAACAAAAATGAAATTAACAGCAGTTGACAATAAGGCTGGTGTTGAAGATATTTTTTATTCGGTCAATGGTGGCGAGTTTGCCAAATATGATCAACCTTTCTATTTACCAAATATTCCTGGAATTCATATAATTAAGTACTTTGCAACCGATAAAATGCAAAACAATTCTAAAGGCGAAACATCAAGATTTGAAAAATATAAGCATGTTGTTAGCAGGGTATATGTTGATTTAAGTGGCCCCATTCTTTCTCATCTGCTAGTTGGACCTCAGTACAAAAGCCGCGATACTTTATTTATTAGTCCTAAAACGAAAATTAAGTTTAATGGTACAGATCATGAATCTGGGATGAAGTATATTAGTTATACTATAAATACAGAATCGGAAGAGATTGAATACAACGGAAACCTTACTTTATCAGAAGAAGGTTACAAACATATTGTGTATTATGGCTACGACAATGTTAACAACCGAAATCGTAGTGAACTTTTTGTTTATGTTGATGCTGCCGGACCTGAAATAAAATATAATTTTAGTATTGTTCCGCAGGGTATGAAAGATAGCCTTTCTGTTTATCCACCCCATGTATCCTTATTTTTAGGAGCCACAGATCAGTTAATAGGTGCAAAAGATTTGTATTACACTATTAACCATGGAGTTGAAAGAAAATACTCTTACTACATCACTGGTTTTAAAAAAGATATGGTTAATACAGTTAAGATTAGGGCTTTAGATCATCTTGCAAACGAAACGGTTGAAGAAATAAAGTTTTATGTAGAATAAAAAGCCCGGAAGTTTTACTATTCCTTCCACCAACCAGTTTTAAACATATTCTGCATCGCTTTTTGATTCCTTTTAAAGACCTTAAACATTTCATTTCCTGCACTAAGTCTGATTTTTTCCTCTTTTTTGTCCAATGCCCAGGCTTTTACCAACAGGTACAATTCCCTGGTTTTCATTGTCACATAATGGAACAAAAATATGTACCACCAAAGGGATTCTTTTTGCTTTTTTGTTTCTGAGTTTTGCTTTTATCGAATTGCGGCTAAATTTCATATATTCAGTCTGTTCGGTAATTTCTTTTTGATTTATTGTATTAATAACTGATGTTTCCCAAGTCAAATTTATGAATAAAAGATGATGCGTTATTGAAGGTAGAGCGACTGGCCTCATGGAAAACCTTTTCCAGCTTGCAATCAAGCCTTAGTAAGACCGGGAAGCTGAGAACTTGTTCGAAGATCACCCGGCCGCACTTAGGCTTGATAAGAGATGGAGAAGGTTATCCATGCAGCCTTGACCTTTTTACTCGTTCTTTCAGAACTTCATGAGATCGGCTTCGCCTAAGTTGCTTCGTTTTTGGGTCAACCGGAACAAAGTGGAGCTCATGAACGAAGTGAATAACCCAAAAATGAAGACCTAATTCAACTCTGAAGTTGAAAAACAAAGTTAAACGTTGCATAATAGTAATTATAAACTACTGATTATC
>JBNKRJ010000044.1:0-22153 GCA_050296515.1 Bacteroidales bacterium | reverse complement strand
ATGACCATTGCAGATGCGCCCTGGCCGGGATTAACACCAGATTTACTAAGTGTTTTTTTAGTTGTAGCAACCCAGGCAAAAGGCAGTGTTCTGATTCATCAGAAAATGTTTGAAAGCCGCTTGTTCTTTGTTGATAAACTGATAGATATGGGAGCGCAAATTATTTTATGTGATCCTCACAGGGCAACTGTAATTGGTATTGATAGAAAATATCCCTTAAGAGGAACAACAATGACCTCACCAGATATCAGGGCAGGTGTGGCGTTATTAATTGCAGCATTATCGGCAACGGGAACAAGTACAATTCATAACATTGAACAAATTGACAGGGGATACCAGGATATTGATAAGCGATTAAATGCAATAGGTGCTGAAATAGAGCGGGTTGATTAGGGCCTGTCAATTCAAATTTGATTAAGATGGAAAGAAAAAGATTAGTGTTTTTGTTTGTTCTGCTTCCTTTTTTTCTTGCTTTTTCGAATATTGAGAGAAGAACAGAAAAAGTAATGAGGCCAATGCCGCCTAAAATTGGTGAAATGGCTCCTGAAATTAGTATGTTGTCGATTGACAGAACTACAACCTATAAACTATCGGATTTGAAAGGGAAATTGGTCCTTGTTAATTTTTGGGCGTCACTGGTAGCTCCTTGCCGATTTGAAAATCCAAATCTGGTTAGAGCTTATCAAAAGTACAAAGGGCAGCAGTTTACGAATGGGAAAGGGTTTGAAATTTTTTCGGTTTCTTTAGATACTGATTTAAATAACTGGAAAAATGCTATTACAAAGGACAGGCTCACCTGGAAACAACATGTGAGTGATTTGAAAGGATATGATTCGCAAGCCGCTAATGATTATGGAGTTAGAGCTATCCCATATAACTTTTTGATTAATGGGGAAGGAAAAGTAGTTGCAATAAATCTGAGAGGCACAGATTTGGCAAAAACGCTGGATCAATATTTAAAATAATTGCTATTATTTAGCATAAACAGATACAAAAAGACAGGCTTTTAGGCTTGTCTTTGTCATTTTTTCGAATCAATATTGCAAAGGCTGTCAAAATGTCTTAAAAACCCAACTGGCAAATTATTTGATAATCAAAACGAAAAATATAGGAGTTAGAAGTAATGTGTTAAATAGTATTTTGAAACCAGGATATTTACACCTGCTTTTGACTATTTTATTGTAATAATTAGAAAAAATACTTGTTTAAATTTCATAGAAATGGCAGAAAAAAAAGACAAAGTCAATTCAAAGAAAAAATCAAAAAAAAATACTGAAGAAGTGAAAGTAGAAGCTAAAAACGGAAAAGAGACCAAAAAGTCAGGAAAAGAGCAGGAGGTTGAAGTTGAAGAACAAGTAGAGGTTCAGGAACAAGAAAAAGAAGATGCTCAGAATTTTGAGGCAAAATATAATGAGCTGAATGATAAATACCTTAGGCTAACTGCTGAATTTGATAATTTCAGAAGAAGAAGTCTGAAGGAAAAAATGGAGCTTATAAAATCCGCAGGAGAAGATATTTTGGTAAATATTCTTCCTGTGATGGATAACTTTGAACGTGCCATGAAATCAATGGAAGGAAATGGTGAAGATGGTAAAAATGCTGTGATTGAGGGAGTTGAGCTTATTTATAATAATTTCAAAGACTTTTTGGCACAAAGAGGCGTGAAAGAAATTGAAGCTATTGGAAAAGAGTTTGATACCGACCATCATGAAGCAATCACAAAAATACCGGCTCCAGAAGAAGGAATGAAAGGCAAAGTGATTGATGTAATTGAAAAAGGCTACCTGATGCACGAAAAAGTGATTCGTTTTGCGAAGGTAGTTGTAGGAGAATAGAGCCGAAGAACAAAAAATATAGAAAATGTCGAAAAGAGATTATTACGAGGTACTTGGGGTTTCGAAAACTGCAACAAAAGAGGAATTAAAAAAAGCTTATCGCAAACAGGCTTTAAAATTCCATCCTGACAGAAACCCTGATGACAAAGAGGCAGAACAGAAATTTAAAGAAGCAGCAGAAGCCTATGAGGTTTTAAGTAACGATGACAAACGAAGACGTTACGACCAGTTTGGCCATGCTGGTTTAGGAGGTGCTGCTAGTGGTGGTGGCGGTTTCAGTATGGATATCGAAGATATTTTCTCTTCTTTTGGCGATATTTTTGGCTTTGGTGGCTTTGGTGGAAGCCGGAGTCGGGGAGGGCAAAGAGTTGCTCGTGGTTCAAATCTAAGAGTACGAGTTAAGTTAGACCTCGAAGAAATTGCTAATGGAGTTGAAAAAAAGATCAAAGTAAAAAGATACATTAGCTGTAATACCTGTGGAGGAACAGGAGCAGCTGATAGCAACTCAATTACCACTTGCTCAACTTGTGGCGGCCATGGTCAGGTTACTAGAGTTACTAATACCATTTTAGGACAAATGCAAACTGCAACAACATGTCCTAGTTGTGGTGGTAAAGGAAAAACCATTACAAAAAAATGTAATACCTGTTATGGCGATGGAGTAGTTAAACAGGATGATGTTGTTGAAATCAATATTCCTGCTGGTGTTGCGGAAGGAATGCAGCTTTCTGTTTCAGGGAAAGGAAACGCCCCTGCTGGTGGAGGAATTAATGGCGACTTGCTTGTTTTAATTGAGGAAGAAAAACATCCTGAACTAATTCGTAACGACAACGATTTGCTTTACAACCTGTTTATTAGTGTTCCAGATGCGATTCTTGGCGCTCCTGTTGAAATACCAACTTTAAACGGAAAGGTAAAAGTGAAGATTGAAGGTGGAACTCAGGCTGGTAAAATATTGAGATTGAGAGGAAAAGGTCTTCCTGATGTACAAGGTTACGGACGTGGGGACTTATTGGTGAGAGTAAATGTTTACATTCCTAAAAACATCTCAAAAGACGAGAAAAAAACATTGGAGAGACTTAAAGACTCGGAGAACTTTAAGGCTCAAGTAACTGAAGAAAAGAGCTTTTTTAATAGAGTGAAAGATTTTTTCGAATAAAATTAAATGATTGTCAGCTGGTTTATACCAACCGCAAATTGCTTTTCAAACGGAAGAAACCATTTAGGTGCAAACTAGCTGATAATCTTATAAAATTAAATCACATTTGTATAAAGCACATATCTTGATTTAGGTATGTGCTTTTTTGTTTTAGGGTGTTTGCCGATTTTTAGAATTAATTCACCTAATTTGTAACAAAAAGCAATTGTTAACGACTAATTTTGTAAAACCCTCTCAGAGGGTTTTATAATAAAATTTAATGCTTTTTTGAGTTAAATGATTGATATATAGAGTGTTATCTGTTTTGAATAATAAGAAAAAATAATCGAATGAACTTACTGGAAATTCAAGATGTTTCTAAAACCTTTGTAAACCACAAGGCATTAGACAATGTGAATATGTCTATTCCTGAGGGGAAGATTTTTGGTTTACTAGGGCCAAACGGAGCAGGGAAAACAACATTAATTCGAATCATTAATCATATTACAATGCCCGATACAGGTGAAGTGATTATTAGAGGAGAAAGATTAAAGGCATCACACGTTGCTGATATTGGATACCTTCCTGAAGAACGCGGCTTGTACAAAAAAATGAAAACCGGGGAACAGGCTTTGTATTTTGCCCAACTTAAAGGCATGGGTAAGAAGGAAGCCATGGATAAATTAAAATACTGGTTCAAAAAATTTGATATTGCCGATTGGTGGCACAAGAAAGTAGAAGAGCTTTCAAAAGGGATGGCGCAAAAAATCCAATTCATTACCACCATCTTGCATGAGCCCAAACTATTGATTTTCGATGAGCCTTTTAGTGGTTTCGACCCTATAAATACCAACTTGCTGAAGAAGGAAATTCTTGAACTGAAAGAAAAAGGGGCTACTATTATTTTTTCAACGCACAACATGGCTTCTGTCGAGGAGCTTTGCGACAATATTGCGCTTATTAATAAATCAAAAAAAGTACTTGACGGAGAATTGCATCAGATTAAGGAAACCTATAAATCCAATATTTTTGATGTTACTTTCCAGGGACATTTTGATAAGTTCTCGGCTTCATTATCAGCAAGCTATCAGATATTGAACCTGGGACAACAAAATGGGCATACTACCTGCAGGTTTAAATTGCTAAGTAACACTACAACCAACCAGTTGATCAGTGATTTGTTGCCACATGGAACTATTGTAGGTGTAAAAGAATTGATTCCTTCGGTTAACGACATTTTTATCAATGTTGTAGAAGGAACAAATCCTTTGGAAACCTTTGAATCAAATCAAGAAACCAATAACGAGAAACAAAAAAGCTATGAGCAAAATTAGTCTTATCATAAAAAGGGAGTACCAAACTCGCGTTCGAAAAAAGTCGTTCATTATCATGTCGATTTTGGGACCAATCTTAATGGCAGCTTTGATAATTGTCCCGGCTTTACTAGCAACAATGGATACAGAGAAAGAACGAAGTATTGCTGTTGCAGATTATTCTGGGGATTTTAAGGATGCATTTAAAGAAACTGTAAAAATTAAGTATCACTTTATCTCAATAGATAGTGTTGATGCAATTAAATCAAATTTTGAGAATTCAGGCTATTATGCATTATTAGTGCTTCCTGATAGTTTGGTAAATCAAAATGTTCAGCTTTTATCGGATGTTCAGCCAGATATTGATACAAAGATGACTATCCAATCAGAAATTAAGAAAAAGCTTCGTTCGGAAAGACTGAAAGAATTAGGGATAGATGAGGCGAAATTGGATTCAGCTGAAACTAATGTGAAAATTAAGACAATAAAAATAAAGTCTGATGGTAGTGAAGAGATTAGTTCTACTGAGGTGATAATGGGGATAGGTTTTGCTACAGCTTTGATTATTTACATGTTCATTTTTATTTATGGGGCGCAAGTCATGCGAGGGGTTTTAGAAGAAAAAACGAACAGGGTTGTTGAAGTGTTAGTTTCATCAGTAAAGCCATTTCAGTTAATGATGGGTAAAATTGTTGGTGTTGCCTTAGTTGCACTTACACAAGTTGCATTGTGGGTTGTTCTTTCAACCGTTATCCTCTCTGTTGTTTTACCCATGATTGGAGTCGATACCGCCAAGCCAGAAGTTACAGAAATGGTGATGAAGGGAACTAATCTTCCTCCTGAATTGCAGAATGGAGATGTAGGACAGAATGTTTTTAAAGAAGTTTTAAGTACTTTTTATAATCTTCCTGTTTTTCAATTGGTATTCAGTTTTATTGTCTATTTTGTTGGAGGTTATTTGTTATATGCAGCATTGTTTGCAGCAATTGGCGGAGCCGTTGATAATGAGACGGATACACAACAATTTATGTTGCCAATAACTATTCCCCTAATACTTTCTATAGTAATGGCTCAAGTTGTAATTAGAGATCCAAATGGCACCGTTGCATTTTGGTTCTCAATCATTCCGTTTACTTCACCAGTAATCATGTTATTAAGAATTCCATTTGGAGTACCTGGTTGGGAACTTGCTTTATCAATGGTGTTACTGGTATTAACCTTTATTGGAACTACATGGCTCGCAGGAAAAATCTACAGAGTTGGGATTTTAATGTATGGTAAAAAAATCACCTACAAAGAGCTTTGGAGGTGGATAAAATATAGTAGTTAGGACGATTAAGAATATGGGGTTTTTTAAGAAAAAGGGACCACAAACAGTAGAAGTGGTTGGGAATGAATAGACATGCCCTGTATGTGGAAATCAACATTTCTGGACAAGACGTGCTCAGTTAAATTCGGCGATAGCGACTTTTTTTAATCTCGATTGGGCAAATAGATAAAAAGCATTGCCAGAATAGGCTTTTTGCTTTTGGTTTTGCTTTTCACTTTGAAATCCTTTGAGAATACTCTTAAATCAGCAAATCTAAAATGCAAAAATTGCGGATTTGGATTTAGAGGTAATTAATTGATGACTAAGTGTTTATTTTGTCTGGTTTTTAAGGCAGTCAAATAGACAATGTTATAGCTGCTAGTGAAAGATAAAGTGTTACTTTAGTCCGCCAAAATTATATCACATTTAAAAAGCACTGAAATTTATAGATGACAACTTATGAATTTCAGTGCTTTTCACATTCTTCTTCTTTGAGAAGCTAGCGAACTACCTCAATATTCGGATTGTTTTTTTCAAATTTGTTTATAAGGAATCCCATTAATTTAGTGTTGTAGCATTTTAAAACCTTCAGCTTTGGAAGTTCATAAACTGCATCTAAAGAGAGGACTTTAGTACCTGAAATATCCAAATGAATAAGTTCTTTTAACCCTTCAATTGATTTTAACCATCTTACTTTGGTTCCGGAAACTTTAAGGACTTGCAGTTTTTTTAAGTTTTGAACTGGCTCTAAATCAGATATTAAAGAATTAGAGCAATCCAGGGTCTCCAGGTTTTTATAATTTGAAATGGCTCCAAGTTCACTAATAGCACTTCTTGTTGCAATAAGTTCTTTTACAAATTGAAGTTTTGTTATTGGCGATAAATCACTTATCCTTGTATCAGTAAATTTTATTGATTCCAGAAATTCAAGCATTTCAAGAGGCTTTAGATTTGAGATATCATTTTTATCTTTTAAATCTATAGCTTTTAGCATTGTAATTTGATGAAGCTGCTCTCTATCTGGCGTTTCATTGTACGCTACAGATTTTTTAAATACTTCTTGCCAGTCTTTGTCCAATTCCGACCACCATTTTTTTAGTTCTTCAGTTCTATAAATCACCAGGCAATTTCCATTTTTAAGCTTATATGCAACAACACTGTCTTTAGCTAACTGAGTATTGTCTGCGTATATTTTCTTTAAGCGCGTTAACTTTGATAAACCTGTTAGGTTGCTAATTTGAGTTTTGTCAGCATTAATTATTTCAAGATTATCACAATTGGCTACAGGAGCCAGACTGGAAATCTGAGTGTTTGAACAATCAAGTTTAACCAGTCGTTTTAAACTACTTAATGCATCTAACTTTGTAACCTTTGTATTTGAGCAATTAAGCTCTTGCAAGTCAAGCAGATTTTTTACCGGGGTAAGATCTGATATTCCTGAACCTGAGACATCAAGTTTTGTGAGATGAGTAAATTTTGAAACCGGATCAAGAATAACAATTGCTGTTTTGCCTGCCAGACTGACATCTTGTTTCATGCTTAAACTGTGTAGTTGCTCAATGCCTGGAGTTTCTGTTTTTAAATCTTCAGCAAAAACCTTTTTCCATTCCACCGACATATCTTCCCACCACTTTTTAAGGATATCTGAATTATAAATGACCAGACTGTTAGGCTTTTTATTCATAAAAGCAGAAGCTTTTGCTTCGTCAATTCCTGTATTATCACAATATATTTTTTCAATTTTATCACACTTTTCAAGAGGAGTTAAATCATTAATTGCCGTATTGTTGAAATAAACAACTTTTAAATTTGGAAACTGACTTATCGAACTTATATCATTTATTTTTGTGGCAGAAAAACTAAGTTGCTCTAATTTCTTAAGGTTAGAAAGATTATTCAAGTTACTTATCGGTGTTGAATTGAATCTTAAAAACCTGATTTCAGGAAGTTCTTTTAATACCTCAGTTTTCTCAACCTTTGTCCCTGACATTCTAAGGTCTTCAAGTGTACTGGCTTCAATTAAAGCTTCAATATTTGAAACGCCTGTGTTTTCAATGCTTAGCTTTTTTAATTCAACAAAGTTTTCAACTACATCAATATCACTAATTTTTGTATTGTCTAAAAACAAGTCCTTCATTTTAGAAGCATATTGAAGTGGAGAAACACTTTTAATTTCAGTGTTCGAGCAGTCTAACACCTCTAGTTTATTTAAATTTCTAATTGGGTATAAATCGTTTACTTTGGTATTACTGCAATCAAGCCTTTTTAATTTTCCAAGTTTAGCAAGCGGCTCTAAATCAGTTATATTTGAATTGTTTGAAAGATCTAACTCCGTAACTCTTAATACAGATTTTATTTTGTCGTAATTAACCGGCTCGGTTATTTCACTTTTAGTACTAAGTATTTTTTTCCATTCGGCAGATAGTCCGTTCCACCATTTTAGCATTTCCTCACTTTCGTTAAGCTTGGTGGTATACATACTAACAATTTTCAGGCTTTGGTCATTGTCATTTAAATTAATTTCAATATACCTGTCCTGAAAAGAATCCATACTGTCATTAGCAATGGTTAAGCCCTTTAAGTGTCTTGTTGTTTTAAATTTAAAAACGATGTCACCATCAGCACCTTTAAAATGCTCAACGTCTTCAATTTTGAAATCAAATTTTACATTTTTAAAGAAAAAATCAATATCCTGGAGATAGGCCTGTACATCCTTGTACATATAAATCTCTCGGTTTTCATCCAAATCATCCTCTACTTGTACCTTATCATCCAGAAAAACTTTGTTAAAGCTGTTGTTGATCATTATTTGCTTTTCGAAAACAGGAGTGTTTTCACTACCAATTGCATTTAGTGTTCCTGACATAAATTCAATTAGATCAGCTGCTTTTTTTTGATGTTCAACTAAACTTGAATCTGCACTTTCTTCTGCTTTTTTGTCTTTCTTTTTGACTTTTGATTTTTGAGCAAATGTTACACTGCTCGTAATAACTAAAAGACTAAGTATTAATAAGAATTGGGGGAGTAAAGGTTTAGTTTTCATGACTGATTGATTTTATTAATGAAGCTTTATCTTTTTCAGGTATTTTAATAAGATTTGAAATTAACCATCCGGTGTTATCTCCTTTTCTGTTGAAATACTGCATTTCAAAATACCAGTTGTTTATTTGAAATACATGAAATTTTACATCTTCAACAGATTGAAACACCAGTTTACCTCTTTTAACTTCATAAAAGAATAAGGTTAAATAATCCGGTGAATAATTTTTTTGTGCGTAATGTTCAATTTTTGTATTGTTTTTAAAAACTTTTCTTAGGCTCATGAAGTCAATTTCATGACTCATTGGATGAATAAATTTCGTGGTTTCAGGTGGAGAAGTTTTAAAAGGTTGTTCCAAAAAATTTGCGTAAACGCCTGTGTATGACCACTTATATCCACCATTCTCTTTTTCCAGCTTCAAAAACATGATAACATTTTCTACCTTTCCATTAAAAAGGAACTTGGCAGATACTTCGGCAAACCAATTACCACCATAGAAATCGAAATATTCAGGCCGACTGGTTGAATTTACCTGCGATATAAAATCTTTTTTTGATGAAACCAATGAGCTGTTTTCGAAATCAAACAAGTTGTTTAAATATGTTTTTCTTAAGCCTGGTTTTCTATAGTCTTTGTCTTTCGGGTAAAGTCTTTCTCCTTTAAAATCCTCTTCTCCGTTAAACCTTCTGATAAACTGGTTTACCTGCTTGTTGGAGGCATATAATGCCGATTCATCTTCAGTTTGATTATAAATGTTTTGTGCCTTTGTAGAAGAATATGCCAGAAGTAGACTCAGACATAAAATAATAGTTGTGCGCATGTTTTTATATTTTAAGACATTTTTGATTGGTTTGTCTTAATAACAAGTGGTTAAGTCACAAACCTGATCTTCAATTATAAGAATAATTTTATTTGCGACCATATAATCAAAACCTGTCAGGTTTCTATTTGATTTATCGAAAACTAGTTGTTTCTCAACTATTTGCGAAATAAATACCTGACAGGTTTTAAAGATATTATTATCCTTTAGTTGTTTCTTTTACACGAATATCTCCAAGCAATACATCCCAGAAACCTACAGGTATACCGTCAATCTGAGTTTGCTTACGTTCAACATAAACTGTGATGTCTTTTTTTGTGATGTCTTTGTAGACAAGACCTTCCTTCGTAACACCTTCAAACTTCTGGAAGATGGTAATTACACCAACATAGCGTCCATCAGGCTGTTTTACAAGATCACTTACATATTGAATATTAAACCAGGTAATGTTTACTTTGGCATAATTAAGCCTGGTTAAACGTTCTAAGTATTCTTTTATTGGATATACGCTTACTTTTTTCCTGTAAAGTGATGATACTTCCATCACCGCATCATCCATAAAAAGTTCTAACGCCCTATCAATTACATCTTTTGCCTTTGACCATGGAGTTTCCTGGTTTCCAAGAATACTAATATATTTACTAAGGTCTCTTACTTTTTCTAATGCAAGAGAGTCAATTGCTGCCTTTCTTTCCGGGCTAATATCATCTTGTGCTACAGTTTGTTGCACGAATGCTATGCAAAAACCAATAGCTAATAAATATCTAAATTTCTTCATGTTCTATGTATTTAGTGTACTATTTCATTTTCCTTAAAATAAGGGTTTTGATTTTATCACCTTCCCATTTTATTTCATCTACATCATTGATATTTGTCTTTGTAGTTTTTAGATAATTCAGATATGCATCAATTTTTGTTGGTTTATCATAGTCCTTAATTGCTCCTTCTTCTGCAATAATAATCAGAACGTTTGATTTGTCTGAAGTGAACATCCCAAGGGCTTCAGTAATTAGATTGTCTGCCTCGGCATCACTTCGTGCTTTTGAAATACCATCAAAGTATCGTCTTAATTTGTTTTCTGGTTTTGCAGCTTCTTTAGCCTTTTCTTCAGCAATTCTTATTTCTTCTTTTTCTTTTGCAATATCATCTTCAACCTGCTTAATTAATGATTTTAATTCCTCATCATCTGAATTAAGTGCTTTCATTTCTGCTAAAATCTTTTCTTTTTCTTCAATTGATTTGGTGCAATCATCGCTTAAAAGTTCTTTTAATGTAGCTTTTGCCTGTACCAATTTAGCATCTACTTTTTCAGTGTTGTCTGTATCCTCTTTCACAATGGGTTTTTTCGATTTACATCCAACCGGACCAATTAATAAGGCGGCTAATGCGAGTATAACCAGACTGTTTTTTATTAAGGTAAACGATTCAAAGTTTCTTTGTGTCTTCATTTTTATTAGATTTAATAATTTTTGAATTTAATGTCAGACTAAATTAACTACTTCTTACAAACGAGCAAAATATTATTTTATTCTGATAAGCGAATAAGAAATGTTAATTAAGAATTGTTTTGCTTTTGCCAAATTAGCTCAAAAAATCAATCTTCAGGCCAAGTACAAGCACATCATCAACCTGATCTGTTTTTCCCTTCCAGTCGTCAAGCTTTTCGATGAGATATTTTCCTTGATCCTTCATTGTGAGGTGCTGAGACTTTAGTAAATATCTTCTGAAGTTTTTGGTCATCAATTTTTCTCCACTAAACTCGTTAAACTGATCGATATAACCATCAGTAAACAAGTAGATGTGATCATTTTGTCTTAATTGAATTGTTTGTGAAGTAAACTCGTTTGTTTTTTTATAATAAATACCAATTGGCATTCTGTTTCCTTTATATTTTGTTAAATTGTCGTTTCTGATCAGGTACAAAGGATTGTAAGCTCCTGAAAATTGTGCTTCTAATGTATTTGTATTAATGGAACACAAGGCAATATCCATTCCGTCTTGCGTTTCACCTCTTACACCACGTTGTTTTAATGAGGTAACAACTGCTTCACGCATCTGATTTAGGATTTCAGCAGTATCGGTGATGTTTTTTTTGTTAACAATTTCATCAAGTAAAGTTATGCCAAGCATACTCATAAATGCGCCAGGTACGCCATGACCGGTGCAATCAACTGCTGCTACTATTAAAATTTCACCCTTTTTTGTTGCCCAGTAGTAATCTCCACTTACAATATCTCTGGGTTTGTAAATGATAAAATGCTCAGGTAAAATACTATTCAGGTATTCTTCGCTTGGAAGCATTGCATCCTGTATGCGCTTTGCATATTTAATACTTCCTGTAACGTTTTTATTATAAGCCTCAAGCTTTTTATTTTTATCACTTATTTCAGCTGTACGTTCTCTTACTTTTTCTTCCAACACCTGCTTCTCTTTTATAAGCTTTTGTTCTCTCATTTTTATGTATAGGAAAAATACAGAAACAATAACAATACTCCCTATGAACCAAAACCAAAGTGTTTTCCAAAAGGGCGGTTTTATTGTAAATGAGAATGTTACAGGTTCTTTATTCCAAATACCAGCACTGTTTTTAGCCCTAACTTTAAATGTATATTTTCCATGAGGAAGGCCTGTATAGCTTGCTCTTGTTTCTTTTGTTATAGGTTGCCAGTCTTTTTGTGCCCCTTCGAGCATTGTTTGGTAAACAACCGCTTCCGGATCGCTCAAGCAGATACTCGTATAATCAAAAATAATTGAATTTTCGAGGTAGCTTAAAGTGATGTTATTTTCTAATTTAACTTCTTCAAGATTTACTCTAAGCTTGTTGATGTGTGTTCTTGGTTCTAACAAGTTGTCTTGATTCTGTGCTAAAACAATTTTAGTAGCTCCATTTACTGTTCCTAGCCAAATATTTCCTTCTTTATCAACAAATCCAGAGTTTGCTTTTACTTCAATTCCTGTAAAACCTGTCTTGCCAGAATAACTTGAAAACCGGTTCTCTTTTGGGTTATATTTGTTTAGCCCCCTACTTGTACCAATATAGATATTGTCGTTGATAGCTGAATATAAGCTTGTTACATAATCTGACAACAACCCGTCATTACTGGAAAACTGGTTATGAAGCAAGTAATTATCGAACACCATAATTCCTTGCGATTGGGTCCCAACCCAAATTTTACCATCAAAAGATTCTGTAATCGTGATAGGGGTGAAGCCAACAGGATCTTTAATGGTAATAAATAAAGTGTCAACTGGATCGAAAACTGTCAATCCCTTTTGTTCGCTACCAATCCAAACCCTGTCTTTTGAATCTACAAAAAGAGAATTAATATTGTCACTAGCAAGCCCAGATTCCTGGCTGAATTGAGAAATTGCATCTAAATTTATATCATAAACAAACAATCCATCAATTGTTCCAATCCAGATACTATTATGTTTGTCAATTACCATTGCATTAATGTAATTGCTTTGGCGGATGTATCCATTAATGTATAAATTGTAATTGAATGTTGAAGAGGATGGACTTTTTGAGACTACTGTTCTTTCTCCTGCTATCCAAATTGTACCATCAAGATCTTCTTTAATAAATTTTATTTTGTTTGCTGGAATTTTATTGTTGGTAGCATTAAAATATTGAGGGTTTATTAAAGCATTCTCCTGTTTTTCAAAAAATGTTATGCCTTCGTTTGTTCCAAACCAAAAATTTTCATTTTTATCCTGAAGTATAGCATTTACCTGATCACCTTTTATTCCTTCTTTAGTGCCGTAATTAATAAATCCCGAACCTTTAAAAATACAAAGTCCATTTTCGTTGGTGCCAACTAGAACATTGCCTTCAATGTCATTCACTATGCATCTGATTTTTAAATCAGGTAAACCATTTGTTTTGTTAAAAGTTTCTATTTTATTTCCAGATATAGTGTTTATGCCTTCACCCCAGGTACCTATCCATATTTTTCCAGTTTTATCTTCAGAAATTGCCGAAATAAAATTACTTGCCATACCATTTTTTACCCTGTAAGAGGTATATGTACCATCCTTGTTTGATTTATACAATCCTCCAATGTCGGTTCCAAACCAAAGATTCCCTTTGCTATCCTCAAACATATTCGTGAATTGATAAAATTGGGGAAGGTTTTTAGGTGAGAATGCCTTGAATTCGTTTGTTTCTCTATCAAAATATTTAATTCCTCCATTAACAATGAAGAAAAGTGTTCCATCGCGCTTCTCAAAAACTTTAAATACATACTTATCAAGATTTTCTTTATATTGAATAAAATCAAGATCTTTAAGAGTTTGAGTATTAGGGCTTTTGATTTTAAAACAACCGTTTCCATATGTTCCGGCCCAAATGTTACCTTCCTTGTCTTGGTGCAATGTTGTAATATCTACCTGAGTGGTGTCTAAGTAAAAAGTTTGAATACTATCATCTTTGAACCTGCTGATTGCACCACCTTTATGTCCAAACCACAGATTCCCTGATTTATCCTCTATTATTTTCTGGATGGCATTTTTACCTAAACCATTTTTATATGAATAATTATAAAACCTGACACCATCAAACCGAGAAACACCTGCTGAAGTTCCTAGCCAAACATATCCTTTGGTATCCTGAAGGATGTCGTATACAGTAGATTGAGCAAGTCCTTCTTTTACACCATATTTATCGAAGTAATAGTTTTGTGCAAATGCAGTATTTGCCCTAAATAATGTTGCTAGAGAAACAATTATTATGAAAATGTATTTCAGGCTTGGGTTTTCCATTCAAATTTTGGTCATTTTATTTTTTTATAAAGATAAAGCTTCCATTTTCATCACCAAATCCCGAGATTTTTCCAAATTTTGGCCTTTTGTTGCTTGTTTTTAATAACTCACTTGAAACTTTGTTAACAATCTTCTCAATTGGGATGCACGACTTTGAGTTGAAAATCAGAGAATTAGCAAATGATTTCGTGAACTGAGAATCTCCATTGGCTATATCTTCTTTGGTAGAAGTAAATATCTGTGAGGATTTAAATTTTGTTGATTTAGTATTATTACAGTCTCTGTCCGTTGGTAAAGAGCGCATTGACATGTAAAAACTTGGTCCCGATTCACACGCATCTGTTACAATTAAAGAATGTGTAATAACCTTAGTATAAGGCTGAAGTGCAGTTTTTAGTGAATTCAGATTATAATAGGTCGATAAATCATCTACTTTTGAATCAACAGGTATCCAATATCCTTTTTGGTCAAGATATTTTCCATGACCAGCATACCAAACCATAATAGAATTCACCCTGTTTTCGATAATTTGTTTTTTTAATTCCTGCATAAAAAACCAGTCCATTTGGGCCTTGGTCATGTTTTTTTTATGTATTACTTTATCAATCTGGTAGTTATCCAGTGCTTTTACCATTAAATCCACCTCTTTTTTTGGTCCCTCAAGGTTTGTGAAATGTGTATAGTCTGAATTCTCAACAAAAACCACCCATGTTCTTCCCATTGGATTTTTGCTTAACATCTCTGCATCTGCTTTGTCAATTAAAAATTGTTTTGACAAATGATTGCCATCTGTATCAATTACATCAAACAGAATAGATGTTTTGTCTTTAATATTAACCGAAACCCTAAAAGGGGGATTATTTGCATCTTTCTCAAAGTCAACAGGAATGTCATCAATTTTGAATGATTCAATTTTATGTTTGCTGACAATTCTTCCCTGTAGTTCTATTTCTTCAGTTAATTCTGATAGAACTATTTTGTTTCCTTTTGAATTAAGCGGAACAGTTATGACCACTCGTGGAAATCCTGTATCTACTCTTTTTAGATTAAATGTTTCAGAAGTTTTATTTCCATAAACATCTTCAACTTCAATTTTCAGGCTGTTTTTTTCTGCAATATCAGCTACGATTTCTTCACCTCTTTTAATATTTTCCTGATTAAATCTGGCTTCAAAACCGTCTATCTTAATGCTAGTCAAATCACTTTGATCAATAATTTTTAGTGTTATAGGAGCCTCATCTGGTCCTTCGGGAACTTCAATAATCTTTGAATTTTTATTTTTCTGTATAATAACAATTTGAGGTTTGTTTTCTTCTCTCTGTAGCTCAAATAGTTGGCTTTTTATTTCTGCAACCAGTTCCTTTTCGCTTTCATCCTTTTCTGTTAAAGCTAAAAGCTCTTTGTAATCCTTAATTGCTTCATTTTTTTTGCTTAAGGCCTGATAAGATTGGGCTCTGTATTTTAGTGCCAGTTTTTCGTCTTTTTCAAAACGTAAAACTTTAGTCAGATCTTCAATGGCTTCATTATATTGTTTGTTTTCGCTGTATGCAATTCCTCTTTGTAACAGTACTTTTTTATCATTTGGGTAATAGCTTTGTGCTGTTGTCAAATCTTTAATTGCTTTATTGAGGTCAGACTGCTTTCGATGAATGTAGCTACGTAAAAGGTAGGCCGATTTATTCTTGCTGTCAACATTTATTGCATTATTTAACGATTGTATTGCATTATCTTGCTCTTTAAGGTTTAGCTGTGCAAATGCAAGTTGTGTATATGCATCAGAGTTTCTTGAGCTTAACTGCAGTGACTGCATGAAATCACTTTTTGCAGCAGAAAAGTTGTTCGATTCTGAATGAATCAAGCCTCGCTGATAATAATTATCAGCTGATGGCTCAAGTTGTAATGCAGTATTAATTTGATCCAGCGCCTCAGAATAATTTTTGATAGCGAAATAGCATTTAGCTTTTAAACTATAGGTTTTTGCATTCTTCGAATTTGTTTCAGAAGCTGTATTTAATAGAGGTATTGCTTTTTGATATTCTTTTGCTTCAAAATATAAAGTCCCTGCTTTCATGGCGTAATTTCCTTTGCCTGGATCCAATACGCTTAAAGTTTCATAATCTTCAGCTGCTTTTTTGTACTGAATAAGTTCTTCGTACACTGAAGCTCTTGCTAATATTGCTTTTGTGAAATCCGAATCTAAATTAATAGCTTGAGTGAATAATTCAACAGCTTTCTCAAAATTTCCAATTTTACTGTAATCTTTTCCTGATTTATATAGTTTTTTAGCATTTTGTGCTAAACCACTTAGGGTTGATAATGAGATGATTAAAACGATTAGTGTTCTTAAAACCTTCATTGTAATTGTTTTTATGGTTAATGCAAAATAGTAATACGACAAAAATCGAGCTAAATTACATTAGAGTTTATGAATTTATCGAATTTTTGATGATTTTTTGAATAAAATATTATAGAATAACCGAATTTTGATGTGAGTACTTGCAGAATGATTATTAAAAACTATCTACCTAATTAAAATAAGAATTCCTTAAAAACAAGTGAATTATAAACAAAAAAATTTAATACTTTACTTGGAAAAAAGTATATTTGCCTTTAATTGAATAAATAGAACGAGAATGGCAAAAATTTTAGTGATTGACGATGAAAAACCTATTAGGGATACACTGAAGGAAATAATTGAGTATGAGGAGCATAGTGTTGATTTAGCATCAGATGGTTTTGAAGGCATCGAACTAGCAAAAGCTACAAAATATGATGTTATTTTGTGCGATATTAAAATGCCTCAAATGGATGGTATTGAGGTGATTGAGAAGCTGATGGATGTTTGTCCGGAAGTTCCAATTATTATGATTTCGGGACATGGAAATGTTGAAACGGCTGTTGAAGCACTAAAAAAAGGAGCCTACGATTTTATCGAAAAGCCATTAGATCTAAACCGCTTATTGGTTACTATCCGAAATGCACTGGAAAGAAAAGACCTGATTGTTGAAACACAGGTACTTAAAAGGCGAGTCAGCAAAACTTATGAAATGGTTGGCGAATCTGATGCAATCAATAAAATTAAGGAAATGATTGATCGTGTTGCTCCAACCGATGCCAGGGTGCTTATTACTGGTAATAATGGTACTGGTAAGGAGTTGGTAGCCAGGTGGCTGCATGAAAAAAGTCAACGCGCACAATATCCATTTGTAGAAGTAAACTGTGCCGCAATTCCTTCAGAACTGATTGAAAGTGAGTTGTTTGGTCATGAGAAGGGGGCTTTTACGTCAGCACATAAACAACGAAAAGGGAAATTTGAACAGGCCAATGGCGGAACCATTTTGTTGGATGAAATCGGAGACATGAGTCTGTCAGCCCAGGCAAAGGTTCTACGTGCATTGCAAGAGAATACAATTTACCGGGTAGGAAGTGATAAAAAAATAAAAGTTGATGTAAGGGTAATTGCAGCAACAAACAAAGATTTAAAAAAGGAAATTGCAAATAACAACTTCCGCGAAGATTTATATCATCGACTTAGTGTTATTTTAATACATGTACCTTCGTTAAATGAGCGATTGGAAGATATTCCTTTACTAACTGATCATTTTATGAAATTGGTTTGCGAAGATTATGGAATGTCTCCAAAAACTGTTACTGAAGATGCGATTAAAGAATTGCAAAATATAACCTGGACCGGGAACATTCGTGAATTTCGTAATGTTTTGGAGAGACTTGTAATTTTATGTGAAGATACGATTACTGGAGCGGATGTTAAGGCTTTTGCACAACCTATAAGTAAATAAGCGATTAAGAAATGGCCAGGCAGGAGAAGGATTTTATCGGAAAGGTTGAAGTACCTGATGATGCCTTGTATGGAATTCATTCATTAAGAGCCCAATCTAATTTTCAAAATAAATCAGTATTTAACATTGAATGGTACAAAGCCTTAGGTGTAACTAAACAAGCTGTTTATCAGGTTTATAAGAAGTTTAAATCCGCTGTACAGCAAAAATATACTGATAAGAAAATTCCCGTTCATTTTATTGAGGATGCTGTGATTGATGCCATGATTGATGCAGCTGTTGAAATAAGTGAAGGAAGTCATTTCGATCATTTCATTGTTCCTGCTATTCAGGGAGGTGCTGGTACAAGTATTAATTTGAATATCAACGAAATAATTGCTAATAGAGCATTGACTATTTTGGGTGATAAAGTTGGTAATTATTCGAAAATTGACCCGATAGAACAGGCCAATATCTTTCAATCAACAAACGATGTTATTCCAACCTCATTAAAAGTTGCTATTATTCGTCAGTTGAATGATTTGGAAGAAGCTATCAATAAACTTCGATTTGGTGTTGAGGCTTTAGAAAAAAAACACCGTGATAGCTTGAGAGTTGCATACACTCAGATGCAGGAAGCCGTTCCAACCTCATTTGGTCGGTTGTTTAGTAGCTATAATGATGCTCTTTCGAGAGATTGGTGGAGAGTTTCGAAGTGTTTTGAGCGCATTAAGGTAATTAATCTTGGTGGAACTGCTATTGGAACAGGGATTACTGTTCCAAGGTTTTATATCATGGAAGTATCAAGGGAGTTGCAATCCTTAACTAAACTGCCGTTAACCAGGGGCGAAAATCTAATTGATGCTACTGCAAATCTGGATTCATTTGTCGAGGTTCATGCCATTTTAAAATCTCATGCAGTTAATCTGGAGAAGATGGTTAACGATTTACGCCTTCTTGGATCAGATGTTGTTGAAAATAAGGCGATTAATTTACCGAAAAAGCAAGTAGGCAGCTCCATAATGCCCTCAAAAGTTAATCCGGTTATTCCTGAGTATGTTATTAGTTTGGCTCACAGAGTGTATTCAAATGATATGCTTGTTTCAAATTTATCTGCCCAGGGTTGTTTAGAACTGAATGCATACATCCCGGTAATAGGTCATGTAATTTTAGAAAGCATAGAATTATTGATCTCAGCAAATTCAAGTTTAGAAGAGCATCTCATTGCAGGGTTAACTATTAATAAGGAAACTTCATTAGAAAAACTATTAAAAAGCCCCGCAATTACCACTGCTTTAATTCCTTATATAGGATATAATAAGGCCACAAAACTGGCAGTGAAAATGAAAGAAGCAGAGCAGGATATTTATTCTGCTAACGAAATACTTAAATTCCTTGAAAGGACAAAGCTTGAAGAGATTTTGGCACCTTCGAATCTGTTAAAGGCAGGATATACTATAGATGAGTTGACCAAATAAAAATCATTTGCTATCCGAAGGAAAGCATTTATCTTTGGGCTTTGATTAAAATAGCCAATAACCAGTGACTTTTTATGTCGTTGTTAGTCATTCTGCTCATTCTCAGGGTGATATTGGGGGTAATCGCTTAAGAAGTACAGTGCATGACAGAATCAAAAAAGAAATTTATATTTACCTACACAGCCATGTTTCTGGCAACCCTTTTTTGGGGTTTTTCGTTTATTTGGACAAAAAAAGTATTAAACTTTTACGAACCCTTTACAATCATTCTTTTAAGATTGATTATTTCGGCATGCTTCCTTTTTGTCATGGGGAAGGTGTTTAAGAAAATTCAGCCACTAAAATTAAAAGATCTGAAGCTGATTGTTCTTTTGGCCTTTTTTGAACCCTTTCTGTATTTTATAGGGGAGGCCTATGGACTGAAGTATGTAAACGCAACTGTTTCGTCTGTCTTAATTGCCACAATCCCACTTCTGTCTCCGATGGCAGCATGGTATTTTTTTAGGGAGAAGTTTAGTTTTGTTAATATTTGGGGAATAGTAATTTCTGTTTCGGGTGTTTTTTTAGTCATCCTAAATGATGATTATCAATTAAAGGCATCAATTACTGGGATTCTTTTGCTTGGACTTGCAGTATTTAGTGCAATTGGCTATTCTGTTGTTGTGAGTAAGGCTGCGAAACGCTACAATGTGTTCTCAATTATCTTCTACCAAAACTTATTTGGAATTTCGTTCTTCTTGCCATTTTTCTTTTTCTTTGATTTTGAACATTTTATTACTGTAAAACCAACATTTGAGGTGTTAAAACCTTTATTCTCGCTTGCATTATTGGCTACTTCTGCAGCTTTTATGCTTTTTACATATGGAATAAGAGAGTTGGGTTTAGTTAAAGCGAATACCATTGCAAATATAATTCCTGTTTATACAGCGATATTTGCTTATTTCTTTTTGGGTGAAATTCTTTCATATATCAATATTTTAGGTATTTTAGTCGTACTTTCAGGACTTTTTCTTTCGCAATTAAAGAAGAGAATGCACCTTAAAAACAAAATAATTCCGTTTAAAAGACTAAATGGAAATGGACGTAAAAGTGAAAAAATTATTATTAATCAGTAGTTGTATAGTACTTTATGCATTACAACTTTCTGCTCAGGTTGGAGGAAACTCAACCTATACTTTTTTAAAACTTACCAATTCTGCGAGGGTTGCTGCTCTTGGTGGTCAAAATATTTCAATTAATGATGCTGACCTCAATTTCGTATTTCATAATCCTGCAATGCTTAATTCTGAAATGTCAAAGCACCTGGTTTTGAACTATGTAAAGTATTTTGCTGATATTAATTACGGATATGCGGCTTTCGCTAAAGATTTTGGCAAGACAGGAACATTCGCATCAGGATTACATTATATAAATTATGGAACATTTATCGAGGCTGATGAAACTGGTAAAATAACTGGTGAGTTTAAAGCTTTTGAATTGGCTTTGAATTTGTTTTGGGCCAGGCCAGTTTTTGATAGTTTGCTAACAGTCGGGGTCAACTTAAAACCGATATATTCACAACTTGAAGAATATAAATCATTTGGTTTGGCTCTTGATTTGGGAGCGAATTATGTTTCAAATAGCAAGTTGTTTTCAGCATCTGTTGTTTTCAAAAATGTTGGTGTTCAAATAAAGCCTTATTACCCAGGTCATTACGAACCTTTGCCTTTTGATATTCAATTAGGGCTTACCCAAAAATTGGAACATGCCCCATTTAGGTTTTCTATGCTGTTGCATGATTTATATAAGTGGGATTTAACGTATGATAAAAACTCAAATCTTGCATATACTTCCGAAACTGATAAAGAGTTTAATAATGATGAGTACGAATTTAATGTTTTTGATAATATATTAAGGCACGGTATTTTTAGCCTGGAGTTTATTCCTTCCAAGAATTTCATTGTTATGGCTGGTTACAACCATCAGCGACGTAAAGAAATGATGGTGCCAACAAGACCTTTTTTAGTTGGCTTCTCTTGGGGAGTATACATCAAAATTTCCAAAGTAAGACTGAGTTATGGACAGGCGATTTACCATTTAGCTGGTGCATCTAATCATTTTTCACTGAACTTGAACTTGGGGGATTTTTATAAAAAAGAAAAATAACAGGTTTAAATTAATACCTTTCAATCTTAGTTACACTAAACTATCTTTAAATAAATAGCACAAAAATATTCACAAGTAATTAAATCAAGGTTGTTAAACAACGTTCACACCTGACTACCATCTATTTTGAGATAAATTGCATTTTAAACAAGTAACGCTTGTTTAACCAAAGTAATTCTTGAAATTGAATTGATAATCTACAATTACCGTACTGCTGTAGCACTGTGACAAATGTACTACTAAAATCAGTTATTCTTTTAGGCTGGAAGAAATGGGCGTTTTAGAAAATAGGATTTTAATCAAAGTATGGTGATTTATTTGTTTAGTAGTGTATGATAGGATATTGCTGATTTAAGCGGGAAAAGTATATTACAAACGAGGATCAATGTTCGGTTTAACCTCGATTATTCATAAATAACAAACTTACTATCTATTTTAGATATTTTCCAACTATTTGGTTCAGGAAACTTTTTATGGGCATATTTTATTTTCCAGGGTGTCAATTTTGACATTTTCTCCCTCCTTTGAAGTTAAT
>JBNKRJ010000043.1:0-6163 GCA_050296515.1 Bacteroidales bacterium | reverse complement strand
GCAGCAATTTGGTCAATTTCCGCCATTTCTTTCAATTCGATGTTTAAGTCCTTGTTGAATTTTACTGTCTGGCATCCAGTATTTGTATAACCTATTATTAAAAGTCCAGTTAAAAGAATTTTTAGGATTTTACCCATTGTTCATTCGTTTGTTTGCTTGCAGGTAACGGTTGGGTATATGAAACGCTTGGCGTTTCAAAGCGATTTCCTATCAAACCGTTGCAAAGTTTATTAAATGTACCGCCCTTAAAATTAGCACTTCCCGCCAAATGTTTTATATACCTTGTTAGCAAGTGTTTTACTTATTTTTTAATTGCTTTAAATCCTCTATAAATTAAATATTCTTTGCCCGTTTCGTCTTTAATGAATTGAAGTGCAGAACCACTTACTTTTCCAAAACCATAAACTATTGCTAAGTTATCATTAATTATTTTCATGGGTCTAAAAGATAAAATCAATAAATCATGGTCTATTTTTAAATTGAATTCTTTTTCATATGCTGTAACATTGACAACTTTATAAGTTCCCAATCTATCAAGCCAAATCTTATTAATTGGTTCATTGATTATTTTTGTGCCCCATATTTCCTGATAACCATTCTTGTACACCCGAATTAGGTAAGTATTATTATCATAGTTTTCAAAATAATATCTCTCTTTCGTATTTAAAATTAAAGAGGTGTCAGCGCCAGCCGGAACAAATTCATTATTTCCTAATGGTAGCAGGTACTTTTTTCCATAATCACCATAGTCTATTACTAATTTTTTACCGTCCATTCTAATTTTATAAGCCAAATCACTGGCAGCATAAGTTCCTAAATATTTGTCAAAATCCTTCTCTGAAAGGGTTAGGGTATCTAAATTATCATCATTTTCATATATAAAATTATGTTCTTTATGTATTGAATTTCGTATTATTTCGAATTCAGGTTTATTTGGCTTTATCCCTTTTATATTAGCAAGTTCACTTAATATTATTTCCGAATAATGAAATATTTTATTTGCAGTGGCAGAATTTGACAACATTACTATTCCCAGACCTGACTCGGGCGCAATATAAATAGAGCCTCTATGATAAAGATTGGCAGATTCATGACTGAATGTTTTTCCAACCTTACTATAATAAACCATTCCAATTAAACCCATCGTAAAACCTAAATCATAAAAAACATCATGGTTTTGAACCTTTGTCATTTCTTTTTGGGAAGTTATTGTTAAAATTTTTGAATTACCAGTTTTCTCGCTTGAGATAAAAGCTTTCATGAATTTTCCCATATCTGTCGCTGAAGAAAAAAGGCTTCCAGCTGGCATATCGATTATAGGTAATTCATTAAATTGCTGTTTATTTTCATTGTAGCCCAGCAAGCATGAAGGAGGCTGATTCGTACTTGTAAAAAAACCACTGTTCTTCATTCCTGTTGGATTTAATATAAATTCATCTATGTGTTCAAAATAATCATCATGGCTGACATTTTCTATTAGATTTCCAAGAAGCGAAACTCCAGAATTCGAATATCTAAATATGGTATTAACAGGATTGGTAGCATAATCATTATTAATATAATCAAGAAGTTTTGTAAAGTGTTCAGGTTCTTTTGAAAATTTATTTGCATCAATTGCTGGGATACCGGCATGATGGGTCATCATACTTCGGATGGTAATATCATTAATACTACCATAGATACTTTTCATTTTAAACTCCGGTACATATTTCACAAAAGAACTATCAATATTAATTAATCCTTTTTCCTGTAGTTGCATTACAGCAATCCCTGTAAACAGCTTTGTCAATGAACCTATTAGAAAGGGTGTCTCAGCGGATACTTTCATATTCTTTATCGTATCGTACGAGCCAAAGCCTTCGCTCCATATAATACTATCATTATCAACAACTGCTATGCTTAAACCAACTATATTGTTTTTTTTTATTTCATCAGTCAAAATCGACCTATATTTCTCAATCAGTTTACAAACTTCTGATGTGTCATTTTTTATCTGGGCACTGCAATCTAGAAAAATGAACTTCATTATCAAAATGAAATAAATAACCCTATATTTTCTCATAGTTGATGGTTTATGGTTTAAATACTTGCTAACGGTAATTGTAAACAACGTAGCGAAATTCAAAGCGCTTATCTATCACCATACCGCCTTAGTTTATTAAAAGTAAATGCCTTAAATATAGCACTTTCATCGCTATGTTTGTTTACATAATGTTAGCACCAGTTGTTTTTTTCTCAAGGTATATCATTATGTAATATTTGTCCTATCAATTTTCCATTTTTAAAATACATTACTATTTGATGTCCGAAACTGTCTTTTGCAAGTGGCTTACCTGTTAAATCAGTTTTTCCATCATAAAATATGTCTCTAACAAAATTCCACTCAAATTTTTCAATACCATTGGTCATTGAAGTTTTGTCTGGACTACCATAAATGTTAATTGCTTTTTGCATGGAGTCACCAAGTCTAAAACCTTTGTCAGTAATAAAATACGCTGAATTGATTTTCGTTGATTGCGTTAAAAAACCACTGAAATCTTTTAGTTTTTGTTTTTCCGATGCAAGTTCTCCACCGTCAATATGCAGTTCCATTCTATTGATTAAGTCTGTTGGAATGTCATCATTGTAAAAATGATATGTTAGCATTCGGTGATAGTCTGTGTAGAGTTCAAAAACAAGTGTCTGTTTTAAAGTGTCGTTACTAAACCAAGCCTTGTCATAAGAGGACGTCAGTCCACTTTGTTTTTTATACGAGGAATTATTGCTTGTCTTATCTGCAAGCATTCCATTCGTTACTGGAAAGTCATCAACTGCAAAATTTATAATAGAGTCTGAAACAGCAATAGTAATTTGTTGTTCAGGTATTATCTGTGAATCAATTGAAACAGAGTCAATCTTAATATTTTCACTTTTTACAGATGTCTCAGTCCTGTAATTATTACAAGATAAGAGTCCGAATGAAATCGCAATTATCAATGTTTGTAGTGTCTTTTTGTTTTAATTGCCCACAACGGTTTGCCGGTATAAAATCGCTGCGCATTTCGAAGCACTTTCATATCAGCCCGTTGCTGCTGTTGATTAAATGTTATGTCGCTTAAATATAGTACAATCCGCGCAATGTTTTATGACCGGCTGTTGAACTAAACCTCCTTCGTCGGTGGATTAACCTTTGCTAATATTCTAATATGTTACTTTTGTGTATTAATCTAAATTTTAAATATATGAAAAAAAAGCAACTGCATTATTTGACGATCAATTGGAGAAGTTCCGTCAGCGTATGGTGGTAAACCATTTTTCCATTAGTACCATCAGTGGCTATATGGCTGCGTTAAAAAGGTTGTACGCATTTTATAATCTTCCACCGGAAAAGCTTAGTGAAGACCAACTTGTCACCTTTGTATGCCATCTTAAAGAAGAGCTCTACTTATCATCTGCCACGATGCGAATAAGCGTTGCTGCCATCAAGTATTTTTATTTC
Source organism: Bacteroidales bacterium (assembly GCA_050296515.1). Classification (GTDB taxonomy): domain Bacteria; phylum Bacteroidota; class Bacteroidia; order Bacteroidales; family NBLH01; genus NBLH01. The sequence continues at coordinate 2,685 of JBNKRJ010000043.1, read as the reverse complement.
CACATTTTAAACAGGCAGGCTCTTTGCGATAAAATTCCTTACCCAAAAAAAGAAAAATTCAAACGCACTATTCTTTCAGGCTCAGAAATAAAAATGCTTTTTGAAAAAACAACCAATCTTAAACACAGACTTCTTCTAAAACTCACTTATTCTGCTGGCTTGCGACGAAGCGAAATACTGACCTTGCATGCCCATGATTTTGATTGGAAAAATATGCAGGTTCTGGTTCGAGGGAAGGGCAACAAAGAGCGTTTCTCCGTCTTGGCAAAAAGCTTAAAAGCCGATTTTGACCTGTATTTGCATGAGGAGGACCCACAGGGCACACTGTTTTTTGGACGGACAAAAGACCAGCCCCTTAGTGAAAACTCAACACGGTGGATTATAAATCAAGCTCTTAAAAGGGCTGGTATAAACAAACCTGGTGTATGTCTACACTCGCTGCGCCACTCGTTTGCAAGCCATTTACTGGCAATACGGACCGATATTATGACCGTTAAAACCCTCATGGGACATGATGACATCCGCACAACAATTGAATATTTTCACCTGGGAAACCTGCCAGGCTCAAGGCCTAAGAGTCCTTTAGACACGATTTATCCGGCACCATGACACAGCCACGGTTTGAAGTGGCAGATATTGCACGAAACCATGGATATGAGCTAATCGCAAGAAACAAACTAAATGCGCACCAAAAAAAAGTAATGACAGCCATTACTAATTGCCGTACAGCCAAACTAGGCGGACATAAAGAAAGATGTACAAATAAAGGTTGCACAAATGAGCGGTTTGCCTACAATGGTTGTCGTGACCGTCATTGTCCTAAATGCAATGGGCTCAAGCGTGAAAAATGGATAGCCAGCAGAAAGGAAGATGCCCTTCCGGTGCCGTACTTTCATATTGTTTTCACAGTACCGGACCTTCTTGAAAAGCAATGCTTAACACATGGATCCGAAATGTATAATCTATTATTTAAAACAGCCTGGGATACCATATGCGATTTTGCTAAAGAGCACAAATATCTTGGTGCAAAAATGGGAATGATTGCTTTGCTCCACACTTGGGGGCAAAACATTATGCGCCATACGCATATCCATTGTTTGGTGCCTGCAGGTGGTATCAATGCCAATGGAAAATGGAGGATGTGCAAAAACAACGGTAAGTTCTTTGTTCATGTAAAACAAATATCAAAAGTATTCCGCGGTAAATTTACCGATGGCCTTTTACGGCTTCAACAAGAAGGCTTAATAAAATTGGAAACACCACTGGTGAAAGGTAAAAAACACCTTCACCCATTGTACAAAAACAAATGGGTGGTTTATGCAAAAGCTCCACTTCCAACAAGCGATAAGGTGGTGGAATACATAGGTAGATACTCTCACCGAATTGCCATTAGCAACCATCGCATTAAGGCATTTGAAGACCGGAGGGTGTCATTTTCATGGGTCGACTACAGAACTTCAAAAACAGGGCTGATGGATATAAAGGCCTCCGACTTCTTGCAGCGTTTCTTTTCTCATGTACTGCCCCCTAAGTTTATAAAAATAAGGCATTACGGTATACTGGCCTCTAAGAACAAAGCCATTTACATACAAATGATACGAGATCAGTTAGGGGCAGGTCCAAGAGCTATGCCAGTAAAAGGCCTTAACTGGATGGAGACTTTTGAACTGATTTACGGAAAGCATCCTAAACTTTGTCCCTGTTGCAAAAAGGGACTTATGATCTCAGTTTATGAAATACTGCCCAGTTACAAAATTAGGCCCCGAGATGGACCTGAACTTGAAGCCAATACAGGATTTTATAGCAACAGGGAATAAAAATGCCCGTTTTGTATTGTGCCCCGGTATTCCGGGGCTGGATATATATTGCCCAAACTCTGGGAAAATGGACTGATTGATACGAAAAACAGACAAAACAACATTAAAAATCACTTTCAGGACTTAATATCCAGCTTCTCTGTTTTAATATTCTCTATTAAGAACAGGTTTGTTACTCGAAAAAAACACACTTGGCTCATTAAAAACCTATAAAGCGTAATTTAGCACCAGAGGTAACGTTCAACACCGTTCATAATCAACCACTATGGACTGAAAGTACCATAGTTTGTATAGAGACTGAAAGTCTCATGCTTATTCCAATATAAAATTGGAATTATCACTGTCTTTTTTTCTATGGTGCTCCAAATATTCATTGATCATCTCATCCGTAATATTTCCTGTACTCCAACATCCAAACCCTATAGCCCAGAAATGTTGACCCCAGTATCTTTTATTCAGTTCCGGAAACTCTTGCTGTAATTTCCTTGAACTCCTTCCTTTACATTTCTTCACAAAATCGCTGATACTCTGGGAGGGACGATAACTAATATGCATGTGAATATGTTCTTTTGAAACTACACCTTTTAAAACAACTACATCCTCCGCTTCACAAACCTGTATTAATATTTCCCGACAGCGCTTTTGAACATCCCCTTTTAACACGGGATATCGATATTTCGTACTCCAGACAACATGCGCTGTCAACTTTGACACGGTATGTCCATTTGTCCTTTGTTCTGCCATATATCAAAGGTACAATTTTTAGAAGCTAAAGCGACATGCACTAAAGTGCATAGTTTGAACTTTTACTGAGACCAATCAATATCATTTCTTAAATGGGGTCGATCATATTTGTTGTATTGCACAA
>JBNKRJ010000042.1:0-33442 GCA_050296515.1 Bacteroidales bacterium | reverse complement strand
ATAGAGAAAAATAGTCATAACCTCTTGATCGGTAAATTCAGGTTCAGAATTGTTTGAGAACCTTTGAGAAACATAAAAAAGCTCACTTTCATATAAGTCGCTGATAGTGAGATAGATGCATGTTAATTTAAGTGCTTGATTGTCAGTCATTTGTATTAATAAATTATCGAAAATAACCTATTAATATACTGATAATCAGGCACATGATAAAATTTTTAATCGATTAAATTATTGATAATCAGTAATTTATATTGATTTTACATAATATATTTAACACTTAATTCGCATTATTAATGTAAATGCAAAGGTCAGACGTTTTTTGTTGTGATTTTAATCACATTGAATGTGTGACTAGAATCACGTATGAAAGCTTGATACAATATATTTTACATCGTAATTTTACTTCAAATACAAGATTATGAAAGCAAAGGTTTTATTTTGTACGTTTTTAATTACACTGGTTTTATTTATCGATTATGTTTTTTTAACATTGATAGGTTGTACTGCGGGAGCTTGTAGTGCTTCTGATAGTTTTTTTTGCTTTGTGTTTTGTAAGATTTTTATCTTTTTGATAATCTTTTCAAGTCTATTGCCTTTTATCATAGCTGGTTACAAGGCATATTTGCAAAAGAAGTGAGGATATCGATATTTTAATAACTGATTTGTAAACGAGCTTTTTCGTATAGGAATTTCTTTATTTAGTGTAATATACATTTCTTTTGAAGCGTCTCTATGGTTGAGACGCTTTTTTGTTAATCTTCTTTAGTGAAAAAAATCAAGCAACCGCAATTGTCAGGTTTTTTTAACAGAATTATCATAATCTATATAATTCTTTTAAATTTGTTTCAAATTTTTAAGTATAAAGGCTGTTAAACTACAACATAACCTGAAAATAATTTGCAATACTATTCGTTTTAAATTGGATAGGGGAACAAGCTTATACAGATTGATTCTTAAGTTTAATTAAAAGAGACAAAATGAAAGCGCTAAGTTTATTTTTGATGTTTTTTGTAACAATTACTTTAAAAGCACAGTTTAAGGAATATCAAAAGCTGGACAATTTATTTAATGATAAACAATTTGAAAAGTGTATTGACCAGGCGCTTAAGTACAATAAGAAAGAATCAAAGGAGTTAATACCTGTATTATATTGTGCAAAAGCCAATTATGAACTCTTTAAAACAGCTGAAGATAAAGACAGACTAAGTTTTTTGAAGCAAAGTTTGAAGTATGCTTATAAAATTGGAAGGATTGATAAAAAGGAAGAAGCAAAAGACAAGTATACTGATTTTATGCAAGAGCTTAAAAAAACAACGCTTGAGCTTGCCAATGGAATTTATTACAGTAATGAAAAAGAAAGGGTTAATTCTAAAATACTTTATGATAATTTAGCGAAGGTCTATAATGATACCGTCCCTCAGTTTTATGAATTTCATCCTGAATTAAGAAAAGACATAAAAAAAACTGTTGGGATTAATACCCAATTGGAAGATGTAAATAAGGTTGATAAGAGTGGGCGAAAACAGGGCTTCTGGAAAAAAGTATATCCAAATGGAGTGGTTGCTTATGAGGTTTATTTTAAAGACGACAAGCCTATAGGAACACATAAACGCTATCATGAAAATGGGAAATTAATGGCAAAATTAGTTTTTGATGACAATGGTGAATGGTCTGATGCTGAGCTTTTTAACGACAGAGAGAGATTAATTGCCAAAGGAAAATACAAAAACAAACTAAAAGAAGGAACCTGGCTGTTTTATAAGGATGATATTAAAGTAGCTGAAGAAACCTATCTTTTGGGCAAAAGAAATGGTACTTCAAAGACATTTTATAAAAATGGAAATGTTTCTGAAGAAAAAAACTGGGAGAATGATATCGAAAATGGAGTATGGCGACAGTACTATGAGAATGGCAAAATAAAGCTTGAAACCAGGGTTGATAAAGGTGTGAGAAATTCTGTTTATTACACATACCATCTAAACGGCCAGCTTGAAGTAAGAGGTAAATATAAGGAAGACCACATGGATGGAGACTGGATATATTATGATGACAAAGGTGAAGAAATTCACCGCATTACATATAATATGGGTAAATCGGATCAACAAGAAGAGTTAGACAAGAAACAGAGTGATGCCCTAAAAAAACTGGAAGAGAACAAAGGAAGACTAAAAGATCCTGCAAATTATATTAACAACCCAAATGAGTATTTAAAAGAGAGCGGATTAAGATAATCTGTAAACTATAAGAAATTAACCAGTATGATGAAGAAAACTAAACTTATATTAAATATTTTTATTGCAACTATTTTATTATTTAGTGCTTGCAAACCTCAAGAGTTATCCTTCAATGTAATAAACCTTAACGAGGCAAAAGGAATTAGAAACTATTCTACTATCTATGCTTTACCAAAAACTGTTGTAAGAGTGAATGTTGAGGTTGTCAAAACAACTTATAAAAAAGGGCCCTATTATCAATATGCTGAATCATTGTTAGGATTGACAGATGCAATTGACAGGGATAAAGAATTTTGGAAAATCACAGGGATAAAATTTGATACCTATGCCATTGTTGATACAAACAATGTTTACCTTGTTGAGGCTAATAATAGCAAAGCCGAATTAAGTTTGACAGCTTCAGGGCTTTTAGAATCAGTTTATTCTAAAGGCGATCCTGGATTACTTCCGATTGATGAATATAAAAGTATGTCAGTTTTGAATGTCCCAGATTTGAAAAGTCATAAACTGGCTGTAAATGAAAGTATTAACTTTGACGATGTCCCGCTACCCAGCAATGTTATTGCAAAAAGAACTGATAGAGAACAGGCACTTGAACTAAGCAAAAAAATACTTACATTAAGAGATGACAGAGCGGCCACACTTGTAGGAGATGGCTATACAGAAGCAATGCCTGGTGGAGATGCTCTAAAAATTATGATTGATAAAATTGATTTGATTCAAAAACAATATCTTTCATTATTTGAAGGTAAAGTTAAAAAGGAAAGTTTCAAATATAGTTTTGATTATGTTCCTGATGAACCAAGGAAAATTACGCAATCAATAATATTCCGCTTTTCTGAAGAACATGGGATAGTTGATATAATGGACATGAGTGGAATGCCAATGATTTTAGAGATTGAATCTTATGAAAATCTAAAGAATCTTGAAAAGTTCAAGAAAAATCAGGAATATTTAAAGCGTGCAGCTAAAATAAAAAGTTCAGCAAATGGTTTGTTTTACAGAATACCGGAAATGGGAATTGTTCGTTTATTAGCTAATGAGGATATTTTAATGCAAGAAAAAGTACAGATTGCTCAATTTGGCACAATTCAGTCATTATCAGCTAAATATATTGACGGCAATTATACTGTTAAGTTATATCCGGAGTTGGGTTCCATAAAAAGCATAAAAAAAGCTGGGGCTGATATACCAGAAAATAAGAAGAAGAAATGAAGAAAATCATTCTAAATATTTTGTCAATTCTCATTTTTTTTCCGGTCTCAGGGCAAGAGATGAAAAAGGCAGTTGATATGCTTGATCAAAGAGGAGAGGTTTATGTTAAGTTAAAAAACTTACCGAAGAATATTGATAATAAATATTTAGGAAGGAAAATTAGTATTGACAAAGTACGTACTACTTCAAATGGGAATGAAATTGTAGCATATTTAAACAAAAAACAATTTGCATGGCTTGAAAAAGAGAGCTTTGATTTTGAAGTTTTAACACCTCCTTCAATGTTGAAAGCCGCTACTATGTGTTCTGATTATTACGATGTAAAAGGGTGGGCCTGTTACCCTACTTATAGTCAGTACATCGCTTTAATGGATTCATTTGTAAATAATTACCCTTCTCTTTGCAAGTTGGAAGAATTTGGGCAATCAGTAGAAGGACGAAAACTATTGGTGTTGAAAATTTCTGATAACGCAAATACAAAAGAAGAAGAACCAGAGTTCTTTTATACCAGCACCATGCATGGCGATGAAACAACCGGGTATGTGTTGATGTTGAGGCTTATTGATTACTTATTATCAAATTACGGAGTTGATGCACGAGTGACTGAACTGGTTAACAATACAGAGATCTGGATAAATCCGTTATCAAATCCAGATGGAACGTATGCATCAGGAAATAATGATGTTACAGGTGCAACAAGGGGAAATTCGAATGAAGATATTTATTCATCTGATGGGAGGGTTGATCTAAATAGAAATTTTCCTGATATACTTTTCGGAGATCATCCCGACAACAATACCTGGCAACCAGAAAATATTGCTATGATGAACTTTATGAAAAGTCATAATTTTGTTTTGTCTGCAAATTTTCATGGCGGAGTTGAGGTGATTAATTATCCATGGGATTCCTGGGAGTCATCTGTGAAAACTCACCCTGATGATGCTTGGTATCAGGAGATTAGCAGGGAGTATGCCGACACAGTTCATGCAAATAGTACTGGTTATATGACCTATTTAAACAATGGCATTACTAATGGAGGGGATTGGTATGTAGTCTCTGGTGGGCGTCAGGATTATGTGAACTACTTCTTGCATGGTAAAGAAGTAACTATGGAAATTTCAAATGGTAAAACTCCTGTGGCATCTCTTTTACCAACATTCTGGAATTACAACTATCGCTCAATGCTAAATTATATAAACAGGGTACATACCGGATTTTATGGTAAAGTAACTGATCAGGATGGAAACCTTGTACGTGCAAAAATCACCTTAAAAGGTTATGATACTGATAGTTCTGAAATATATTCTGATACATCTACCGGAATGTATTACAGGATGATTTCAGGAGGAAACTATACAATTGAGGCCAGTGCTCCTGGCTATTCGTCTGTCGAATATGAAGTCATTGCTATTTCCGATTCAAAAGTGGAACAGAATTTTGTTCTGCAAAAGTACCCAACAGGTCTTGAAAATAGAATTTTGGGAGGTAGTGTAGTTAAATATCAAAACCCAATAACTGATTTAGTAAGTATAGATTTAAAACTTGAGAAAGCCACTAATCTTCAAATAGAATTATACGACATTAGTGGTAGAAACGTTAAAACTAAACAGCTTGAAGGTATTTCAGGAATAAATAAGATTGAGTTTGGTGTTTCTGATATAAAACCAGGAACCTATTTTTGTAAGATTCATTCTAAATTAGGTAGTAAAGAATTAAAGATTATGAAGTTAAATGACTGAAAATTAGTATGCTGTTATTTTCTATTCACAGAGAACTGAAATGCTATATACCAGTTTTTTTTTTGTAAATAACCAGATTTTGAAATAATTTAGTTTCACAATATACGCTAAAATTAGAAATTATGATTAAAAAAGTTTTTGGGAAGGTTGGCTTTACTATAGTGCTATTTATGCTTGTGGAAGGACTTTTGTCAGCTCAAGTCGGCAATCGGCAATGGTGGGATAATTTACCCCCTGCATGGAAACAAGTGTTTTATAAAGAGCAGTTTAAAGGTAAAGAAATTAATCCAACTGACGAGGATCTTGATCGAGTAGTAAAAACCAAAAGGATAAACTGTTCCAGAAATAAAGAAATTACATCTTTAAAGCCGCTTTCACAATTAATTCTTTTAGAACGTCTTAAATGTTCAGATTGTCCTAGTTTAAAAGGACTTGAAGGAATAGAAAATCTTACAAACTTAAAAGAAATAGATTGTTCTAATAATGACAATATTAACAGTTTAATACCTTTACAAGGACTTGTAGCACTTGAAAAGTTGAATTGTGGGAACACCATGGTGAAAAACCTGAGACCTCTGTTAGGGCTTGGTAGCTTAGTGGAATTAGATATTCATTATGCAACAATTAATGAATTGATTTTCATGAAAAACCTAAAAAGTCTTGTAAAGCTGGATGTCTCAGATAATACTTCTTTGTACTCAATTGAAGGAGTTGATGGTTTAACAAACCTTGTAGAGTTTAATTGCTCTAAAACTGACGTTGAAGATTTAACCCCGTTGCAAAATCTCAAAAATATTAAAATATTGGATGTGTCTGATACTCAGGTTAAAACTATTAGGCCATTGCAAAGTGTGAAATCCTTGCAGGAGATAGATTTAACAAATACTCAAATTAGGACCTTGAAATATTTATACTCAAGCCCAAGCTTATTAATGGTTTCAGTCCGAGGAACATTGATTCCTAAAGAAGATTTGAAATTTGCTATAGCTGCAATTAAGAAAGTTTGTTATCAACCTGATAATATCGTTTTTGAAACTGATTAGTTGAAATTAGATACTTTTGCAGAGGGCTAAAGGGAGACTTTAGCCCTTTTTGTTTCATTTTGATAATGGAATGTGAAGCTCATCAGAAATATAGAAATTCAAAAATATTCAGCTAACTTTGAGTTTCTAACCAAAAACAAAAAGAATATGAAAAGAAACTTTTTTTTGATGTTTATGACTCTTGGAATTTTATTAGCTATTGAATCTTGTTCTCCACCACCACCAACAGGTAAGATTATTTTACAAAAAACGCAATTTAAACCTGGAGAAGAAATAAGAATCAATTTCACTGCTGAAGGAACATTTGGAGAAAATCCATGGATTGGAATAATCCCTTCTAATGTTGCACATGGGAATGAAGAAGAAAATGATGCAAATGATTTAGACTACCAGCATTTTGCTAATTCAACTCAGGGTGAAATGACTTTTAATGCCCCTGAAGAACCTGGAAGTTATGATTTTAGGATGAATTCAGCTGATGGCAACGGAGTAGAAGTTACCTCAATTACTTTTACAGTAGTAGCTCCTCCACCTCCTCCTGAAGGCACAGCTTTACTACTTCTAAATAAAACAGAGTTTGCCCCTGGTGAAGAAATAATTGTATCATTCAGTGCGCCTGAAAGTTATGAGGAAATGGCATGGATTGGAGTTATTCCTTCAGATACTCCTCATGGAAGCGAAGCAACGAATGATGGAGTTGATGTTGCCTATGAATACTTAAAAAAGAGAACAAATGGTGAAATAAAATTCACAGCTCCATCAGAGGCAGGCGCTTACGATATTAGAATGCATGATTCTGATAATGATGGTAAAGAAGTTGCTTCAAAGTCATTTTTAGTTAAATAATTTTTTTAATCTTCCCTGTCAAGCTGGAGAGGGAAGATTAAAATCCCAATAGCAGCAGACTTCCTCCAACAACTAATCCAACAACAGCATTTACTAATTTCATCCAAACAAAACTTCTTCTTGATTCTGCCAATAAGGGAATTGCTCCATGCCCGTCTTGAACAATTGAGTTTGCCAATAGAATGCTTAAAGGGATGCTTCCACTTGCGAATAAAGATATAAACACAATGTGAGGCCCAGATTCAGGTATTATACCAATGAAAACGGCTGTTATTAAAATAATATAGCCATTTGATTTTATCCATTCCTCCACATCAATGTACTGATCTAGCAAATGAATAAGGATAAAGGCCCCAAATGTCCAAAGAAATATTTTTACAAAGTGTTTTTTTATGATGTGATGCCAAACATGTTCAGCAAGGAAATGATCCGAAACTGTTGAAACAATAAATCCTCCGGCAAGAGTTATAATTAAAAAGGTTATTTTCTCCCAGTTCCATTTAGTTGGTCCAATTTCACCAGCTACCAGAAAAACTAAGAAAGTTACAAAGCCAAAAATTAGTAAAGCTCGTTGAAACGAAACATTTTTAAGTTGCGAAACTATTTTTTTTGAGTTGAAACAAACACAATTAGGGTCGTTTTGATGAAATTGGGGATGTAGTTTTATTTTTTCAGGAATAAGGTTGCCTCTTACAAAAGTAGAAAGAAGTAGACCTGACAATATTGCAATAACGAGCATTACCGGAAGCAAAATTAATGTTGTGTCAGGGATCATGGCAAACATAATGAAGATTTCATCGCCTGAAGAAGCAATCATTACTGCAACTAAGGCTGCAAAACTTAATGCCCTATGAACATATAAGGAAACTGCTGCAAAAGAACCAAGGCATCCTGGCATTATCCCTAAAAAACCCGCCAATACTATTTGCAACCAACCTTTTCCTTTAAGAGATTTGTTCCACTTTCCTTTCGATTGCACGTTGATAAATTCAATGACAATCATCATAACAATTACAAAAAAAGTAATCATTACAGCATGCTTCATTACTTCAACAAGCGTGTCTATCAGACCTTCTACATGGTCATGCGTTTTACTAATATCATGATCGTGCATTAGCTGCCTATCTTATATTTTTTAAATTTATATACTCTTTTAGGTGGAACGGGATCGTAACCACTTGTTCCCCATGGATTGCACTTAGCTATTCTTTTCATTGATAACCAGCCTCCTTTTATTGGGCCATGAACTTTTAAAGCTTCAATAGTATAATTTGAGCAAGTGGGAACATGTCTGCAAGTTTGAGGAAGAACAGGAGAAATAAAAAGCTGATAAAACTTTACAGGTATTATAAGAATTGTAGATAATATTAGTTTGATTATTTTCACAAAATTCGAGTAAAGTTTATAAAGCTTAATTCATTCCAACTGTTTCCAAACTGGTAAATTTCGCACAAAATTAGTCAATCATTTGATTTTAGGAAACATTAATCATACATCAGAGATTTTAGTCCTTCCTCAACCTCCTTTTTATCAAGTCCATGACCAATAAAAATCAGCTTGCATTTTCTGGTTTCGGTACTGTTCCAGAAACCACCTTCTTCAACTGAAAAAGCGGCTTTTACAGATTGGAAAATCAGTTTTCTTGAATTATTTTCAAAACTAATTATTCCTTTAGCCCTGTATATCGATGACTGGTTAAGTAAAAGAAAATACTCCATCCAGTACATGAATTTCTCCTCTTTAAAACTGCCATCAAGCTCAATGTTAATGGTCTTTACAGGGATATCTATGCTTAAATGCAACTTTCTTCCAATAGTAGATTGAGAAAAGGTGTTTTTGAAATTCTCTTCGTTAAAACATTGATTATTAATTATTTGCTTTTCTTTGTAGTCTGAATGTATGGTTTTAACTAATTCACAAAAGGGATTTAATTCTTTTAACTCGTTAGCTATTTTATTATATAATTCTTCAGATATGTTTTCAGTTTTGTTGATTAAAACAATATCAGCCATAGCAATTTGTTTAATAGCTTCAACTTTTTTAATATTTGATTCGAAATTGACCGCATCAACTAAGCAAATAACACTATCTATATAAAAAATTTCTTTTAGCTTTACATTAGCAACAACTGATTGAACAACAGAATCTGGCTCTGCCATCCCAGTTGTTTCAATGATTAAATGATTAAATTTGATAGATGAATTTAACAATTCGTCCAGTGTCTCCTGCAGCTCGGTATTCATAGTGCAGCAAATACAGCCATTACTAAGTTCAAAAATATTTGAATTTTCAACCCCTTTGATAATTTCTGCATCTATACCAAACTCACTAAACTCATTTTCAATAATAACGAATTTGTATCCTTCCTCTTTTCTAATGATTTGGTTAAGTAAACTGGTTTTTCCTGCACCCAAAAATCCAGTTATTATTGTAATTCCTATTCTTCCTTCAGGCATACTTACATCTTGTATTTTTGATGCAAATTAATAAAATGTACCACAGCTTTCCAACATCTACTTTTTAGATTTTGCTAAAACGATTCAGATTTATTTGGGAGTAGAATAGTTTCTGCAAATTTTTCATAATTTTATGCTTGGTATAAGATTTGAAAAACTGATATAGCACGTTAATTTATAAAATACAGGAAGGTGCTTGATAATCAGTGCCTTATTTCAAGAAGTAAATCTAAAAATATAGATATGAATTTATTTAAACCCATGAATTTGGATGAAGCACCTGACAAAAAGGCAGTAGAAATGAAAGGTGAAGCAGAAAAAGTGAAATGTCTAATTATTGGTTCAGGCCCAGCAGGATATACCGCCGCGATTTATGCTGCAAGGGCAAATATGTCGCCAGTGATGATACAAGGAATGGAGCCAGGTGGACAGTTAACAACAACAACAGATGTAGAAAATTTCCCAGGTTACCCTCAAGGTATTACAGGTCCTGCAATGATGGAGGATTTGAAAGCACAAGCTGAGCGATTCGGTACCGATGTTAGATGGGGAGAAGCGACTTTTGCTGATTTTTCTCAGCGACCATTTAAAGTAGTTGTTGATGACAAAGATCTTATTGAAGCTGAGACTGTTATAATTGCTACTGGTGCCTCGGCAAAGTATTTGGGCCTTGAGTCTGAAGAAAAATTCAAAGGTTCAGGAGTTTCTGGCTGTGCAACTTGTGATGGATTTTTCTACAAAGGAAAAGATGTTGCTGTAGTTGGTGGTGGTGATACTGCTTGTGAAGAAGCTACCTATCTTGCTAATCTTTGCAATAAAGTGTATATAATTGTAAGAAAAGATCACTTCAGAGCGTCAAAAGCAATGCAGGAAAGAGTGTTTAAAACCAAAAATATTGAAGTTTTATTTGAACATAATACCAAAGAAATTACCGGTGATAATGTGGTAACAGGTGCAACTTTAATTAAACGGATGGGAAAGACAGATGAAGAAGAAGTAAAAATCAAAATTGATGGTTTCTTTTTAGGAATTGGCCACACTCCGAACTCAGGAGTATTTAAAGAATATCTTGAAATGGATGAGGTTGGCTATATTAAGACCGTTCCAGGCACTTCGAAGACAAATGTTCCTGGAGTATTTGCCTGCGGTGATGTACAGGATTCAATTTATCGTCAGGCTGTAACAGCAGCAGGCTCTGGATGTATGGCAGCGCTTGATGCTGAAAGGTTTTTGGGTGAATAATTAAAATCTTAACATAATTAGTACAAACCTCGTCTTCTTCTGGCGAGGTTTTTTGTTTGTTGGAATTTCAAGGCCAATTTGTTATTAACTATTTTTTTAATGGCATTTTTCGGTTAAATTTGTTTGTCTTTTTTAATTAGTTATAAATTTCAATATTCTTGAAGCCAATAATTTAGCTGGTTTTAAGAACTCATCTCAAAAAAATAAACTATGCCTAATTTAAGTACTACCTATCTTGGTCTGAATTTGAAAAACCCTATTGTGGCTGCAAGTTCAGGCTTGACCGATTCTATTGATAACATTAAAAGTCTTGAGCAAGCTGGAGTTTCAGCTGTTGTTCTGAAGTCAATTTTTGAAGAAGAAATTGTTTCTGAAATGGAAACAAATATGAAAAAAATGGCAACTGAAAGCTTCCTTTATCCTGAAACTCTTGAGTTTTATGAGGATCATGAAGAAGAGAAAAACATTAGCACAAAATATCTTGAATTAATATCAGAGGCAAAAAAAACTGTAGACATACCTATTATAGCCAGTATCAATTGCATTACGTCTGATTATTGGACTTATTACCCGGAGATGGTTGAAAAGGCAGGTGCAGATGCGATTGAGCTGAATATTTTCATTTTGCCATCAGACCTAAACAGGAATAAAGCGGTTAATGAACAGATTTATTTCGATATTATTTCAAAAGTTAAAAAACAAGTAAAAATTCCTGTTTCGGTAAAAATCAGCTATTATTTTTCTGATTTGGCAAGGTTCATTCAGAAGCTCTCAGATGCAGGTGTTGATGGAATTGTGATGTTTAACCGTTTTTACAATCCTGATTTTGACATTGATAAAATGGAAGTCACTTCCGGAAGCGTACTTAGTTCGCCAGATGATTTTCATATACCTCTTAGGTGGATTTCCATTATGTCGGAAAGAGTGAAATGCAACCTTGCTGCATCTACAGGAATACATGATGGAGCAGCGGTGGTCAAGCAAATTTTGGCAGGTGCTGATGTGGTTGAAATAGCTTCGACTATCTATCAAAACGGACATGCTCAGGTTGGAAAAATGCTTGAATTTATACAAACCTGGATGGATGCGAAAGGATATGAAAGTTTAGGTGACTTTAGAGCAAAAATGAACCAGAAAGATAGTAGCCGTCCAGCAGCTTATGAACGTGTTCAATTTATGCGTTATTTTAGAGGTTATCAGGAATAAAAGGGTAATTAGAAAATATAAAAAAAAACCGGGTCTTGCCCGGTTTTTTTTATACCATCCGCTGCTTAAGTTTTCTTAAATCTTCTTTCAATTTATCAATATTTCCTTCAAGTTCCTGTTGTTTGTTCATTGCTTCCGTCTGATCTTTTACCAGGCAGAATATTTTGGTAAATTTACCTTCTTCGTCATACAGTGGTGTAAATGTTTCGTGAAACCATTTTGACTCATTGTTGATAACATATTTAGTGGTTTTTCTGTAAATGTGACCTGATAATAAATTTGGTATAAAATTCTGAATATCAAGTTCTTTTGCTTGGCTTTCGGTCATTAAATCATCAAGTTTTTTGCCTTTCAGCTCATTAAAACTCAGACCACTCATTTGCAGGTATCTATCATTAGCTTCAATAAATTCGCCGTTAATTGAAAGGGCATATGTTCCTAGAGCGTTATCAACAGCTGTAGAAATATTTTTGAAATCCATTCTCAGTTTACCAACTTCATGCTGATGTTCTTCATTTGCTTTTCTAAGACTAGAAATGTCGGATTTAAACTGCTTCGTTATTGTTTTATTAAGTTCCTTTTCCTTTTCCTCTTTTTCCTTTAATTCAGCAATGACTTTCTCCATCTGCTCAATTTGCTTTCTTGATTCTTCTTCCTGTTTCGTTAAACGCTCAGATTTTTCATTCGATTCATGAAGAAGTTTAGAAGTATGGATGTTGATTTTTGCACTTGAAATAGTAGAAGCAATACTTTCTCCAATTTTTTCAACAAATTCTATTTGGTAAGGCTCAATTGTTTTAAACGATGCTAATTCAACAACACCATAAACCTCCTCGTTTAGTTTAAGTGGGACGATGAGTAGGCTGCGTGGGTCATCATTACCCATTCCCGAAGATATATGAATATAATCTTTAGGAATTTCACTCATAAAAATTGTTTGATTTTCAAGCACACATTGACCAATTAAACTTTCACCAATTTCAAATCTTTTTTCAATGTATTTTCTTCTGTCGTATGCATAAAATGCAATTAATTCAAGGAAAGAGTCATCCTTGTTGTCATCATTTATAATGAATAGTCCTCCAACACTTGCATCAAGATACCTAACTAATCTTGTTAAAATTTGATTGGTCAGTTCTTCCAGGCTTTCCTTGCTTTCACGAAGCATTTCGCCAAACTCCGCTAATCCTTGTGAGGTCCAACTACGCTGATAATTTTCAATTCTCCTTTTCTCAGCCTCTTCTGATGCAGTTTTTAAGTTTTCGCGCATTAAAAGCAGAGCATTACCTAATTCATCATTTGGCCCTAAAGGCTCAAACTTACTAGCATAATTTTCCTTACCAATTTCTTTTGAGAACTCTGATATTTTCTTCAAGCCATTAATCAAGGAATTTAAGGCTTTACCCATTTCACCAATTTCATCATAACGGGTTTTAACAGGTTTCTCAGGCAATTCACCTTGTCCCATCCTGAAAAGAACCTTTTTTAAATGGTTAATTGGTCGAACAAGAGTGCCGGTTACAACAAAAGCAATTATTAATATTGCAAAGAATAGAATCACCCCTGCCCAAACAATTAAACTCCTAAATTCTTCAATAGAGCGAACCATTTCTTCGTTACCTTTTGTTATTTGTATCTCGAAATTTTGGTTCAAATGCTCAAGTTTTGTAAGCGTACGGTCTGAAATTTGCATGATACTCCCATTTTCTTCAATCCTTGGTCTGATGCCAAACAGAAGCTTCATGTTATTGTAATCTGCAGTTGTTGCCAACTGGCTCATTATTAGCTTTTGCTCAAACAGCAAAGTATCTATTCCTTTGAAAATTGAATCTAAGAGTAGTTTCTCATTTTTGTTCCATGAAGTAGAGAGTTGCGTGAGTTCTTTCTGTAGTTTAGGATATTGCTTTTCATGCAAAGTAATCAACCTTGTTTTGTATTTCGAACTAATTTCGCTACTGGAAAACCAGGTTTTAATTAGCGTTTTAGATTCTGTAAGTACAATTGCCAACTCTGAAATTGATTGTATTGATGGTTGGTAAATTGTTGCAATTCGCTTTCTGATTTCATCATTCTTTCTCAGTGTTTTATTTGAAAAATAAATATTGAGTACAACAAATAAGATTAGTACGCCAAAACCTACTCCAATTTTATTAGCAACAGAAAACCTAAACTTCATATTTTGTTTATTTAAAAACTCAAGATTTTGTCAATGAAACCGTCAAACCTTCTAATTATAAATGTTTTATAAAGGTGTTTGCCTAAAATCAAATATAATAATTAATTCCAATTCGAAAAAACATACACAACAAATAAGCCAAATTTGCTATTTCTTTATATTAAGGACTTTGACGAGAATACTTAGAAAAAAAGCTGTCGTTAATGACAGCTTTGAATATTAACTATTTAATTGGAACCTCTTTAAGTGTTTCCACAAGATAATCCCAGAACTTTTTGACAGATTCTATATGAATTTTCTCATCAGGTGAGTGAGGGAACCTGATAGTTGGCCCAAATGATATCATATCCCAGTTTGGGTAGCTGGCTCCTAAAATGCCACATTCAAGACCTGCGTGAATAACCTTTACTTCAGGTACTTTTCCGAAGTTCTTTTCATAAACTTCTTTCATCGTGTTTAAAATAGGTGAATTTGCATTAGGCTGCCATCCTGGATAATCGCCAGCATGTTCTACACTAGCTCCATATTTCTCAAATAAAACACGAACTTGCTTGCACAAATCTTTTTTAGCATCCTCTGAAGAGCTTCTATGAAGAAAAGCTATTGTAAATTTCCCATTCTCAGATTTAATTATGGCCATATTTGAAGATGTTTCAACAACACCTTTAATTTCTTCGCTCATTTTAATTACACCATTCGGTGCTTCGTTTATTGCGTTTAAAACATTGTCAAGTGTCTCTACATCAATAAATTCCTTTGGCATTTCTGTTTCTTCAAGACTAATATTTAGTCCTTGATCATCTGTTAGATCTTTCTTATAAAGACTTTCAACTTCCTGCACCAGCTTTTTTAGGTTTTCAACTTCATTATTAGGTACAGCGACTGTTGCAAAGGCTTCTCTTGGGATAGCATTTCTAAGGGTTCCTCCGGAGATATCAGCCAATCTAAGGCCGAAACTTTCGTTGCCATTAATTAAAATTCTATTCAATATTTTATTAGCATTTCCTCTTTTTAGGATGATGTCTAGTCCTGAATGACCTCCTTTAAGTCCTTTTACAATAATTCTAAATGCTGTGAACGATTCTGGTGCACCTTCAATTTTATAATTAAAAGTAGCTGTTGTATCAATTCCTCCTGCACAACCAATATAAAGTTCTCCTTCGTCTTCCGAATCAAGGTTAAGAAGTATGTCGCCTTTTAAAAGTCCTGGTTTTAAATTAAACGCTCCAGTCATTCCTGTTTCTTCATCTATGGTAAAAAGTGCCTCAATAGGGCCATGTTGAAGTTCTTTTGATGCTAAAACAGACATGGCTGCAGCAGCGCCAATACCATTGTCAGCGCCAAGTGTTGTATCATTTGCAGTAACCCATTCACCATCAATATATGCTTCAATTACATCTTTGGTGAAATCATGAACTTTGTCTGAGTTTTTCTGAGGGACCATATCCAAGTGTGATTGAAGAATAACCCCTTTTCTATTTTCCATACCTTGTGTAGCAGGTTTCCTGATAATAACGTTACCTACTTCATCAACCAAAGTTTCCAAACCAAGTTCTTCTCCAAACTTTTTAGTAAAGGCAATCACTTCTGCTTCGTTTTTTGAAGGGCGTGGAATTTGAGTTAGTTGATAAAAGTTACTCCAAAGTTCATTTGGCTGTAGTTTACTGATATTTTTATCCATAACTAAGTTTAATTTTGTTAAAAAAGAGCTTAAAGTTAAGACAATTTTCGTGAATCTGAAACAGTTTACTTTTGTCTAATTGAACTGTTGATTTTGTAATTAAGTGTTTACTTTCTTTAATATCTTGGTATTATGTTTGTGGTTTAAGCTTTAAACTAAAAACAAATGAAGGTGTCTGAGCAGGAACTTGAAAAAATGTATCGTTGGATTACTAATTCAATGAAAGAGGATATGTGGTATCCTGTAAAATCTGACAAAGCCTATGAAGTGATAAAACATCTTTTTGATGAAGGGGTGATTGATTTTTGTGAATTCAATGAAAATGAGACTCATATAAGGAAAATTGATATTGAGTTATTTGAATAATTTATATCGACTATAATTTTTGAGTTTGGAAGAATAAAAGTTAAAAAATGTCAATATCAGCTATATCTAATTCAAAGTTCTTAATTTTGTTTGATAGTTGCAGTTTCGATTACAAAATTGAAGTTGAATGGAAACCAAATTGTAAGCTTAAAACTAAGCAATCTGAGTTCCACTTATCCATGTATAAAGTGAGGTGGTTTGTCAATTATTTTTCCTGATTTTGCTTATATGTTTTAGATTTAGTAGTTACTTGAGCACTTGAGTATGTTAAAAAGAGTTAGTTTATTTTTTTTGATTACTTTTACTTCAATGCAAATGCAATTTGCTCAGGATATTTATCCTCCAAGTGGTATAAAGTGGTATAACATCAAACAGGCTTTTGAATTAGCCCAAAAAGAACCTAAACCAATAATGCTTGACATTTATGCAAATTGGTGCTCATGGTGTTCTTACATGATGAAAACGACTTTTGCAAGCAAATCAATATCAGATTATATTAATGCCAATTTTTATGCTGCAAAATTTAATGCCGAAACCATTGATACTGTTAATTTTAAAGGCGCAAAGTATTTTAATAGAAAGATTGGAAGAAGACCTGTAAATGACTTGACTATTAAGCTTTTAGATGGAGACTTGACTTTTCCTGCACTGGTTTTCTTTGACAGAAGTGGTAAAAAGATGGTTGTTACCGGTTATAAAGAAGCAAAGGATATTGAACCTTATTTGGTTTATTTTGCTGAAAACTTAAGTGGTAAAATTGATATAGATAATTTTATTATCAATTTCATGTTTAGCTACCCTAAGGATTTTGAAAAAGACCATTCAATATTTAAAATCCCTAATAATTTGAGACCAGATACGCTGGGTTCTATTGATTGGATTACTTCGGAAAATTTACTACAGCTAAATAGGAAAAAGAAAAAGAAGCCTGTTTTATTATACCTTTATGCAGATTGGAGTTTCAGTAGTAAAATTATGGAAAAAACCAGTCTGCAAAATCGTGAGTTAGCAGAAAAAATTAATGACTGTTATTACCCAATTAAAGTTAATGTTTTGGATCCGCAGGTTAATTTCCTTGGAAAAACATATACAATGACCGATGCTCAAGCAATGAATGATATTGCATATCAGTTTTTAAACCAAAATTTGGATTTGCCTGCTCTGGTTGTATTTGATGAAAATATGAATCTGGTGACAACAATTAGTGGGTATTTACAAAAAGAACAACTTTTACCTTTGACCGATTATTTTTACAATAAGATTTATAAAAAACAATCATTACAGGAGTATTTTAAGGATTTTGTAAGCAGTGTAACTACAAAAGAAAAAAATAAAGTAGAAAATTAATTCTACAATTGCTAATTTAGCCTGGCAAAGAGTTACTATTTTGCTCCTTGTGTTGACCAAACATGAAAGAATTAATATTTGTTGCAAATCATGAAGGAACCATCCTGTTTATAAATAGTGAAGGAGGAGCTTTTCATGATTTTAACAAAAGTAATCTGTTCTTTGCTAACTTTTATGAACTGTTCTCTCCTGAAAGTGTCCTTGCCATAAAAGATGAGATTCGACAATCAAAAAAAGGCAAGGTAACTTCCATTCCCTCACTAGATGTTTATCTTGCTGTGAATGAAAAATGCCAAAAAGCTAATTTAAAACTGGAGCTAATTTATTGTTCAAAAGGGGACTTGGCAACAATTGCTGGTTATATAAATTGCCCGGAATCAATTGGTAGCTCTTCAATTTTTTACAAACAGTTCTATATGGGGTTCATTGATAATTTGCCTCTTGGAGTTTATCGATCTGGAGCGAATGGAGTTATTCATTATGCAAGTAAAAAATTTGTTGAAATATTGGGTTTTGATTCTGCTGAAGAGATTTATAAGATAAATGCAAACGATCTTTATGTTGAAGATGGTCTTAGAGAAAAAATGTTCGGGGAGTGGGCTCAAAAACCAATGGAACCTTATGAAATTCAGCTGTATAAAAAAAACGGGGACATCATTTGGGTAAAAGATTCAGGCCGGGTTCTAAAGAATGAAGAGGAGGAAGTTGTGTTCATAGATGGAATTTTGGAAGATATCACGCTTCAAAAACAAAACGAAATAAAAATTAAAGAATCCGAAGCCAAACTAAAAGAATTGAATACATCAAAGGACTTATTATTTTCTATAATCTCACATGATTTAAGAACGCCTTTTAATCAGTTTATTGGTGGAACAGAGTTGCTTTTAACAAAGCTTGAAGAGTATGATAAAAATATGTTGCGAAAATTTCTGACATTGCTTAACAAAGAGGCTGTTAGAAGTTACAGGTTGCTTGAAAATCTGCTGCAATGGTCAAAAACTCAAAGAGGGCTTATTAAATTTGATCCAAAACCAATTGAGTTGTTTGAATTTGTAGATGAATTGATAAAGTTTTATGAGTCAATGGCGGAAGAAAAAAATATCGAGCTTAATGTAAAAATCCCTAAAAGTTTACATGTTTATGCAGATAAAGATATGCTTTCTACTATTTTAAGAAATTTGGTTTCAAATGCACTAAAGTTTACGGAAAAAGGAGGGGAAGTAGAGGTGTCTGCGATTGAAAAAATTGATGTAGAAAATATGTTTTCGGAATATTTGGAAGTAAGTGTTTCAGACACAGGAATTGGCATAAAAGAGGAAAACATTTCATCGATTTTTAGTATTGATAAAAATAAGAACGATCATTATAACGAATCTGCAACTGGCTTAGGATTACTGCTTTGTAAAGATTTCGTTGAAAGGCACAATGGGGAAATTTGGGTGGAAAGTGACTATGGAAAAGGCAGTACTTTTTATTTTACTATCAAGTAAATGAAACAAGCATGATTAAAATAACTAAACGAAGTGTTCTCACAAGCTTGCGAGTAATTGTTACGACAATAATTATTTTTTATCATGCGGTTCCATCTAACAATTTGAAATAGTATAAAGTAGATAGATGAAACCCTCATTCCGCGTGCCGCTGAAGCTTTAGCGGAGGCGCAGGGGGATTAGCTTACGCTGAGCCCTTCGGGGTTTATATAGAATTTAATTGCTTTACAAAAGAATATGTTTAACCTTGCGAAGCAAGCTCATGAACTCCATAGTTTAAGAAAAGTGAATAAATTTCAACAACTTAACTAAAGTTTAAACAAGTGAAAAAACAGTCAGAAAACCGAACTGCTTTTTCATTAAGTTGTTGATTTTTAAGATTTTTGAGTTTTCTTCTCTGATCTTTGTGATAGTTTTTCAATAGTAGAAATTTCGATAAAAGATGCCCCATTATCGTGGCCAAAATTACCTGCTACTACTACTACCATATCTTCCGGGCTCAATTCTTTTTCGTCAATCAATACTTTAGTTAAGCTTTCATAAAATTTATCGGTAGAGTTTCCTTTGTTTAAATAGTAAGTCTTTACCCCATATGATAAGGCCAATTCTCTCATCAATTTTGCACCATAGCAAAAAGCAAGTATTGGCAACTTGCCTCTAAAAGCTGCAAGGTTTCTGATTGTACGTCCGGTCATACTATCAGCAATAACACTTTTAATAGGCAGTTTTGATGTAGCCTGGATTGCCGCTTTAGCTAAGTGACCAGAGATTTTATTTTTGATCGTTTTATCAGTTGGCTCTTTATAATCCTTTTTACTTGCTTCAACCTGCTGGGCAATTTTTGTCATTGTTTTAATGGATTCAACCGGGTATTTACCAAATGCAGTTTCACCACTTAGCATAATCGCATCTGTTCCTTCGTAAATGGCATTAGCGACATCGCTTACTTCTGCCCTGGTTGGGCGTGGGTTGTTGATCATTGTATAGAGCATCTGTGTTGCAACAATTACAGGTTTCCTGTGTGCTACGCATTTTTTCACCAACATTTTTTGAATTCCAGGAATTTGAGCAGCTGGTATTTCAATACCAAGGTCGCCCCGCGCTACCATTACCCCGTATGCATGATCCAGAATTTCATCAATGTTGTCAACTCCCTGCTGATTCTCAATTTTTGCAATAATCTTTACTGTGCTGTTTTGTTCATCAAGTATTTTCTGAATATCTAGAACATCTTCTTTTGATCTTACAAAAGAGTGCGCAATAAAGGCTAAGTCCTGATCAATCGCAAATTGAATATATTCTCTGTCTTTTTGTGTCAAAGATGGTAATGAGATAGGAACACCAGGAACATTTATACTTTTTTTACTGCTAAATTTACCATCGTTAAGTATTTCACATTCAAGACTGTTGTCCTTTTTTGAAAGTACATTGAAGGCCAATTCTCCATCATCAATTAGGATGGTGCTTCCTACAGGAACTTCTTCCGCAAATTTTTCATAAGAAGCAAATATGCATTCTTTTGTACTTGTTTTATCTGGGTTTCCTTTAAAAAGAATTTTGTCTCCTTTTTTTAAAGATATTTCATCTTCAGTTTTAGTTGTTCTTATTTCCGGACCTTTCGTATCAATTAATATTGGAATCCTGTTTGATACTTTTCTTACATTTTTAATAACTTTCAGAGTATCCTCTGTCGTTTGGTGAGCTGTGTTAATTCTAACAACATTCATTCCTGCTTCAAACAGTTCTTTAATAAAATCTATGTCACATTTTCTGTCTGAAATAGTTGCAACAATTTTTGTTTGCTTTAATAACATTCTATTAAGGGTTTTGATAAATAATACTTGTTAGTTCTAGGATTTGTCCTTTATATATAAGGCCTGATCAAAATCTAGTGGTATTGATCAAGCCTTAATCTTTTAAGCTTTCAGTAATTTACTAAATTATGCTAAATAAGCATCAATGTTCTTTTTTATTCGTTCTGAAACATTTGTTAAATCTTCTTTAACAAATTGAGTTCCTGTTATTTTTTCATAGAGTTCAATGTATCTTTCTGAAACCTGACTAATAAAGTCTTCAGGTATTACTGGCATTTTTTGTCCTTCTTGTCCCTGGAAACCTTGATCCATTAGCCATTCTCTAACAAACTCTTTTGATAATTGTTTTTGAGCTTCGCCTTTTGCCTGTCTTTCTTCATAGCCTTCGGCAATAAAGTAGCGTGATGAATCTGGTGTGTGAATTTCATCAATCAGGTAAATCTGGCCGTCTTTCTTTCCAAATTCATACTTCGTGTCAACCAATATTAAGCCCTTTTCAGCGGCCATTTCTGTTCCACGTAGAAATAATTCTAACGAATACTTTTCAAGCAACAGATAATCTTCTTCAGAAACAATTCCTTGCTTTAGAATTTCTTCTCTTGAAATATCCTCATCATGTGCTCCTTGTTCTGCTTTTGTAGTAGGAGTTAAAATTGGTGATTCGAATTTTTGATGTTCAACCATTCCTTCAGGAATTGCTACACCACAAATTTCTCGTGCACCTTTTTTGTAACTTCTCCACGAACTTCCTGTTAAATAACCCCTTACAATCATTTCAACAGCAAAAGGCTCACATCTTTTACCAATGGTTACCATTGGATCAGGAGTGGCTAATTTCCAGTTTGGAACAATATCAGAAGTTGCGTCTAAAAATTGCGCTGCAATCTGGTTAAGCACTTGGCCTTTATATGGTATTCCTGCAGGAAGAACATGATCGAAAGCTGATATTTTATCAGTAACAACCATGATTAATAATTCATTATCGATGTTGTATACATCGCGAACTTTGCCTTTATATAATGATTTTTGTTTTGGAAAGTTGAAATTAGTTTCTAAAACGGTATTTTTCATCTGTTATAGTTGTAGTTAAACGTTTAAAATCACTCAAGTTATTTTTGTACAGCTGTTATGCTTCTTAATAAGTCCCTCAATGAGGGTTCATTATACTAAAATTTATCCTTAAGTTACAAATTTATACTATTTAATTCGCCGCAAAAGTAGACTTTTCACCGCAATTAAAAAATAAAATTAATGTTAAATGAATGTCAAGTTTAGACGGTTACTAATTTCTTTTTGTCTGTGTCATGTTATCCGGCACTGCTACAACATAGTTTGCTTTTTCGAGGTTTTCTTCCTCTAAGTTTGTAATATCTTCCTGATAAACGACACTTATTGTTTTGATGTTCAACCCTGGCTTTAACTTATTAATCCACCAAATAATACCTTCAAAATTATCTGAATGATAGGAACCATTAAAATGAATAAATAATTTACCTTTTTTCCAATTTTGTAAAATAAAATGAGCCATAGTAGCATCCTTTGCAGCCTGTGCTTTTGGAAAGTTTTCATTAACATGTCCACCCATTCCTTCCATATTCATCATTTCCACATAGCACGCTACGTTTTTATCATATAATTTTTCCAGATCGGGACTAATGAGTTTTCTGGCTTCCGTAGAAAGTTCTTTTAATCCTTCAAAACCATTCTTATAAACAACCGATGCATATCTTCTGGGAATATTTGTGGCAATGTATCTTAACCCGTTTTCTTTAGCAAAATTAAGCACGGGTTTGTAATCAGTTTTATAGTTACCCCACAGCTTGGCTTCATCTTCAAATTTTTTATCGGGATATATTCCTTTTAAATACTCATTTATCATTAATTGATTGTCAGCTTCAAACATCTCCGCTCCAATTACAATATCTTTATTTTTAACCTCATACAAATCTTTGGTTATTTCGTATTGTAACCAATGTGAAATGGGGTCTGTATGCAATTCGCCAAAGAAAACCAAATCAGCTGATTCTAAATCTTTTATCATTTTTTGATATTTAACTTCTTTTCCTTTCTGATTGTATAAAAGATAGGCTGGCTTATCAGTTGTAAATGAAAAACTAATGATTGCAATTAAAAGAACTAAGGCGTATTTTTTCATATTTCAATTATAGAATTAAGTATGGTTGATTCATTTTATTTAAGTCAAGGTTTCACAATATAATAATTCTATTGATAAGCCGAAGTTTATTGTGCGATATAAAATAAAAAAGCCATCGGATTGTTGCGATGGCTTTCAATGCTACATTCTTCCTGTTTGGTTACCTTTTTCGTAAGTAAACGTCTCCGCTTATTGTTTTTAATTTCAATAATTTACCTCCCCCGTTTAAACTTGTATTTAGCTTACTACCAACGATATCTGGTTTTATTTCTCCTTCCAAATCAAATTTTAAATCAGAATAGATGGAGCCCGAGATAGTACTACATTTCAAATCATAACTTTTTGAGGCGTCAATTGCCACATCAATAAAGCCGCTAATTGTTTCTAAAGTAAGCGTATTGTTCATATTTTTTACATCAATATTTCCACTAATAGAGTTAACAGATAGCTGCACATTTGAAGGAAGGTAAATTTCGTAATCAATGTCAAGCTTTATACAATCACCTTCTCCATTTTTATTACCTAAATTGATATGGTTCTTTTTTTCGAAGTTTTTGATTTTTTCTTCAATTTCTACTTCATTTGCTTCATTAACTTCAATTAGTTCATATTCAAGTTTTTCCTTCAGGTTGTGTTCGACAGTTGCTTTCACATAAAGCTGTTGTTTGTTCCATGTTTTAATATTAATCTCATCAGCAAATTTTAGTTCTAACTTTACTGCTTGCCCGCTTTTTAATGCAACTTCTTTCTCAAAAGTCTCTTGAGTTGGGAAGAATAGCATCGAAATACTTCCCAATATCATCAAAATCATAATTTTGAATTTTATACTTATTATAGCCATGGTTCTGGGTTTTAAAGTTGATATTTTATTATTCTGTTTTTGGTTGCGAGCATAGCTCTTCCATTATTTGTCAACCACAAACATCATGTTAATTAAAGAAAGTCTGATTTGAGCGCTGGAGTTATTTCTTTTTTCTTAGATAAATATTGCCACTGATTGCAGAAACTGCCATTTTAACGCCTCCACCATTAATTTTAGCTCTGATTTTACTACCTCCACCAACATATTCAAGGTCTCCTTCCTTTTCTTTTGTCGATGAAATGTCGAAATCGGTGTAAATTCCGCCACTCATACTGCTAAGTTCAAGATTTGCTGGTGTATTTGCAGGCACGCTAAGATCAATATCTCCGCTAATTGCTTTAATTGAGAATGGACTTGACTGATTTACTGTTGAAAAAACAATTTCGATATCTCCGCTAAGGCTGCTGATAACAGTAGGACCAGTAATGTTGGTGAGTTTCATGTTGGAATTTTTAACATCAAGTTCCAGGTCAGAGTTCAGGTCATCTATTTCTACATCTCCATGATTAAACATTCCAAGCTCCATACTGATTTTCATGTTTTTAGGCACTGAGATTTTATAGTCTATATCAGAGTTCATCGAAACAGCTCCATATAGCTTAATATCGTTTCGAGACTTGCTATAACTAAGGCCTATCCCTGTGTTGTCTTCACCACCGGCACCCACTCGTTTAAGACCTTTGGCACGTTCCGGAACTGGTTCAATCCCACTAGCTTCAATAATAACTTTGTTGCCATTGCCTGGAACTATTTTTATATCACCAGCTAAGTTAACTAGTTCTAGTTTTGTGTTGGCAGGATCGTTTACATCAATCTCATACTTTTTTTGCGAAATTCCTGAGGCATAAATAAAGCTAAGTAATAGTATGGATAATAATTTTATTGTTTTCATTTTTCTTGTTTTTAAAAGTTACCAAATAATTTAATTGTTAATTGAGTTGATGTCGACAGGTCAACTTTTTATTTATTTAATGTTTGAAATAATATATTTACGAAAGTATCTTGACTCCAAGCTCGGCCTGAGTCTTTACTTCTTTATGTAAATCTTTGTTTTTGAGTAATTCTTTCAATTTATCTACAGCTTTTACTTCTTCCATTTCAACTAGTAAGTTGATAATAACAATCTGAACCATAGGATCATCCTGCTTGTTTAGAGTGTTTATAAATGCTTCTTTAACAAGCTTGTTGCTTTTAAACCTTGAAAGTGAGTAAACTGCTGCTAATCTTACGTTCGAACTCGGATCTGTCTCCAATGTGTTAATTAGTGCCTCAATAGTTTCATTACTAGGACTTTGGATTTCTTCTGTGTAGTTTACTGCCTTAATTCTTTGGCTTGCCGATTCGTTTTTAAGAAGGCTTATTGCTTGCATTTGTTGTTTCATTTCTTTGATGTCATTTTGCATAATAGAAACTTGCTCTGTACTTACCGACTTCACATTTGTATTATAGCCAGCTAAGTAGCCAGAAACTAACAGTAGAACTGCCGCTGCAACTTGCCATAAAATCCGGTAATTCTTCAGTTTAATTATTTTTGTTTCGGAAGGTTTTTGTTCAGCCTTTTGCCTGGCTTTCTCTTTTTCTAAAATTTCATTAAAACTCATCTTTAATTTAGTACCTGGCTCTTTTAAAGGTATCTTTTCAATTGACAAAAAGATATCTTTTGTTTGAGCGTATTCTATTTTGCAAGAAGGGCATTCTTCAATGTGTTTTGCAATCTCACTACTGGTATTGCTATCCAGCTTATTGTCAATAAAATCAATTATATAGTTTGAAACGGTATTACAGTTCATGATAATTTCTTTTTAGTTTGATCGAATATCTATGGTCACATCATCTTTAAAATAAAACGCTCTAAGTTTTTTAATGGCCCGGTGCACTTTTACTTTTACAGCAGACAATGACAAGCCTTGTATCTCAGCAATTTCAGTGTACTTCATATCCTGAAAGCGACTCATAACAATAATTTCTCTTTCTTCGCTGCTCAATTTATTTAAGGCCAGGTGCAATGCTTCGTTCTCAAATTTACCTAATGCTTCATTATTCTCTGTTTGATGTTTATGTTTAATATTTTCAATCGAATCTGTTTTTGAATGCTTATTTTTTACACTATCCAGAAAAACGTTTCTTGCTATCCCAAATAACCAGCTTTTAAAACTCAACTCAGGCTTATAACTATTTCGGTAATGAAGCATTCTGAAAAATGTATTCTGTGATAAATCCATACTAAGTTGTTCGTTAAAGCAAATTCTTAAAAAGTAATTGTATACTTTTAATTGATAGCGTTCAAAAAGTACCGATGATTTATCCAAATCGCCCTTCTGTACTTCTGTCATTATTATCTCGTCCGATTGCCCAATCACTTATAATATTTTAACTGATTATCTATTCTAAATACTCAAATTTTTATAAATGGTTACAAGAATTCTGAAAATTATTCAAAAAAAATATAATTGCATGGTTTTTAGCCGTTTAGTTGCAAAGAAATAAATCACTAAAAGGGAGAGGTTTTTTGATTTTTACATTAAATATAATGATTGTCAGCTAGTTTATACCAACCGCAAATTGCTTTTCTCCATTTACCCCGACCCTAAAAGGGAGTGAAGAACGTTTACCTTCACGAACTTGCGAGTAAAATCAATTTGCTCCTATTTGGGTTGGGGTAAACAAATTGTTTTTCAAACGGAAGAAACCATTTAGGTGTAAACTAGCTGATAATCGTATTAAATATTAGTTAAATCTTTTAAAAACGCAGCGAAATAGTCTAAATTGATAAAAATCATTTATATTTGCGCCAATTATCTTAGGGGGATTTTGGTTTATCAAAGAGGATGAAGATTATTTTATTAGTTGGCACCGGAGGGTTCGTTGGTAGTATCTCAAGATATCTGGTTAGTCAATTAATGCAAAAGGTTTTTGAAACAACCTTCCCACTGGGCACATTGGTGGTTAATATTGTTGGAAGTTTCCTTATTGGAGTCATTTATGCGCTTTCTGAGCGAAGCGAAATATTATCTGCTGAGTGGAGAGTTTTTCTGGCTGTTGGATTTTGTGGCGGTTTTACAACGTTTTCTTCGTTTGCATATGAGAATTTTGCAATGGTAAATATTCAGCAGTTTTTGTTTTCTGCACTTTATATTGGTTTAAGTTTGATATTAGGATTGCTTGCCGTATATTTAGGTGTGCAATTGTTTAGAGCTTAGAAATTGACAAAAAAGTTACCAGATAATTAGTCGTTGGTCATTTAAAATATATCAAATGGCTGATGCCCAATGACAAATGACAAAGAAATGGCCGAAAGTTCGTTATTAAGTATATATACAGGCGATTTGGAAAAATACAACCACAGACCTCTGCATGAGGCAATTGTTTATGCCGCAAAAAAAGCCGGAATGAAAGGTGCTACGGTATTTAGGGGTACAATGTCTTTTGGGGCTAATACCACTGTTCATTCAACTAAACTTTTTGCATTATCTTCTGATTTGCCAATAAAGATTGAAATCATAGATGATAAAGAACAGATTGTGAAATTTGTTGAGGTGGTAAAGAAAATGTTTGATAAATCAAAATCAGCAGGATTGCTAGCTGTGCAGGATTTAAATGTAGTGAATTACATTTCTAAATAAATTAAATAATTAAAAAGAGAATTAAAATGGAAATTGTTGCTGTTAAAGCGTTAGAAATTATGGATTCAAGAGGGAATCCAACTATAGAAGTTGAAGTAACATTAGCTAGCGGAATTGTAGGACGCGCTGCTGTGCCTTCAGGTGCTTCTACTGGTGAAAATGAAGCTCTTGAGCTTCGTGATGGTGACAAATCAAGGTTTCTAGGCAAAGGTGTTTTAAAAGCGGTTGAAAATGTAAATGAAAAAATTGCACCTGAACTAATAGGAATGCCTGCTACTGATCAGGTTGGTATTGACAAAGCAATGCTTGAGCTTGACGGGACTAAAACTAAAAGTAATTTAGGAGCAAATGCAATTCTTGGTGTTTCTTTAGCTGTTGCTAAAGCTGCTGCAGAATACTGTGGATTACCACTTTATCGTTACATTGGCGGAACCAATGCGGTAACTCTTCCAGTTCCAATGATGAATATTATCAATGGTGGTTCTCACTCTGATGCGCCTATTGCTTTCCAAGAGTTTATGATTCGTCCTGTTGGAGCTCCTACTTTCAGAGAAGCTATCAGAATGGGTGCTGAGGTATTCCATAACCTGAAAAAAGTATTACATGATAGAAACCTAAGCACAGCAGTTGGTGACGAGGGCGGTTTTGCTCCTGCATTAAACGGTACTGAAGATGCTTTAGAGTCAATTATTAAAGCAATTGAAGCTGCTGGTTACAAAGCTGGTTCAGATATCACTATTGCTCTTGACTGCGCTGCATCTGAATTCTATGCTGATGGTGTTTATGATTATACCAAATTTGAAGGCGAAAAGGGTGCTAAAAGAACCAGCGCTGAACAAGCTGATTATCTTGCTGAGTTAGCTGCTAAATATCCTATTGATTCTATCGAAGATGGTATGGATGAAGGCGATTGGGCAGGATGGAAAATCCTTACTGACAAGATTGGCGACAAAATTCAATTGGTTGGTGATGATATTTTTGTTACCAATGTTGATTATCTTGCTCGTGGTATTAAAGAGGGCTGTTCTAATTCAATTTTGATTAAAGTGAACCAAATTGGTACTTTAACCGAAACATTAAATGCTATTGAAATGGCTCACCGTGCTGGATTTACAACAGTAACTTCTCACCGTTCTGGTGAAACTGAAGACGCAACAATTGCTGACATTGCAGTTGCAACTAACTCGGGTCAAATCAAAACTGGTTCTATGAGTCGTTCGGATCGTATGGCTAAATACAACCAATTGCTTCGTATTGAGGCAGAATTGGGTGATATAGCTGTTTACGGATACAAAAAATAGAAGAATGTATTTATAAAACTTACCAGATTTTTGAAACCTGGTAAGTTCAAATTAAAAAAGAGGCTGTCTGGTTTGTTGACAGCCTCTTTTTTTTGAAAAGCCTGGCTTATAGTAGCCAAACCGCACCTCCCATTATTGTTCCGTGGTTTCCCCGTCCAGAATAATCTGTAAGGGTTGTTCCTGCTCCTTCGTTAAAATGCCAGTCACCCACGAGATTTTCTACTAATATTCTTCTAACACCTGCTGCTGATTCTGAGACCTGACTGTCTGTTAATGCAACATTCCAGATTCTTAATTCGTCAATGGCACCATGCCAGAATTCATTTCCACCAGGAAAATCAGCACCTATGTTTAAAGGTTGATCATTTGTGCAAAGAGTTCCCGGTAATGAATGTACACCATCAGGATGGCCATCAAGGTAAAATTTAAGATCAGTACCATCATAGGTTAGGGTAACATAATGCCATTCCATAAGTGGGATTACTGTAGTTGATTCCGGCATTGGAGAAGGAAGCGCAATACACCCGTTAGTAAAACGAATATGTCCGGGTTCAGTATCAAAAGGAAAAGTGCCACCGCCTCCATTTCCGCTTTGGTGAAGTGTGTAGTTGTTGAAACTTTCAACCGCGTCATCAGGTACACCGCCTTTTGTGACAACACTGGCCCATTCAACATACGATTCAAGATACACCCATGCGGCGACAGTAAAACCGGTTGTCATATCCAGCGATGGATCATCCGGAACTACAATATAATCATCAATTCCATCCAAAAAGAGAACTGTTCGTGGAGTGTGTGTTGCATGACTTTTAAGTCGGGTAATAGATGTTGTTTCATCTTTGATTACAGGTTCATCATTTTTTTTAACTTCAGATTTTTCGCAAGAAAGGAGCATGGATGCCATTATGGCAAACAAAAGGGTTTTAATGATTGTTTTCATTGTGTGAAGTTTAGTTAGAATTTTTAAAGATCGAATTTACGACAATAAAAATCAAAAGTCAATTAGGTGGGGATAAACAAGCAAATAATATTGATGTAAAGAATGAAATGTTATTCGAATTTATGCAGATAGGTGTTTTCTGTTTAAAGAAAGCTATTAGGGGGAAGCAGAATATCACAATTCTCTTTTCTGAATATATAGTGCAATAGTTATTGAGGAAAAAATAAATGGAATTGCAACCCCAAATGCAAGGAAAGGTAAAATTCCTCCCATTTCGTAATACTGATTCCCTGAAATCATGTCTTCTCCAAAGATAAATCCGTAAACAGCATAAGTGATTAAAAGTAAGGCAATAAACGAAAAAAATGAAATGAGTGCAATTGCCAAGTTTCTGTTTATAAACTTGTTTCTTAGGGGAATTGCAGCCAATATGCCTACAATTAATCCAACTATTGCAAGAACCAACAAATAATTATCATCTCCAATAGAAAGAAAGAGGATAGTTGTTAGAATGAAGCCAAAAACAATGGCTGTAAACATAACCTTTAAAATTTGTCGGATCATAGGGCATACTTTTAAATGGCAATATATTAAGAAACTTGTTGTTAACCAAGTCCTTGTCATATAGACTTTTAGATTGTAAAAAAAAAGTGCAACCAGTAATGAAAAAGCAAGGTCTGAATAGCATGTTTAACCAATTAATAGCGTGTTTTATGAACCTAAATAATGGAAAAGTAAGTACATTTAATCTATTGATGTTGTTATTCTTTGTTGCAACAATTTTTGGTTGTAAAAAAAATGATGATAGTTCTGAATCTGTGCAAGTTTCAGATTATTTCCCTTCATGGGAAGATATTTCCCCAACCAATTCAATTACTTATTCGTATAATTCAAGCTTATCAGAAATAGAAAACGGAGCAGCGTTAGCAGATGCTATGCAGGCACTTCAACCTGGAGATGAGTTGAAAATTGAAAGTGGAACCTACAGTATAAACAAGTATTTTAACCTGGAAATTTCAGGAACCGAATCAGCACCAATTTGGATTGTTGCAGAAGATGGTGTTGTCATCACTCGGCCTGATGCAAATCAGAATATAATGAATATTGGTATTTCAAAGTCAGTGAGTTATTTATGTATTAGAGGCATCGAATTTACCGGAGGCAGTGCAGGTGTGAGGTTTTATGATTGCAGCAATGTATGGCTGGATCAATGTCACATTCATCATACACAGGAGGCCGGTTTAACAACTAATACTAACAATACCAGCTTTATGTACATAACTGAAAATGAAATCAATAACACTGGTGGAACAGGTGAAGGCATGTACCTGGGAGCAAACAATGGTGATGTGATTATGAGTCAAAGTGTAATTGCACAAAATCATGTTCATCATACCAATGGTGCAGGAGTAACACAGGGTGATGGAATTGAATTAAAACAGGGCTCATGGGGAAACCTGATAGCAGAAAACCTGGTACATGATTGCAATTATCCCTGCATATTGGTTTACGGAACAGATGGAAAACCACAAAACATCATTGAAAAAAATATTTGTTACAACAGTGGAGATAATACCATGCAAATTCAGGGAGAGGCAATTGTTCGTAATAATTTAATAATGAATGGGAGTGCATCGGCTTTTTCAAGCTCAAACCATCAGGGAACAACCACTAACTTGCAGGTAATTCATAATACCATTATTAATTCAGCTCGTGCAACGAACTTCAGTTCATGGGATTCCAGAGAAAACATGGTGCTGGCAAACAATGTGATATACAGCAAAAATGCTGAAAGTATTCGTTTCCCTGGCGGTGCTACAAATGTTACTATTGAAGGGAATGTTATAGCAGGGAGTGTTGTTGGAATTTCTGAGGGATACACAGAAACTTCAAATAGTGCTAACCCACTGGCTGATTTTACTGATGTTTTATGGAATGCAACAACGAGAAATGCTTTACCTGTAACAGGTTCTGCAATTATCGATGCAGGAAGCTCAAACTATACCATTGATGATGATATTACCGGCGAAAAAAGAAGTGGCTCCTTGGAAAGTGGTTGTTACGATAGAAAATAATTAGAAATGTCACTTTTTTTTATTTTTCACTGACATAGGGTTGTCACTTTCAGGTTTTAGTTTTGTTTCATCTTAATCATTAAACCAAGGAAAAATGAAACATGAATGGAAAAAACACGAAAAGAACATCTATCTACCTAAAAATAAACCAGGGGTAATTACGATACCTGAGTATAAATTCTTTACCATAAACGGGGAGGGCAACCCAAATAGCGAAAGTTTCCCAGAATATATAGGCGTTTTGTATTCACTTTCGTATGTGGTAAAAATGAGCCCTAAAAAAGGATTGACTCCAAAAGGTTACTTTGATTACTCTGTTTACCCACTTGAGGGTGTGTGGGATATAACAGAAGAAGCAAAAGCTAACTTTAATGGAGCCATCAACAAGGATGATTTGGTTTTTAAACTAATGATGCGTCAACCAGATTTTGTTGATGAAGCATTTGCAAATGAAATGATTGAACTTACCAGGCGAAAGAAGCCTCATCCACTATTGGAACATGTCAGGTTTGAAAAGATAGAAGACGGAAAATGTATTCAAATGATGCATTTGGGTAGTTATGATAATGAGCCTGCAAGTTTTAAAATGATGGAGAAATTTGCAGAAGCCAATAAATTAAGACGAATTTCAAAAATCCATCGCGAGATTTATTTATCTGATGCAAGAAAAGTTGCTCGGGAAAAATTAAAAACAGTATTAAGGTTTTGGGTGGAAGAAGATAAAGCTTGATATGGATATTACAGATAATAAACCTAATGGTTAACTTGTAATTTCTCTTCTGAAGTAGAGCTAATAATTTGAGAGGGGAAACCCTTTTGGCCGCATATTTAAAGTTCTTATCTTTAGGTAGTTGTTTAAATCCTTAACCGAAAGTAAATGAACTTATGTACGATGTTGACCATTATAATTTTGAGTGGTTTGACCAATCAAAATTTGGGACAGGAAATTAAAAAAGATACCACAGAATGGTCAAACCCAGAAAACATCAATCCTTTCGATGAAAATATTTTCCAAACCTTAAATGTTGAGTTGGGTGATTACATTGCGCAAGCCAATATGCCTGAGCTTCAGAAAGAGTATAAAAAGGCAGCAAGCTATTATCTTTTTATTATAAGAAACAGATGTTTCCCAAGTTAATTTTATGAATAAAATTCAACAATTATCAATATGGATAAATAGCCCGATCGGCCTCATTGAAAACCTTCTTCAGCTTGCAATCAAGCCTTAGTGAGACCGGGAAGGGGGCTGTATCAAAACTAGTTTTGCCATAAATTTTTCTTTCAATCTTGCATTAATCCAATCAATCGGCTTTCAATCTTGTTGAAATACGCTCTTTTGTTGTTGGAATGAAAGTAAAATTGCATTGAATTAGACTTTTGATACAGCCCCATCACTCGGCCGAACTTAGGTTTGATAGGAGATGGAGGAGGTTTTCAATGCAGCCTTGACTTTTTTACTCGTTCTTTCAGAACTTCATGAGATTGGCTTTGCCTAAGTTGCTTCGTTTTTGGGTCAACCGGAACAAAGTGGAGCTCATGAACGAAGTGAATAACCCAAAAATGAAGGTCGACTTTATTCAGAAATTGAAAAACAAAGTTAGATTTCACACAATAGTAATTATAAGTTACTG
>JBNKRJ010000041.1:0-86839 GCA_050296515.1 Bacteroidales bacterium | reverse complement strand
ACTGATGTTTCCCAAGTTAATTTTATGAATAAAATTCAACAATTATCAATATGGATAAATAGCCCCGATCGGCCTCATTGAAAACCTTCTTCAGCTCGCAATCAAGCCTTAGTGAGACCGGGAAGCTTCGAACTTGTTCGAAGATCACCCGGCCGAACTTAGGTTTGATAAGAGATGGAGGAGGTTTTCAATGCAGCCTTGACTTTTTTACTCGCTCTTTCAGAGCCTACGTGAGAACGGTTTCGCCTAAGTTGCTTCGTTTTTGGGTCAACCGGAACAAAGTGGAGCTCATGAACGAAGTGAATAACCCAAAAATGAAGGTCGACTTTATTCAGGAATTGAAAGACAAAGTTAAATTTCACACAATAGTAATTATAAGTTGCTGATTATCATAGTATATTTTTGATAATGCTAATACAAGTACCTGTTATTCGGGAATCTATAAAACATGGGAAATGTCAATTAAAATAATATTCACATAGATAAGAAGGGAAAGTGATAATGTTCAATAATGTTATTGGTGCAAAATGAGTTGAGTCTATGAAAACAAAGAAAAATTTCGTAACTTTATTAGACTAAACCATACCGCTTAAATGCGCCAAGAACTAAAAACCATAAAAAACAGGATAATCAACAAGATTATTTCGGTAACTGTGTTGTTGATTATCCCCATTTATGTTCTTTCTGTTTTAAGAGCTATACACATTGGTTGGCAAAAAATATTTTTATTACACTCCTTACTGCTTTTACTTTTTCTCACCCTGTTTTTTCTGCGAAAAAGGCTCAAGTTTGAGTTTAAAACTCATTTCTTTTCTGTTTTGTTTGTATTTATTGGAGCACTGGGATTGACTGTGTTTGGGTTTGCTGGTGGCTACTATTTTTGTCTGGTCGCCATTTTGTTAAATGCAATTTTAATGGGAAAAAGGCAGGCAATGGGCTACTTTCTTGTTACGGTACTAATCTATTTTGTCATTGCGCTTGCTTTTTTGTTTCATCTAATTAATCCTCAAATAGATTTAAATCAATATCAATTGTATCCAACTTCCTGGGTAACACTATTTTTTGGAATTATTTATATTGCATATGTGATATTAACTGCAGCAGGAGAACTCTATGTTTATTTTATTAAAACGATAGAAGAAAAAGAAGTTAACGCACAAGCTCTAAAAGATAGTGAGGATAGGCTGCAAAGGATAATAGATAATATTCCGGCCTTAATCTTTCTAAAGGACAAAAATGGAGTATATAGGTTCACCAACAAGCATTTTCTTAATGTTTTTAACATCAAAAAGGGAGTAAAGGGGAAAACAGATTTAGATTTGTTTGATAAAGAAACTGCTGACAGCTTTAGAGCGGACGACAAGCGAATCCTGGAAACTTTAAAATCAGAGAAAATAGAAGAAACCTTTACCCATTTAAATAAGGAATATACCTACCTTACTCAAAAGCTTGCGTTGGAAACTACAACAGGCGGCTATGAGTTGCTTGGAAACTCAATGGATATTACCGAACGAAAAAAAGCTGAAGAAGATCTTTTTGAAAACAAACAGCAATTACAACATATATTTGACAACTCTCCGGCAATAATGCTTTTGTTAAATGAAAAAGCTGAGATTACAAGAGTAAACAGAACAGGGTTTGAATTTGCAGATGTGGTATTTACTAATGCTTTGAACAAACAGTTTGGGGAAGCCTTTTATTGCATAAATAGCTTAGGCGGAGAAGGTTGTAATAATTCTATGGCATGTAAAAAATGCTCTTTACAAAGTATTGTTTCAGATACCATTCATAAAAAAATAAATTATAGCAGAGTTGAAGCAGAGTTGAAAATGTTGAGGAATGGAAAAACCAGATCTTTTAATGTGCTTCTTTCATCAAGCTTGATATCTGAAAAACCAACTCCTACAATTTTGGTAACAATAGACGATATTACTACAATTCGTGAGACAGAAAAGGCTCTAATTGCGAGTGAAGAACGATTAAAGACAGCACAAAAAATTGGTAAAATTGGACACTGGCACCTAGATCTTTTAAATAATTATTTAGAATGGTCTGATGAGGTTTATCGCATCTTTGGGCTGCTTCCTCAAGAGTTTGAGGCAACTTATGAGGCCTTTCTTGAAAAAATTCATCCAGATGACAGGGAGCAAGTTAACGAAGCTTACACCAATTCATTAAAAACAAAAAAGCCCTATGAAATCACTCATCGTTTACGCTTAAAAGATGGGAAAATAAAGTATGTTATTGAGAAATGTACAACAGATTTTGATGATAACGACAGGCCTTTGCGTTCAATTGGTACAGTACAGGATGTAACAGAAAGAGTGCTTGCTGAAAAAGCTTTAAAGGAAAGTGAAGCTTTATTAAAAGGTGCTGAATCACTTGCTAAAGTTGGTCATTATTATTACGAGATAGAAAAGGATGTTTTTCATTGGTCAGAAGAAATGTTTCGGATTTTAGGAATAGCTTCTGAAAAAA
Source organism: Bacteroidales bacterium (assembly GCA_050296515.1). Lineage (GTDB taxonomy): Bacteria > Bacteroidota > Bacteroidia > Bacteroidales > NBLH01 > NBLH01. The sequence goes on along the minus strand of JBNKRJ010000041.1, from coordinate 84,361 downwards.
TAGAACCAAATTACGGAGTTTTTTTCGAGTTTATTTGTGAAGATGATAAAGAGAAACTTAACCATGCATTTGAAAAATCATTAAGAAAAAAAGATGTACTTCAACTCGAACATCGACTTATTCTCAGAAACGGAGAGATAAGATATGTGAACCATAAGATTCTAACTGAATTTAATTCAAGGGGATTACCAATTATTTCAATGGGTGCTATTATGGATATTACTCAATTAAAGCAAACACAGCTGGAGTTGATCGAACACAAAGAAAACCTTGAGCAGTTGGTAGCAAAAAGAACTGAAGAACTGCAAGAAGCTAATAAACTTGTACTTGAAGCTTATGAAGAACTATATACAAAGAATGAATTGATCAATGAACAAAAAGCAGATCTTGAAGTGTCACTCAAACACCTCAAAGAAATGCAGGTACAACTTGTGCAGTCGGAAAAAATGGCCTCGTTGGGTGTTTTAACCGCCGGGGTGGCTCACGAGATAAATAATCCGCTTAATTTTATACAAGGAGGCTATAAAGGTGTGGAAATCTATTTAAAGAACAACGGGGAGGAACATTTTTCAAAAGTATCTCCTTTATTGAAAGCAATTGGTGAGGGTATAAACAGAGTTTCAAACATTGTAAAGGGTTTAAGTCAGTTTAGCGGAAATGATAATGTGCTGATTGAGAAGTGCAAAATTCATTCAATTATTGACAATTGCCTTACTATGTTGTACAGTAGCATCAGAGAAAAAGCCGATGTTGTAAAAAACTATTCGGATGAAGAATTATTTGTAATTGGTAATATTGGAAAACTCCATCAGGTAATACTCAATGTACTTAGTAATGCAGTTCAGGCTATTGAAAGTAAAGGGGTAATAGAAATTTCTACTAAAAAAGAAGGGGGGAGCGTAAATGTGGTCATTAAAGATAATGGTTGTGGAATTAAAAAAGAAGACTTATCAAAAGTAACAGATCCGTTTTTCACCACTAAAGCACCAGGAAAAGGTGCAGGATTAGGACTATCTGTTGCATATAAAATCATAAAAGAACATCATGGGCATTTGGCTATAAGTTCTGAAGAAAACAAGGGAACATCTGTTACAATTAGCTTGCCTTCAAACAATTAATAAAAGTGGAGATAGGAAAGACAAAATATTTTGACAATAGAGAAGACTGGCGAAAGTGGCTAATTGAGAATTATGATAAAGAGCCAGAGATTTGGTTAATGTACCCTAATAAAGCTTCTGGTAAGAGGGGAATTCTTTACAATGATGCTGTGGAAGAGGCCCTTTGTTTTGGGTGGATTGACAGCACCAAAAAAAAATACGATGAAATATTTGCTGCCCAGCGGTATACACCCAGAAGAAAAGGGAGTAGCTATTCTCAGCCTAATAAAGAAAGACTTAAGTGGTTAGCAGAAAATGAAATGATCCATCCTGAAATATTAAAAGCTATTCAAGTTGAATTGAACAAGGCATTTAAATTTCCTGAAGACATATTGAAACAGATTAAAGCGAACAAAAAGGCCTGGCAATTTTATCAGCAACAAACTGATAGTTACAAAAGAATTCGCGTAGCTTACATTGATGATTCAAGAAAGCGACCTGAAGAGTTTCAAAAAAGATTACAGAATTTTATCAGCAAATGTGCTCAAAATAAGTTAATTAAAGGTTTTGGATGCATTGAAAAATATTATTAATCAGGCTTCCTGGCATTTTTTCTGAATAAGCGTTTATAAGTATCCTTGAATTTTACATATTTTATACTAAGCCAGTTTGAAATATTGTAAATTGAAATTTTAAAATGTTTATTAGACAGTTTACACCAATTTGAGGCTACGTTCTGAAAATCAATTTGCTCCCATTTGGGTTGGGGTAAACAAATTGATTTTCAAACGGAAGAAACCATTCAGGTGTAAACTAGCTGATAATTGTTGAAAATTAATTTGCGATTGATATAGAGCTGATAATGAACGAAGTAAAGCCCGTAATTCCATAACCTAATAACATTTTAAAAGGTATTTCTTTTCGTATTGCAATACCAACAAAGAAAACAATGTATGGTACTATAAAGAAACTCCTGGTTGAAAGTAATAACCCGGCAATGACAGCATTAAATTAAAACCAGTTTTTTTGTTTTTTCACCAGTTTAATAAAGTTGGCCAATACCAGTAAAACCAGGACTGAAAAAAAATGTTGCTTCTGGTAACAATTTCCTATAAGCAAAAGACTGAACTTACTAAAATAATAAGTTAGAATACAATTTTTTGTTTGTACAAATAAAAACAAATCATATATTTGCCGTAATCAATCACACCTTTAGAAATGTTGATTACATACTGGTTTTCAGCAGTTTTTAAATGAATTAATAGAGGTCATCATTTGAATTCATATCTTTCAAGTCTTATAAATACTGAGAAATATGAATATATTTAAGGGGCAAAATCTGATAGAGTTTACTGAACGCTTTGAGACAGATAAAGATTGCAAGAAATACTTATCTGAAATCAAGTGAGAATTATCCAATGAAAGGCATTGTACATATATTGATGAATTTGTAGTTGGAGGTAAAGAGACAGGTAAACAAGATTGTAGCTATAACAGCAAGAAGAAGAAATCCATTTGTGCTGTAGAACCTACCGGCAATGGTAAAGTAAAGCGGTTTTACGCAATGAAAATTAAGGACTTCTCTCAAAAGTCACTACGAATGATGTTTGACAAGCATATCGATTTAAAGGCAAAAGTAATAACGGATGAATGGAAATCATACAAACCAATAGCTAAAGATTTGGATATCACAAATATTAAGAAATATGGGATTGAATTTTAAAGCCTTGCATACAATAATACATCAGGTAAAATTATGGATAAGGACCACTTACTCTTAAGTAAGCCAAAAAAATATTAATCGGTTTTTTGAAGAGTTTTTGTATTGAATCAATCGTTCTAACAGCAAAGAAACGATATTCAACAACTTGATAATACGTATGGTAAGTGCAAAACACATAACTTACAATCAAATATTTGTAGCTAGATATAAAACCTCTTATTATTTTATACCGAACCGCTGTTAGTAATTTGTTTGCTTCACAAGCTTGAAAACCAAAACTGCCAGTCGATTGGCATATACAAAGCCATTTTAAAATTTCAATTTACAATATTTAAAACTGGCTAAGTATATATAATGTATTTAACACATAATTCGCATTAATTATTTGATTTATCTAGATATTTTAAATTAAGGAAGCATATGAAGTTTTCAGTAAAATTATTCGTCTTTTTTCTGGCAATAGGAATTGGTACCATAACCATATTAGCCATCATTTCTTTTAGTGTATCTAAACATGCCCTAATCAGTCGTACTTACGACCATCTGACATCAATCAAAAAAATAAAGAAAACCCAAATTGAAGCCTTTTTTGATAACAGATACAGGGATATCAAGGTATATTCTAAAAATACAGCTGTTCAAATGGCATGTCATCGATTTATTGAAGCTTTTAATGAAGGTGGATTAAATGGAGAAGCCTACCAGAAGTGGAAAAATATACATGGAGATAAGTTAAAGACATATATTGAGCAATACGGATACTACGATTTATTTTTTATTTCTCCACAAGGAGATATTGTTTATACTGTTGCAGAAGAAAGTGATTTGGGGCAAAATTTAATTACCGGTAAATTATCTGAAACCAATCTGGCGGAGGCCTTTCAAAAAGGGAAAAATGATTTTACAATCGTAGATTTTAAAAGGTATGATGTTTCCAATGAACCTGCCAGTTTTATTGCAGGTCCTGTCCTGGATAACAATGGTGAGATGATTGGAGTTTTAGCCTACCAGATATCCCTGAATGCTATTAATAATATAATGCAAGAGAGAACGGGACTAGGAGAAAGCGGAGAAACATACCTTGTAGGCGCAGATTATTTGTTAAGGAGTGACTCAAGGTTTTCAAAGGAGTCAACAGTACTGAAATTAAAAGTAGAAACGGAGGGTGTTAAGCAAGCATTTAAAGATGTTGATGGTATTCAGATTATTGATGATTACAGAGGGATACCTGTATTAAGCTCTTTTGATAAGTTACAAATTAAAGGGCTTGACTGGGTTATTCTTTCCGAAATAGATGTGGCAGAGGTGATGAAGCCCGTCCTAAGATTAAAAAATATTATTTTAGGGGTTTCTGTATTTTTAATCCTGTTGACTTTGTTTATTGCTTTCCAGGTAAGGAAGGAGATCAGACAAAAGTTAGGAGAAGAGCCGGATGAGATTGCCAGGATAGCAGAAGAGATTGCCGGTGGAAACCTGGATATTCATTTTGTGGATACGAGAAAACAGCAAGGAGTATACTCTTCTATGAAGATGATGGCTGAAAAGTTAAAACATATCGTTGCCCATGTAATGGAAGGAAGCAATACTATTACTTCTGCCAGCCAAATGTTAAATGCTACTTCGCAGGAAATGAGCCAGGGAGCCAACGAACAAGCTTCTTCTTTGGAAGAAATATCTGCCATTATGGAAGAAATGGCAAGCAATATTCATCAAAGTTCGGAAAACGCTCAGCAAACAAAGGTTGTTTCGGACCTGGCACTCAAAGATATTGACGAGGTGAGGAAAAAAGCGGAACTGGCTTCTATTGCTAATCATGAAATTGGAGAAAAAATTAAAGTAATTAATGATATTGCAGTCCAGACAAATATACTTGCCTTAAATGCCGCAGTTGAGGCAGCCAGGGCAGGGGTACACGGTAAGGGATTTGCAGTTGTAGCCACCGAGGTGCGTAAATTGGCCGAACAAAGTAAAATAGCCTCAGAACAAATAGTGAATGGGGTTCGGGATAGTATCAGGTCTAATGAGGAAACAGCGGCACTTTTATTAAAAACCATACCTGGCATTGAAAAAACTGCACAACTTGTGAGTGAGGTTAATGCGGCAAGTGTGGAACAAAAAAGTGGTATCGAACAGGTCAATGGGGCTATTCAGCAAGTGAACCATGTAACACAAGAAAACACAGCATCGTCGGAAGAGCTTGCATCCAGTGCCGAGGAATTGGCCAGCCAATCGGAACAGCTTTCTGAATTAATGTTGTTTTTTAAAATAGACAAGTCACAAAATCAAACGCATGCTTCTCTCAATAAGAAAATCAACAATAGAAAAAAAGGATAAAAGTGGGTAATGAACATCAAAGATAATTAAGAGACGATAGTTATTTATCTGGCAAAATATTTTTTTGCCAGATAGTTTCAATATAAACAGCAAATTTATTTTACCACAAATTTTTCAGATTGAATGATTTTTCCGTTTTGAGATACTTCGTAAGTAAAAACTCCAGTTTTTAAGGTTTCAATGTTTATATCCAGTTTTGACACAAAATCAGAGTTACTTTGGGCAACCATCTTTCCATTTAGGTTATAAACTTTTAATGTCAGCAACTTGTTTTCAAGGCCTGTACTGTTTTTCAGAGGAATATGCAATATATTTCTAGCTGGATTAGGATAAGCATGTTTTAAATTATTGACTGAAACAACATCATCAACACCAGTGCTTGTTCCAACTGTAATTTTCCCTTTCATTGTTGCAGTGTGCAGGCCACATCGATAATCATACACTCCTTCGGTGTTGAAGGTAAACGAATAAGTCCACCCTGTACCAATGTCATTACCAAATGATGCCGGGTTTGATGGAAAAGTTGCCGTGGTTCCATCTACACTATGGGTACCTTCTGTATTTGTCCATTTAACAATGTCCCCAACTGCAATGGTCAAATTGGCAGGAGCAAACGAACCGTTTGAAACAGTTACATCATGCGTTGTTTGTGCCACAATAGTAGTATTATTCCAACAAAAAATAGCCAGAAAAGAGCATAAACATTTAATAATGTTATATTGTACTTGAGTTTTCATATTATTATCCTTGATATTAAAAGTTAAGCTTATAAAATTTGCATTAATTTATTTGACAAACTTAGGCACATTTAATTTGATTGCTTATCAATTATTTAGACTGATTTTAAATAGAATGGTGTCTAAACTAATTTAACTTTTTAACGACAAGCTTACAATCAGATGATTGAAGAATCGTTTGGAATATGATTGTTTTTATTTACTCATTGAATAGGGTGCCGATTTTTTATTAGTGCATCTTTTGAAATTTGGTACATTCGAAAGTATGTTATTCTATGCAACTAAGTTTTTAGGCTTGGTTTTCTTTTTCCTAACAAAGTAATACCCCAAATACAACCAAAATAGCACAACACTAGTCCAGCTTATCCAAGACGTTAAGATATAGTATTTGGGGGTAAAAGATAATTCAATTTCATGCTCTCCTGCTGGTAAATTGATTCCTGTAAAACCGATATTGACTCTTGATAAACTTTTTTCATCTCCATCTACCTTTATCTTCCAACCTTCATCATATGGTATGCTGAAAAACAGAACTTTAGATTTGTTAAGTTTTATAGAACCAATAATATTGTCTTGCATAAAGGAACTTATAATAAAGGTATCTTTTCTTAAACCATCAGTAAATTGCTGATAAAGTTCAAAGTTAAATCCCTTTTCAGAAACAAAAATTGATGAGTCTAAAATATTTAGTTTCGAATAATCTTCTGGATTAAAAAAAGTGTACTTATCATTTTCATATACAAATCCATTTAATAGTGCAATTCTCTTGTTGAAAAGACTTAACTTTTGAAAATCATCAAAATTTATGTATTTGTCATAGGTAAAACCAAATGGGAGGTAATACCTGTTTTTTAATATTTTAACAGAGTCTACAATGGCAATGGAATCAAAGCCAAAGTGTTTAAAAGGTGGATTTTCTGATTTACTTAAATGATATTTTATGCTTCCAATAGTTTGTAACAAAGGATATCCCTTAAATCCTGGAGCCCACCTGGTCATTGTCTCATTGCCTTTTTCAATAACACCGGTTTCTTCCAAAAAGCGAATGTAATTTAACTGATTGAAAGAAGAGTAACTTGTTGTTCCATAATAACTTTGAGCAAGAGCATCATTTAAGCTAGTATGTTCAGAATTGCCTGAACTATAATCCTTAGAGGTTCTATAGAATGCTTTATGATCTTTTGATTTAATGAAATTAACAGCCTTCATTGTTCCGTCTGCATAGCCAGCTTTATCTATTTTGAATTCCTCCTTTGTGACTGGCACTCTCTCTTCATAAGATTTGTATGAAGAGAAAGAAAGTTCAACCACCACCAACAGTAAAATTCCAATCTGTGCATAGTTTTTATATTTCTCATAGGAAAACAAAATTAGCAAACCACAATAGGCAAAAAGGAAAATCACCAGTATCATTCTCAACTGGTTATTAATTATTGAGATTTTTATTGATTTGTAGGGGAAAAATAGCAAAACCAATAATAAGAACAAGGTTGCACCTAATAGTTTATAATTTACTTTGAAGCCTTCGTCCATTTTGTTCAGTGAGTAAATTGCATAAAATAAGAAGGTAAAAGGAATAAAAAAGTCAAAACCATAGCGAAAATAGTCCCCTGTAAAGGCCAGTATTGAATATCGCAAGTATGGAAAAAATAAAGTTAACAACCAAAACCCTAGGAATGCACCAAATACTATTTTTTTCCTTTTATTTAAATAAACAAAAATTTGAGGAAGAAGTAATAATGTTAATAATCCAATATAAAACAACGGTGCTTCAAGGTAGTTGTTCCAACCTTTAAAATTACTTCCTGTGCCTAAAATGTCACTTGAAAAAGTGCGTAATACCGTGGTTGCGCCCAAATTGAACTGATTAGTAATATTAACGCCTTCTGTAAGGTATTGAGAATAGGATGCATTACCAGCAACACGTGGACTGTTAAACATTGCCAGATACGAGTTAAAAATGTTATCCAGATTCATTAACAGGCCCGCAATGCCCAGAAAAACCATTTGCCCAGCCAACTTAATGTATCCAACAAACTTACTGTTTTGTTGACTAAATCTAAAGACACTATAAACTAATAGGAAAAAAGAGTAGATGAATAAAACAAAAGGATTCCCTCCAAGATACAATACTGCAAAAGGAAAAAAATACCAACGATTTTTTACGAATAATTGTTCAAAAGCAAATAGTAACAACACTGCTTTAAAAGCATGATCGGCAAATCCCCAGCCACTACCAACTACCATATAGCCGGAAAAGCTTACTAACAAGGCTCCAATAAAAGAAGGATATTTGCTAAATGACAGAGTCCTTAGATAAAAGAAAAACAAAAGTCCTGTAGTCAGGAAAAAGTAAATGAAAATTCTGATAAACCTGGAATAAACAAGGTAATTATCTCCCCACAGCATCATACCAACTTTAGTTTCTATTAACCTTATTATACCAATAGGTTCATGAGGGAAACTTATTACATACGGGCTCCCCATGCCTGCATAAAAAGACCATTTAGTTGTTAGCTGTTCATCAAGTACATTCGATATGTGGATGATTGCAGGATAATTCTGGTTAACAGAATCGCTTCCAATGTCTTTAAAAAAGAACAGGTTATTTGTAAGCAAATAATTATAAAATGAAAATAATCCTATGAAAACAATGAAAATACCAAGTAGTAATACAGCTTTAGATGAGCTTATTTGGTCAAATATTCCTGTTAAAGAAACAGAAGCCAGTTTAACCTTAGTTTGTTGATTTTCTTTAGATTCATGTTTCTTACGCTTACTGCTTTCTCTTTTCATATTAAATTATTCGCAGATTATTTTTAGCCTGAAAGATACAAATTTCTGATTATTTCCGATAAATTATACTTTTACCATTAAAACAAGCTTTTGCTAACAAAACTGAGACATATTATATTTCAACAATCAGGAAAGATAGGCACCCGATTTGGGATTGATTTACCTTATTTTATTGAAAATGGTTTTTGGGCTGTTGTGAATCAGCTTTTTGTAATGATAAGCAGCTTAATTTTATCAATTATATATGCAAGGTTCTTAACCAAAGAAGTATTTGGCAGCTTTCAACTTGTTGTATCAATATTATCCATTGTTTCTATAGTTAGCCTTCCTGGGTTAAGCACTTCTTTGTCAAGAAGTGTTGCAAAAGGAGTAGATGGAGTGTATAAGCAATCTGTAAGGCTAAGTTTTAAATGGTCGCTATTAGGAGTACCCATTTTACTCTCGATTGCCGCTTTTTTTGTATTTAAAAATCAGATTGAAATTTCAATCATGTTGTTAATTTGTTGTTTGTTTTTTCCTTTTTTTTATGCACCTAATACATGGAGTTCATTTTTAATTGGTAAATCTAAGTTTGAAACATATGCAAAGTGGAATGCAATTCAAAATGCTGGAGGAATTGTTCTTCTAGGAATTACATCCTATCTGTTTTCAGAATACTTATTGATTATAATATTGGCATATCTAATTCATACATCAATCTTCAATATTATATTTTATATAAGAAGTCATAAATTTATTAATAATAACATAAAAGAAACAGAAACCATTGAATATGGAAAATTTATAACAAAAATGCAGATATTGGGGATAGTGGTTCAACAATTAGACAAATTAATAGTTGGAATGTTTAATCTTGAATTATTGGCTATTTATATTATTGCATTTAAATTACTAGATGTAGTTAAAAACATTGTTAAGAGCTTATTTTCAATTACATTTCCAAAATTTGCACAAAAAAGTGTGAGCATAAAATCTTACTATATATTGTTTTTATTTATTACAGGCGCAATTTTTAGTTTATTACTACACTTATTTTCTGAACCAATTATTGAAATTTTATACACTAGTAAGTTTGAAGGTTCAGCATTATTTTTTAAAAAAATTGTGTGGGTAATCCCATTTATTATCCCTTACTTTTTTTTGGTACAAAAAGTAACTGCTCAAAAAAAAGAAAAGAAAGTATTTCAGCTGCAAATAATTCCACAAACCATAGCTTTGTTATTTGCAATTATCACTTTAATCTTAACAAACAACCTTGAGTATTTTGTGTTATGCAAAATTTATGTTCTTTATATAACTTCTTTTTTTATTGTACTTAAATCTTAATTTTCAGAAGACTTTTTTCTAATTTATCCGTAAATAAAGTAAGGCTAAATTCCTCAATCATCAATTGTCTGGCTTTTTCTCCAATTACAGTTAATCTATCAACAGAATCAAGGTTATGTTTGATTTTTTTAATCCAATTTTCAATATTGTTATCCTTTATTAGGATTATGTGTTCTTTGTCAATGACTTTTCGGCTATCCCAAAAACCCATTGTGTCCGAAATTAATACAGTTTTTTTGCATGACATAGCTTGTTGTGCAACACTTTGTCCAGATGGTTGATAAGTATTTTTAAGGGGTAAAATCATCATTCTACATTGATTAATATACTTTCTGATAGATTTATCACTTAATGCTCTTTGATGCCAGTCTCCATGCAATAGTTGAACATTTGGAGGAGTATTTTTTTTATCAATTTGCTTTGTAATAAATACGAATTTTTCATTAGGCATATTATTTGCAATTTGAACTAATAAAGAGTAGTTTCTTCTTAAATCGTTTCCTATAAATAAAATAAAGCCCTTGTTTTGTTCAATTGTATCTATAGGTTTCCAAAATTGAGTATCAATTGGGAAATGAATAAAAGTTTTTGTGGAATTAGGAAAAAGTTCCTTTGCAATTCGGTATTCTCCTTTACCTATAAAAAAAGCCAGGTTGGAATCATGTATCATTCTGGAGTATAAGTGCTTGCTAATTTTGTATTTTATGACATTTTTTATTGATTTGTTTTGTTTTTTCAACATTGCTACTCTTGAAAGCATTCCCATAGCAAAAAAAGAAAACGAACAAGTGAGAACACCTTTCCTTCTCATTTCATGAATACCAAAAGCGATATATTCATTAGTTGCAATTACAATTTCGTAGGAGTTAAGTTTTCTAATTTCATTTTGATTTAAAATATTACTACATGTATTTAATGCTGATAATTTATATTTTATTTCATTGAATATACCTGTTTTACTTTTTGTTTTTAGGTCTTCTAATTCAAACAGATCTACACAATATCCTCTTTTTTTGAGTTCCGTTGCGCCCATAAAAAATTCATGAGGAATTTCTTCACCAGATTTTTCTAAGCCCAATCTTTCTTTTCTACCATTTGTATATAGATATGCAATTTTCACCAGGCAATTTTATTTAGATGCAATAATCCACATTGAACGTGACAAAATATTAGGGGGACCAATGGCTAAACTTTTTATATAAAGTCTTAAAATAAAGTTTGAGAAGTGATAAATAATTCTGGGAATTAGATTTAGTGGAGGAATTCTATCATCATTTACAGTTATTTTTTTTTTATCAAACCCAACAGCTGGCAGCAAACTGTTTTTCCAGGCACTTTCTGTTAATACCCACTTATGTGTAAAATCATTTCCCAGATGAGACACCCCAAAAATACCATCTGCAGATGGAACCCTGATTATTATTTTCCCATCTTTTTTCAAATTTTCAAAACATGCTTTTAATACTTTTATTGTATCATTTTTAGATAAATGTTCAAAAAAATCAACCAATAAAATTATTTCCGATTGGTTATTACGGGATAATATTTCCAGTGCATCACCAATATGGGCTGGTAAATTTAATTTTTTTGCCAAATTTATTTGCTGAGGATCAAGATCATACCCTATACTATTGGTGTATCCTTTTTGGTTTAAATAGTATAAAACTTTACCTGAACCACAAGGAATATCAATAATTCTTGCATTTTTATCAGATGGTAAATATTTGTTCAGATGATATTCGAAAAATGGAAGCATTTTTTTAAAATGAAGCTCCAAATCTTCCTTACTAAGAAATCCTCTTGAGTGAGTTTGGTATTGGTAGATAACTTTTTCGTAATATTCCATTTCAAAAAATAACTTTATCTGACAAAATATTTTGATATTTTTATGTTCTATTGTACCATAGGTTACTATCTACGAAGATGGTATTAATGTATGTATCTGCAAAAGATAAATATCCATTATTATTTAAAATATTGAGTATGTCATTTGCTTTATGTTGTATTTTGTTTTGAGCCAAATGACTTATTGTTTCAATGCAAAAGACTGAAGGCTTATATTTTGAGAAATCCCAGTTTTTAATTATCGCTGTATCATAACCCTCAACATCAATCGAAACAAATTTTATATCAGTTGTATAATGTTTTAATAAAAATTCGTTGATGCCAACTATTGGAATACTTATTTCTTTTATGATTTTTATTTTAGAATTGGTTACTAGTTTTTCAACAACTTTTTCATCATATGTGCTCAAAGAGGATTCTGACAAAACATAGAATAACATATCTTTTTTACTTGTGCCGTCAATTCCACAATTAATAAAATTATCTTTTCTGCGTTTTGCTTTTATTAGTGTGTGTAAAAATGGGTTTGCATCCACTAATGTACCTTTATATCCCGATTTATATAATAAATATGTATTATTCAAATTTATAGGATGATTGCATCCAATATCAATGTATTGCTTTTTTTCAAAGTTCAATCTTCCTAATATTCTTTTTACGATAATATCCTCACCACTTTGCGAATAGGAGTGTGCTAGAGCATTAATATGCTTAACAGAATTACCAAAGGTCTGTAATTTTTGTAAATACTTTATTATTAGATTTCGCATAAAATGATTCTAATAGTTGAAATTTTGATATAGGATATCACACCACATTAACGTGTTATCTTCTCCTCTTGCTTTGTTATAAAAGTCAATTATTTTAAACCCATAGTCATCCAGTCTTTTATGAATTTCTGATAAACCTGGTTGCTTTTTATAAATACTGACAAAGCAAACCTCAATTAAGATGAACTTAATTTTATTGTTTTCAAACAGTTTTTTTGCTCCATTTATCACTTTAAGTTCATATCCCTGTGTATCAATTTTAATAAAGTCAATAGAGCTGATATTATTTTCCGCACAAAAAATATCTAAAGTAGATATTTTAACCCTTTCTTTTCCTAGTATTTTCCTGCTTTTATTTAAGTTTAGTTCAGTTGAGAAATCGTCAATCAAAAACGAATCAGTAACAGACGATTCATGTTTTATCAATTCGCAAGTTTCTTCTTTATCACCAAGTGCAAAATTTAATGATGCTACTTTTTTAGCATCAAATTTTGATTTTAGCTTACTGAAGGCTTCGTTACCTGGTTCAAAACAATAAATTATTGAATTTGGAAAAAGTTTAAGTAATTTTTCAGTAGTTTGTCCTTCATTAGCACCAATGTCAATAATTGTTTTGACTTCTTTCCCTTTCAATAGGGTGGCTAAATCAGAAAAAGGAGCTAGTCCCAATTGCTTTTTATTGATAAAATGATAACCTAAGATATTTTCAATTAACCTTTTAAAAACTGTCATAAATGCAAATTATGTTAAAAACTCTCTTAACCTGGTGATTGAGTTTGTATTCCAAAGATTGCCAATAATACTTAATCCCCATAAAAACATGACTGTACCGTGAATGTCAGGCTCCTTTTTTCCTTTTGAAATAAAAGCACTGTAATAATGTTGGTTTGTTCTGCCTTTATTAAAAGAAAAAGCCCCGTAATCCGGATAATAATATTCCCTGTAAATATCGAGTCGTTTTTTGATGAAATCTTCAATTTCATCAAAGCGATAATTGTTGTTAAGCTGATTAGAAGCATGGCTCAATACATAAACTAAATTAAAGTTATCACAGGCGTGGGCATCATTCGTTGCTACCAGAGATAAATCAATAAGTTTTTCATTATGAGAGTCCTGCAACACATTGATATCTAACTTTGTTAGAAAGGCAGCAGCATTTAACCCGGTTAGGATTTTCATGCTTCCATTAACTTTTTGGGCCAATGTTGGATTACCTTTATACCAAAATCCATCTTTTTGCTGGTAAGTGTTAACGATTTTTATCACCTCGTCTATTAGTTCCACTCTATTTTTTATGGAGGATGCCGCTAACAAAAATAATAATCCGCTTATTTGGGCACCAGCACCCCATGGAATAGACCAATTCAAAGAACTAATAAACTGTTTGATGCTTTTTGAAGTATTTGGGTAATTTATATATTCATAGCTTGGCAAATGATTAAAAAGCCTAAGAGCAGAAATACTTTGACGGCTTTCAGCCATTCTTATTAATTGGTGTGAAAGACGGTTTTTATCTCTTTCTTTTATTGAAAAGTATAATCGCATGGGGAAGGATGTAAACTTAACAATGGGATCAAAAAACTCTCCATTGGTTTGTTGAAAGCTTTTAATAAAGCTTATAATTTCGGTTAGGTTATCTGGAGTATAGTTTAACGAATAATATATTTTTAACGCAAAAACACTGTTTCCAAGTCCCCATTTTATATTTTCACCATACAAATCACCACTATAGGAATACCTGTAAAAACCTTTTCTTTTACTGCCTTGCATACTTTTCATAAAAGCAGGCAATTTACATTTGATTTCAGCAACCCAGTCTAAATATTCCTTTTTGGTCATTTTAAAATAAAAAAATAATGATACGGGTTTTTATGATTAATGTATTTTTTCTTAATCCTCCAACCAGCGTTTAATATATCTTTCTTTACTTTAGAAAGCTGGTTGCCCTTTTTTCCAATCTCCCAATAATGCTGGCCATTAAAAATGTGAGGAATCCTTTTGTAAATAATCTTGTACGATACAACCACATTTTTGATTAAAGGTAAGTAGAAACTAAAATGAAAAAAGAGGGAATGCCTTGATGTAAATGGTAATGTCAAAATCAGGTAATTAGCATTTTCCCTAAGTTTTTTTAGGCTATTAATAAAATCACTGTACTTAATGTGCTCAAATACCTGAGAAGCAATGATACAATCAAATTTTTCATCAGGAAGGTTTTCATAATCAGCTATGTCACAAACATAATCGGGGGAAAGAGTTTCGTCAAAATCAAGTGTTTTTACACAAATTCCCATTTTTTCCAAAATATCGGTCACTATATAGTTTCCTGGCCCTACTTCAAGAACTTTATGCGGCTTTAATCCTATTATTTCGTTGATTACCATATAATACGTTGACAGCCGATTACTGGTTAAATAATTACCTGATGAATATTTTTCCTTATCAGTTTGTATCACATAATTCATAATGAAAACAGGATTTTCTTAAAAATATGATAAATCCATGAATAGACAGAAAAAATAAATGTTTTGAATATGCTTTTTTTGCCCACTAAACTGTTTCTTCTTTCTTTAAATAGTTTAATAAACAAACTAAAATATTCATTGGCCATTTTTTTCGCAGTCTTATCATATTTTAAAATTTCATTTTTCCAAAAATGAAATTCATTGCCCATTTGCAGCAATTTCTCTTCAAAATTATACTCTTCAAAACACACACCAAAATTGTCGCAGTATTCAGACAAGGCACCAGAATTAATATATAATAATGGTAATCCACATAAGGCTCCCTCAATATGATGCATTCCAGCAGGTTCATTTCGTGAAGCTGTTAGGTAAATGTGATGCTTTTTAAGTTCGCTGGCTAATTTTATCCCATTCATAGGTTTAAGCACTTTCGTATTTTTATACTGAACATTGCTTGGTAAGTTTCCAATATAAGTAAACTCAAATTTTGAATTAAATTCTTTTTTATCCAATAGCTTATCAAGCTTTTCATAAATATCGTGTCCTTTTAAATAGCTTGCTCCCCAGTGATGTGTTACTATTCTCAATTTGTCACCCTCTTTATAGTCAATTTTATTGAGTTGGTTAAATACAGATGTATCGGCTCCGTTTAGGATAACCCTGTTCTGCTTTTGACTATTAAACCCCTGTTTTATATACAATGGAATTAGCCACGAGGCGATAAACACAACATAATCTGAATACCTGCTTGCTTTAATTTGAAGCTGGTTCATATAGTTGGTACCCTTTCGTTCATCACACTCATTTATTCTTTGGATAATAGCAACCTTGGGATGTTTTAATTTGTAAGCATATGCATCAAAAAAGGAGTACGATGAACTTTGCATTAAAAAAGGAAAAGGATTGATATGTAGAATTACATCAATGTCTGCATCTTTTAAATGATTAATTACTTTAACATTTTTAGAAAGTAAATAACTTTTTAGAAAATTGGCAAATTGCATTCCTCCTCCAAAAGGACCTTCAATAAAATTGGTGTTTAAACTTACTTTCATTTTTGTGCGATAAAATAATATTGAGTTCCAAAAGCATTTTTGTTCCGAGTACTTCCAAATGTTTTAATTTTCAAATTATATTTTCTTAGAAGAAATCTCACCCTTTTTCTAGAAACTTCAAGATTAACATGGTTTACCACCGCTTTGAAATTTTCAAAATACCCATTTTTTAATAATTGAAGAAATAAATTCTCATATATTATTTTATCTGTCCAATAGGCCAATATATTTAGCAGTTTTGTACGAAATGTTTTTCGAGACAACCAACGAGGCCGTCCAAAATATATGATTGTGTAGGCATCCTTTTTAAGTACCCTGTTAATTTCTTTAAGATAATCTTCAAAGGTTTGGATTTTTAGAATGTGCTGAAATACAATGAAAGAATATACGAAATCAACTGAGTTGTTTTCAATTTCGGAAAATTTATTTTTTACACATTTGTATAGTTCGTAGTTTGTATTTTCAATTGACAGAAATTGATCCAGGTGTCCAAAACTATCATGAATATCAACTCCAATTACCTTCTCAAAATACTTACTCGCTGCATTTAGTATTCTTCCACCTCCACATCCTATTTCAAGTGCAGTCATTTTTTTCGACCTTGCTTTGCTTATTTGATAAATTATAGGATGCAGTATATCACAGTAGAAGTTTTTATAGCCAGAATTTATAATTTCTGTTAGGTTATCACCTCCATTAAACCATTTTAAAAACTCTAAGAAATCTTTTTTCTCAGTTTCTTTAATAGCTTGACTGTAGTAATTTAAATTTTTATCATTGGTATCGATTATTTTATTTTCCATATAATCATGTATTCAGAAACTATAATAGTTGACTGTATATTTCATCATATAGTTGTTTGGCTACACGAATCCAACTGTATTTTTTTACATCAATTAATGCGGTATGTACCATTTGTTGTCTAAAAGACTTATTTTCAATCACTATTTTGCAGTTAGTTAATAAGGAATCAATATCATCAACTTCAGATAACAGCCCATTTTCAGCATGATTGATAATTTCAGGAGCCATTCCCATTTTTGTTGAAACTATGGATACACCACAGGCCATACTTTCTGTAATTGCTTTTGGTCCACCTTCAACCCTTGAAGTAAGTAAATATAAATCAAGCGCATTGTAATAATCAACAATATCGTAATACTTTTTTAAATAATGGTGTGTAAACGGAACTGAAGCTTCTACCAGTCTTTTTTTTACATATCCCCGTGCTGGCCCAGTAAGTAAAACATGGATGTTATATTCTTTTGCCAACTGTTCAATAACATCACAAAAAATGTCAGGCCCTTTTATCAACTTTGCTTCATTTCCTTCACCCCATCCAACTCCATCTTTCTGAAATAATCCGATAACTGTTTTATTATCAGGTATATTCAGGGTCTTTCTCGCTTTTTGCCTTTTCTCTTCATTATACTGTTTAAAAATATCTAAATCAATGCCTATTGGCGCAATAACAATCTTTTCAGGCTTTAATCCATATTTTATCAACTCATTCTTACTAATTTCACAGGATGTATGAACAACATCGACCTTTGTGTTCAGATTTGGTATGAACTTGTTCCTTTTATCATCAGGACTTACATGAAACCAGGTACAAATAATTTTGTTTGATGGATGGACTTTTTTTATTCCTGCAGCATCAATCAAACTACCAACTGAGCCAAAATGAACGATTTTATTCCGGAGCAAAAATCTGCTTGTACTAATTTTTGCCTTCATTTTCTTGGATTGGTTTATTGCTTGGGTCACATAAAAGCCATCCCATTTTATTGACCAATTGTTGGATTCAACAACATAGATAAGTTTTTTACGAGTAAGAAAATTAGAAATAGAATCTATGATGATTTTTAAATAATCCATTTTAGTTTTTCAATGCAAAAGCATAAGCTCTTTGTTCGTTGATTTTTATAACTCGTTTTGTATAGTGATGTTTTTTGCAGATTTCGTCAACAGCTTTAACTACACCAGGAAATAATTTGGGTGTGTAGTCATCAAAAAAAATAATATCGCCTTTTTCCTGTGTGTTTTTTATGTTATTAAACTCATTGATAACATGATAGTAATCGTGTCCACCATCTAAAAAGGCAAAATGCACCCTTTCCAGTTGCAATTTTTTCATTTCTGTAATGGAATTTCCCTGCAAAAAAACGATATGTGGTTTTGTTAAATAATGATAAGCAGTTAATAATTCAGATCTTGTCTTTTTCCCTTCCATATCGGCAATGCAATTCCAGTACATTTTGTTATGATGCGGTAACACATCAAAAGTGAATATTTTTCCATGAGCCTTCTTATCATGAAGGGCTTTGGCCATGCATAAAGAAGAAAAACCTCTTGCGGTTCCTGTTTCAACGATGTTGAAATAGGGTGAATCGCTGAGATTAACATAATTGCTTAATAGTGAGTATAATAATCTTCCATGC
This sequence comes from Bacteroidales bacterium, assembly GCA_050296515.1. Taxonomy (GTDB): domain Bacteria; phylum Bacteroidota; class Bacteroidia; order Bacteroidales; family NBLH01; genus NBLH01. The sequence continues at coordinate 65,772 of JBNKRJ010000041.1, read as the reverse complement.
TGATAAACTATTTCTGACTTTTTCTTCACAACTTGTGTTAGCAAGGCAAGATCGTGAAACCATTGTTCATCGATTTGACAACCAAATTCTTTCTCCAGTTCGTCAATGATCTTGTATGATTTTTCCCTTGCGTTCTTTGCAACTGAAAGATATTCTTCTTTGCTTGCTACCGGGTGTTTTGTTAATGGTGAACTATACCATCTTCGGTTTGCATAATTATATATACGATTAACCAGGAAATTGTCGAACTTTTGAAGAATTCTTGGATACATTTAAGCTTGCTTTTTGAGTACTAAAAGTATTGAATGTGAAGCAAATCCTGAAAAAAGGATCGAAAAAACTTTGTTTATTGCTTTTAGAGGTAGTGATTTTCCATCATATATTTTTTGAAATATAGGCTTAAGAAATGGTACTTCATCTTTGAACCCCTTTGCTCCGTCCAACCCTTTTTTATTGATTAGTTTAAATCCTATAGATTCGAAATAATCGATTGTTCTTTTGGTTTCCAGTGCAAACTGATAAAAAGTATCAAAGTTCTGGTTGTCCCATTTTTCGTATAGGTTAAGCCTTGCTTTTAGTTTACGCAAAAGGCTCATATGTGGAAATGTTAAAAACAAAAGTCCATTATGCTTCAATACTCTCCTCATTTCCAGAGCAATTTCTTCGTATCCTCCGTAAAAATGCTCTATTACTCCAAATGACCAGTAGGCATCAAAATGATTATTTAGGAATTCCAGTTTTCGTACATCTCCTAATTGAATATTAAGTTCTGGTTTGTGGTTATTTACAAATTCAACGGTTTCTGCTGCATAATCAATGCCTGTTACCTGAAATCCCAGCTGTTGCAATTTAAATACTTGCTGTCCAACCCCGCATCCACCTTCAAGTACCAGTGCTCCTTTTAATAGATACTTTTTTGAAATTGCAACAACATAGTCAAGTTTCGAGATATATTTGGGGTAAACCTTTTCAATGGTATACTCGTTCCAGTGTTTTTCCCAATATTTGGGATCGGCAGTTTGACCGTGATAAACTAACCGTTTATTTATTTTATCATATTTCTTTTGCATTTAATTATTGATAATTTTCATTATTGCGTCACTAAACCCTTTTAAATGATGTTTGTTTTGTGCTGTATGATTTGCTGCTGCTGACATTCTTAACAATTTCTCTGAACTCTCAATTGATGCTTTAATTGTTGAAGTAAGGTCATCCAAATTACCAGCTTCGAAGATAAATCCATTTATTCCATTTTGAATGTAGCAATTTGTGCCTGAATCAGTACTTAGAATTACAGGGAGCCCGTGAGCCATTGCTTCGACCGGAGAATATGCTGCAGGTTCATTATAAGCAGCCAATACAAAAAGCTGGTGTCGTGCATATTGTTTTTGAATTTCAGTATAACTTAAATGTGCCAAAATAGAAACATTGCTTTCCAAAGAATTCTTTGAAATATAGTCTTTAACTTCCTGATAACATGGAAGATCTGCCCTTTCTCCAATAATAGTCAGTTTTACGTTATAATCGGTTTTTATTCTTTCGATAGCTTTTACTAGTAACAAATGGTCTTTTCTTTTTACAAATTTACCTATCGAAAGAATATTGATCAAAGCTTTGTTTTCATAAATAATTGTATTTTCAGAATTTGGATAAACAAAAGGCAAATAATAAACGTTTTGTATTCCAACCTTCCTGAATGCAATATAGTTTTGTTCGATGGGTGTTATATAAGCTAGCACTTTAAGCCGTTTGAACCATAATACATTTAGTTTGAACAAAAACTGTGAGCCCTTAATATGGGTAAATGTAGTTTGAGTAAACATTAGCACTTTTATTTTTTGTCTCCTGGCTAAATATAAGCTTTTGATGGCCAGCATATCCTGATAAGCTTTTAGTAAGATTGCATCCGGCTTAAAATTCCGTAGATTCGTTTTAAGTTCATTTCCAGGCCATTGGAGTCTTAGTTCAAGTCCTGATTTTAAATAGTTTTTTTTGAAAAGTCCTACAATTGATAACAAAATTCTGCTCAGCCATGCAAATTTTAACAGTTGAATATCAAAATCGCCATAAAATTCTGATTTACCCTTATACATGACCAAAACCTTAATTTCATGACCAGCATTTTTTAGTGCTAATGTCCTGTAATATAGGTTGGTATGGAATCTTGGGGCAATAATCAAAAATTTCATAACATTAAGGTTTTTTTAATAAATCAAAAGGTATAGCAATATCTTTTCCTTCAAAACCTTCATTAAAATCAGATAACAATACTAGCTTGTTATTTTCCTTCATAAAAAAACTTGCGTTGGTGATTCCTTTTGAATTCGTTCTTCCCAGTAATAAAATTCCATTATCGTTTAAGGAGGATAAAATATTAAGCACTGCTTTTTGTATTTGTTCTTTGCTGAAATACGCTAGGTTTAATAAATTCATGCATCTTACAAAATCAAACCTTTGCTCTGGTATCGTATTGAAAACATCATAGCTGATATTTTCAACTTTATTAGAATCAATTAATTCAAGCAATTCCCTGTGATAGAAAAGCAAATTAGTTGAATATTCTCTATCATTTGGCAATGACTTTAAAATCTGAAATAAAAGTACGGTCAATGGGAAAAAGATATTTCTGTTTGCTGCAAAAAAAGGACCCAAATAACCAAAAATAAAATTTTCATCTTCATCAAAAAACCTTTGGGCGATTCCCTTCTTTAGCTTTAACATAGCGTACTTATCGGATACAAAAAATCTAAAATCAATCCCTTTTATCCATAGTTTTTTGAACAAATCCACAGATGTAATACCATTGGAAACACCTATATCATGAATCGTTTTTAATCCGTTGCTAGTTAAATAGTTAATAGAAATCTTATCTAATTCAGAAAAACGATTACTTTTTGTTCTTTTTGAAGTTTTATTGGCAGTATAAATATCTGTGAAAAGTTTCTCAAGAACCACATTATTTCTTATGTCCCTTAAATCATTGTCAACTTTTACAATAAAAAAATGTCTAAGTAAGGGGATTTTACCAATTACATGGAGAAATTTAATATTTTGTGTTGCTATTTTTATCATAACGAGCTTTCAATCATTTCTTCCAGTTGTACTGCAATAGCCTTAACATCATGATTCTTTTTTAAATAATTGTATGCATTGTATCCCATTTCCTCAGTTTTGTGTGGTGATGACAACAAACTTTTAACAGAATCGATCATTAAATTAAGATCATTATTACAAAATACACCACAATTATTATTCACCAAAAAATTATCGGGATCTACATTTAATGAAATAATTGGAGTTCTTCCAGCACAAGCTTGTAAAAAAGTGTTAGGGAATCCTTCTGTTAATGAAGTGTTTACAAACAAATGGGCTTTGTTAAAGAAGCTTTGAATTTGTTCAAAATCAATATTTTCAATCAACAATAAATTATTAATGGTATTCGCCTTATCTTTTAGTAATCCCCATGTTTTAATGTCGCTTGCATTGTAGGGGCATATCATTGTGAACTCAACCATAGGTAAAGCTATTGCAAGATTTAAAAACAATTCTGGCTGCTTAAGTTGATTTAACCGACCAACCCACAATACCCCATTTTTCTTTTCATTATGCATTTCGGAATAGTATATTGCATTTTTAAGTACGATCGATTTTAGCCCATAATTGATAGATAACAATTCTTGATCGAAGTAATTCTGAACAATTATAACAGAGGCATTTTTGATCCCATACAAATACACTTTGCCCAAAATTCCATTCTTTTTAATCCAGCTACCATCCGTATCTATTCGACTTGCTGTTCTGTGTATATGTTTTATTCCAAGAATTTTTGAATAAAATGCAGTAATCCCAACAATTGTGTTTGCTGTAGTTGTAATAATAATGTCAGGTTTATTCTTTAACAATAAAATGAAATAATGAAGAACTTTTAAGCTCTTCATTATAAAGCTTTCAGAATCAGGAAAATTAAAGCTTCTAATTAATTTTATATTGTTGTAAACCTCATTCTTAGGTTGTGAACAATTACCTACAAAAAAAAGTATTTCGTACTTATTTTTTATTGACAATTCATTGGCTAATAAAAACATTTGTAGCTCAGCACCACCGTAAACTTGTTTGCGGCTCTTATTAAAATAAACATAAGAGCCAGGAGAAAAAAAACAAACTTTTATTTTTCTATCTGAAATCATCTGCTTTTGTTATAATGCTGAAATTAAATCAACTAATTTACTGATTTCGATCTCTTTCGAATGATTATTCATAATATAGTCTCTTGCATTTTTACCCATAATATTTAACTTGTCTTCATTATCAATAAGTTGTTCAAAAGCTTTAAAAAACATTGTTTTTTCTGCATAAGAACAATAACCTAATTGAAAGTTCCTAATTATATTTTCAGGATCAACCTTATAGCTTAAAACAGGACAACCAACAGCCATTGCTTCCATCATTGTATTTGAGAAACCCTCTGTTTCTGAAGTTGTCACGTAAAGTTTAGCCTTTTGATAATACAACATCATTTCTTTTGGCTTTACAAATTCAATATATTCTATATTCTTGATTTTGAGAATTTCCTTCTTTAAATAGATGCCGTATTTTTGATGCTCAAGCACAATAGGAGCAATCATTATAAACTTTTGATTTGGAATTTTTTTTGCCAATTCCAAAAATAGTTCAGGTTGTTTTATTTTATCAAGTCTGCCAACCCATATCGAATAGTCCTTTTGGATTTCTTCATTTTTTTCTTGTTCAATGTCAATTATGTTTTTTATAATTGAGTCAGGATTTCTACTATGATTTTTTGTAAAAAGAATTGATTGCTCCTTCGTTTGTGCAATTATTGCATCTGATTTCTTATAAACAAAATTCATAAGTTGAGCAGTAATTGGTCCAAATGCTTTTTTATTTCCAACATAACTAGTCTCGCTACCTGAAGCTATCATGTAAATAACTTTTTTTTTCAAAAGATATTTTACAAGGAAGGTACCAAAAGCAACTCCTCTGTCTGCAGACCGAAACAAGTATACATCAGCATTGACATTTTTCAATGATTTGTAAAAACAATGAATCTGCGTAATAAAATTATGTTTGAAATTAAAAGATTTCCAGACGGTTACGCCATCAATCATCATCTTATTTTTTTTTTGTCCGAAATCTGCTACAATAAAGTGAACATCAAAGAGATTATATGAAGCCAGACCAGTACTAAATAAGAAAGCTTGTTTTTGTGCGCCTCCGACTTTATCTGAAATTTTTTCAAGAGTTTGATCAAATAAATAGTAAGCTCTGGGTACAACAAAACAGATTTTTATTTTTTTTGCCAATGAAATAACGTTTTAAATGGCGTATTTTTTACTTTTAAAACAGAGGAATTTGGTGTATTCAGATTTTTCATGATTAAATTTATCTGCTCCTGGCTCAAAACAAAATCATAAATTCTTATATCATTTCTTTCCCCTTTAAATTCGGGATTCAGTTTATATTTCACAAGTCCTTTAATTGGCGAAGTAAGTTGCTTTGTTATTATTCTTTTTCCGTCAACGTAGAGTCCAATTTCATCCCCAACTTCTCCTCCTTCTTGAAACCAGCATACATGATGCCATTTATTTGCTTCGGGGATTACACCTTCAATTGAATCTTTGGTAGCATTGTTATACACAAACAATAATGAAGGGCGATTATCATTCACTTGTCTTATTTCAAATATTTTTTTCTCGTTTTCGGTAAAAATAAAAGGAGTGTGGTCATTTGCTTTATCTAATTTAACCCAAAAGGCTAAAGAATAAGTATTTGCCAGGTTTAGATTTGCATGTGGCAAATTTCTTTCAAAATTAAACTTCATCGAATCAACCAGCATTGAATCAGTATAATGAAATAGTTCAACCCCGGTTTTATCAACACCCAAACCATGATACTTTGTAAAATAAAGGTTCGCATAATTTACCAGTTTTGGATCCATTCTAAATGTATTGTGACTCATCCAGGTTAGCCAGCCAGAAGGATATTTTTGCAATGTATCAATAATTAGGTTGAACTTTTTTCCTTCGTAATTTCCAAGACCTTTTAATTTAACACTTTTATCAATGCCTTGAAAATAAAAACCAGGGCCCCAATGCCTATATATTAATTCACCTTTTTTATAGGTCTTTACTATGGTTTTAATTGCTATAGATGGATATGCTGGTGACAGAGGGTTTCTAACATACAAATTATCGTAATTTTTATACAAATGAGATGTAATTAATAATATAATCATTAAGTAACCAGTCCATTGGACGAACTTTGGTGTGGTGGCCTTTAATAAAAGGATAAATACAGAAATTATTAGAACAATAGAAATTGCTGCAAAAAATGAAACATATCTGAACGAAGCAGGATAATTGAAAACATAGGCAAAAAGAACAAATGTTATAATAATACTTGAATACAATAGAATATAAACTTGTTTAAACTTTTGATGATTAACAAAAAAGAGTAAACCTGCACCTGTAATAAATAAAACAATACCAATTGATTTGGAAAATGGGTAAGCAAACATAAGTTCAGAGTATATTCTGGCATTATCTTGCTCAAAAAAACTTAAATAGTTTATAATTCCTCCAACATTCGGTAGAGCCAAATATCCCAAGATGATAAAGCCAATACCTGTAATAATTGCTGTAAGATATTTTGCTTCTTTTTTTATAAAATAATAAATTATTGATATTACAAACAGTATTAGCAAAGCTAGTAGAGAATTTACATGCAGGTGGAAGCTAAAATAAATGAGAATAAGAAAAGGTAATAAATAAACATAATTGAAGTTTAGATAATGTCCAAACTTTATCTGCTTTAAAGGCAATAATTTCAATTGGTTCTTTTCAACCAAAAATCGATATCCAAAATAAAAAGCCAATAGAAAAACAGGTATAGCAATAGCGTACATTCGCGCCCATCTGAATAGTTGTAAATAGTTGTAATACAAGCAAAAAGACAGAGTTGAAAGAATAACAACTGTATGATCTTTTATAAAATATTTAATTATAAAAAATGCAGAAATAATGAAGATAATACCAAATAACGCTGATGGGAATCTGGATGACCAGGGAGTTATTCCAAATATTTTATAAGACTGAGCAACGAGGAATAAATGAGGCCATGCCCGGTCATAAGTATTACCAACCGTTTTTTGTTGAATAAAACTCCATTGTTTAAATTCGCCTGTATGGTAATATCCGGCAGCACCTTGTGTAACTTGTGTTTCATCTGAAAATAAGTCAAAACCATCAAGCTTGTAAAATATTGTAAATAGTGAAATGGAGGCAATTAGAATTAATACACCAACTGTAAAAAAGTTTTGGTGTCGTTTTGTTGAATGTTGCGACTGTTCTTTTGAATTAACTTCGTTATTAGGAATCTCTTTTTTATTAAAAGGAAATAGCAGTTGAATGTAATCCAGAATTTGTTCTTTGTATAAGTAAACCAACATAAAGCCAATTAAAGACAGGGGGGCAATCAGGCTAGAAGTATAAAGGGTTATTCTTTCCCATATAAAGCTGGTTTTATCGTTAATAAAAATCTCTTCAGCCACAAAAAAAAGAACTAAGCATGCAAGACATAGCAGGAAGAGGTATTTTATTAAGTTTTTATAATGTTCAATATTTTTCCAGTTTAATCCAATAAAAATAGCTGCTGAACCGATTAAAGAGATCAAGAAAAAGAAGAATGGATTACTTCCTACTTCACTTATTTCACTTCTTTTTGGAAGAAACAAGAAATCAATTAGTAAAGATATAATTGCAAAAATGATTGCATATGTTTTAGGAGGGTTTGCTGCTCTTATGTTTTTATTTCCTTTTTTTTCAGAATTAACTGTTGATTTTACTAACTTCTTTTTTTTCGAGATTTTTGACATTCTTATAAACTATTTTTTTTGTTTCTTGTACCACAAATTAAAAACAAAGATTAGCCACAGTACACGTGAATTATCACTTTTACTATTTAAATGTTCTTGAAATAGTTTTTGTACAAAATTAAAATCAAAAAAACCATGCTCGAAAAACTGCTTATTAGTAATCACTTCTTGTATTCTTGAAGATTTTTTAAACCACAATGATAAAGGTACTGAAAAGCCAGCTTTTTTTCTATTTATGATCTTTTTGGGAACCAAATTTAATGCAAACTTCTTTAAAAAAAACTTTGTTTTAAATCTCCTTATTTTTTGATTTGGCGAAAGACTCAAAACAAGCGGAACTAATCTGAAATCAAGAAAAGGAATTCTTGCCTCCAGGGAATTCATCATTGTTGCAGAATCAACTTTAACCAGTATATCATTGCTTAAATAATTTCTAAAATCGTTTAATTGAATGGACAGTAAACCACTACTATCAGTTGTTCTAACTAGCTTATTTATTGGGATATAATTTTTGTTAAGGAGTTTTTTTCTTTGTTCGGAATCGGTTTGAGACATCCAATTTAGATGTCGGATTTGCTCATTTTTATGCCAGTCTTTAATAAACTTCTTTATTTTAAAACTTATATGCAGGTTTTTATCGCTGGCAGGTAGAATGTTAACGGTTCGTTTTAGCAGATTGACCAGAAAAGGTGGGATAAAACGAGCTATTTTCCATGCCAAATAAGTATCATATCCTGCAAAAAGTTCATCACCCGCATCACCAGAAAGACTAACTGTGACCTTTTCCCTTGTAATTTTTGATAATAAGTATGTTGGAATCAGCGAAGGATCGCCAAATGGTTCATCTATTTTTTCGATAATATCAAATATTAGTTCCTCATCAATGCTTAAAGTGTGATAATGGTGGGAAGCTGAAATTTTTGCTGCCACTATTTTTGCATGGTCTAATTCATTGAAGGTATCTTCGTTAAAACCAATTGAAAATACCTTGAAATGGGGATGTTTTTTTGCTATAATACTTGAAATTACTGATGAATCAATGCCTCCTGACAGAAAACTACCAACAGGAACATCTGAAATCAGACGTTTTTCAACAGAATCACAGATAAGTTCAGAAATTAGTTTCTTTTTTTCTTTAAAATTAACTGATTTAGCAGTCTCAATTTCATTTTCGAGATGATAGTATTTTTTTGTTAATAATTCCCGTGTCGTGAGGTTATATTGAATATAATGGGCTTCTTCCAATTTTTGTATTTCATTATAAATAGTTTGCCCTCTACCAATATATTTTTGGTAAAAATAATGATTTACTGCTGTTTGATTAATGCTCAGGTTTATCTCATGACATTTGATTGCCTTAATTTCAGAAGAAAAAATAAATCTTTCGTTATCAATAAAATAAAAAAGTGGTTTTATCCCAAATCTATCCCTTGAAAGAAAAAGTTCATGACTATTTTTGTCATAAAGGCAAAATGCCCACATTCCGTTAAAGTATTTTAGGCAATCAGTTCCCCATTCCTCATAAGCATGTAGGATTACTTCAGTATCTGATTGAGTATAAAAGGAATGCCCCTTTTTTGATAATGTTTTTTTTATTTCTCGATAATTATAAATTTCACCATTAAAAACTATGGTGAGATTTTTATAGTGCATTGGTTGGTTCGCATCCTTTGAAAGATCAATAATTGCAAGTCGTCTATGCCCTAAAGAAACAAAATCATCAATAAAAAGACCTTCACCATCAGGTCCTCGATGAGCCTGTGAATCATTCATCTTTTTTATAATAGTTTCATCTCTGAAATTGAAGCCAGCTATTCCACACATTTACTAATAATTTTCAAAAATGTCTAAAAATTCATCTAAGATTTTATCCCAGCCCAATGCTTCTGCTTTTTTTCTTGATTTTACTCCCATTTCATTTAATTGAGCGGGTGCTTTTGCTATTTTTTCCAATATTTGACTTAGCATATCCACATTTCCCACAGGAAAAACAAATCCATTTTCTCCATCATCAAGGAGCTCTTGTGTACCTCCAACATCAGTAACAACCACAGGCAAACCACAAGCCATAGCTTCAAGTAATGCATTACTCATTCCTTCATTGTATGACGGTAGGACAAAAACATCTGCTTCATGATAAGCTTTTTGCATTTGTTCTCTTGGTATATATGATTTGAAATTAATTGAATCTAATACATTTAATTTTTGTGCAAGTTTAATGTAGTTTTCTTTTTCATCGCCATCTCCAATCAAATCAACTTGAAATAAAATTCCAATTTGCTTTAATAAAGCCACCGCTTTAATCAAAACATCCTGTCCTTTTCGTTTGATTAACCTGGCAGGACAAATCGCTTTCAAAACAGTGCTATCAGCAAACTCTTTTTTTGTAAATTTCTCAATATCAATACCATTATTTATAATTTTTAAAGGAAGATTCTTATTGATTGCTTTAATCATCTCATATTCTGTCTGGCATTTTGTAATTATGAGATCAGCCTGTTTCCATATGCGTTTAATAATTGGAGAAATAATTTTATAAACTACTCTGTAGCGCTCCTCAAATCCTGGAATATCAGGCCCTCCAACTCTAACTATAAATGGTAGCCGGAAAAATATTAGTAATAAATAGCAAACGAAGCCAGCAGGAATTGTACTCCATCCAAAACTAAAGTCATAACCTTCTTTTTTTTGAAGTTTTCTTGCATGAAGAAATGCTTTTATGGTATATTTTATTAATTCAAGGTTTGAAGCATGGTGAATATTCTTGCTCTTTAATCCTAACCTGATAATTCTAATATTTGGAGATAACTGTAAAATAGAATTGTTTTTTTCAATACTACTGGTAATTAAATCAACTTTTATCTCGGGATATTGAGCTATGTGTTCAAGTATTTCTTTGTTTACTGTTCCTGTTCCACCTCCTAGTGGAGGATATTCATTATTTAGCATCAAAATTTTCAAAACTTATTCCTCAATATTTATTTTCTCCTTCACAATATATATCGGTCTGGACCTCACCTCATTATAAATTTTCCCAATGTATTCACCTATTATCCAAATCAGCATAAACAAAAAACCCATAAAAATAAATGTCGCAACAGAAAGCCATTTATAAAGGTGATAGTATGCGCCATTGATAATAAAATCTAAGAACTGGTAAATCAACAAACCCATCCCTGTAAATATGCTTATAATCCCTAGAACAAATCCTACTCTTAATGGGAAAAACGAAAAATCAAGGAAACCATTCATACCCAGTGTAATGAGCTTTCTGAATGAGTAACCGGGAGTCCCATGCTCTCTGTCGGGTCGATAATAATCCACAAAATCATGTTTAAATCCTGTCCAGGCTACCATTCCACGCAAATATCTGGATTTTTCATCCATCTGGTTCACTTCATCCAAAACTACCTTGCTAACCAATCTGAAATCACCTACATTCCTTGGGATATCAATATCGGCCATCCTGGTCAGGATTCTGTAATAAAACTTGGATGCTAATTTTTTTATGAAATTATCTTTGCGATAATTGATACGTCTTGCGTAAACAATGTCTGCTCCTTCTTTCCATTTTTCAATCATTTGTTCAATTACTTCAGGAGGATCCTGTAAATCACAATCCAATGAAATAATTGCATCTCCTTTTGCATATTTTAATCCTGCCGTAAGAGCTGATTGGTGTCCGAAATTCCTGCTTAAACTTATGATTTTTAGTCTCTTATCCCCATTAGCTAGTTCAATTAAAATATCTTTTGTTTTGTCTCGGCTACCATCGTCAACAAAAATGATTTCAAAGCCCCTGTCATGCTTTTTCATTAAATCAAGCAGTCGTTGATAAATCAATTTTACGTTTTCTTCTTCGTTAAATGCCGGAATTACAAATGAGTACATTAAAAGCTATTTGGTTTGTTTTGTAAAAATAAAAAACACTTTTAGTATGGACAATCTTATTTTGTTTTTAGGTGCATGACGACGAAAGTGGAACATAGACAACATTGGCTAAGTGGCTAAGTGCAGATATCTTTATCCGTTCTGAAATAAAATTGATTAACTTTAACTAAAAAACTGAATTATGAAACCAATGATAGTTATTCTTGTAGTGTTTCTATTTCCAACAATAATTCTAAGTCAAACTGAATCATCCGGATAACAGCAGCTTTTGCAAGCATGTATCATGCTGTCATGCTTGAAAGAGGTGAGTATCAGACTAGTCTTGTAGAAGAAAGTGAGATCTAATTCACTATAAAACTCAAATCTAAAAATACACCATTTCCGTAGTCAGGGTTCCTATGTTGGTTTCATCTTTGAAATCAACGTAGGAACTCTTTTATCTTGAATCACTTTCCAGTAAGGAGTAAATCACACTATCTATGAATTCTCCATTGAATAAATAGTTTTCGCGAAAATAGGCCTCTTTCCTAAAACCCGATCTTTCAAGCAATTTAATTGAGCTTTCATTATTTGGATTTACATTAGCCTCAATGCTATGCAGCTTTAGGTCATTAAACCCAAAACCAATCATTTTATTCATTGCTTCAGTCATATAACCTTTTCCCCAAAAATCAGGACTTAATGCGTACCCAACTTCAGCTCTGCAGTGGTCTTTCATTAATCTCCAGAAACCAAAATAACCTACAAATTGCTCACTTGATTTCTCAATAACTACCCAGTTGATTCCATTTTTCTCCTCGAATGAAGTATTTATGCTGTCTATCAATGCTTTAGCATCATCAATTGATTGATGTTTAAAGGTATCCATATAATTCATCACCCGTTTATCCGAGCGGATTTCGAAAAGATTCTGAGCATCACTTTCTTTAAAATCACGATAAATTAATCGCTCGCTGTCGAGTAATGGAAAAGTATCGAATGCATTTTCGTTTATAGCTTTATTCATTTGGACTAAAATCTTATTAGAATTTGTTGGCAAAAATAAAAACATCATCCATTTTTAGAGTAATTTTATGAATATTCCTGGAATTTTGAATCATTACTATAAAAACTATGCTCAAAAAAGTTCATCTCTTATTTTTCCTTATAGTTGTAATTATGGGATCAGTTTATTCTCAAAAAATTGAAAAATTAAAGAAGTCAGGGAAAAAATCTATTATAAGTGAGGCAATTGAGTTTTTGAATGAAGAGGGAATAAATACTTCTGAAATAAAAAAGAAAAAAGTCAGGGTTATGGCTGATAATGACTTTGTTTTTGTTTATTTCTCTATGGGTTTTAAATACGAAGCCAAAGAAAAACTTTACCGTAACTATATCATTTACATTGGTTTTTCTGATAATGGTACGCAGGTTAATTATGATGATTACGACCCGACCATTCGAAAATACAAACTGACTCCGGATGACGAAGCAAAAATCAAATTAGCTTTAAACACAGATGATTATACCAGGATGGTTGAATCAGGGAGCTCTTACGAAATAAAAGAAGAACCAGGATATTTTGAAGTGACTTACCAATCAGGTGATGCTGCATGGTGCTACCAGGTTGATAAGAAGACTAAAAAAATTGAGGAATTATGGCACGAACATTTGGTTCCTGAGCCTTTTAACGACTGGAAAGAAATTAAGGACTAAAAGAAATTAAACTATCAAGCTGCTTGTTATCAGTAAGTTAAACAGAAACGACTTCTTTTCTACGAAATATTTCGTAGAAAACTTGGAAATACGAAACTCTTCGTATAAATTTGTATTACGAAACGTTTCGTAATTTATGTGAATTATGATGAAAGAGAATAACTCAAAGCCTACAGAAGCAGAATTGCAAATACTTCAGGTTTTATGGCAATATGGTCCCTCTACAGTGAGGTTTGTAAATGACAAACTGAATGAAGAGAAAAGTACAGGCTATACTACCACACTGAAAATGATGCAAATTATGTTTGAAAAAAAGCTTGTTAGTCGTAACGAAGAAAGCAGAACACATGTTTATGAAGCAGGAGTAAAAGAAGAAGTTGTTCAAAAACAGTTGCTAGACCGATTTTTGGATAAAACTTTTCGTGGCTCGGCTATGAAGATGGTCATGCAGGCTTTGGGGAACAGAAAAACTTCAAAAAAAGAGTTGGATGAAATCAGGAAACTGTTGGATAAGTTAGAGGAAGGGGGTGAAAAATGAATATTTTGAATTTGTTTTCGTCAAATGAATTTGTACATGCTCTGGGATGGACCATTTTACATTCGGTATGGCAAATTGCACTCATGGCTATTTTGTTAAGCATTTTAATGATTATTTTAAAAAAGAGCAGCTCTTCAATCAGGTATTATGTTTCGGTTGTTGCGTTACTTATTACTTTTTTAATTGCAGTTATCACATTTATTAATGAATACGCTGGGTATAATGAAGATGAAATAACAGCTACGCAGGTGTTTAATCTAACACCGGTTGAGCAGGAATTTGCTGATGCAGTGATTGAAAATACAAGTACTGACTGGCAATCTTCATTTTTGAATGACTTCAGGAGTTATTTCGAAAGAAACCTGCCCTTGATTGTGGTAATATGGAATCTTATAGTGATGCTGTTGTTTCTGAAAATAATTGGGGGGCTGGCTTACAGTCAGCGTTTGAAAAGTTATCAAACTTACTCAATGCCAGAACAATGGGAAGCTAAACTTTTTAAACTTTCAAAAAAGCTGGGCATTCGAAGAAGTATTCAAATTCTTCAGTCTGCAATAATTAAAGTGCCGGTTGTGGTGGGTTACTTTAAGCCTGTGATTATTTTACCTTTAGGTGTTATCTCCGGCTTTTCGCATAATCAGGTGGAGGCAATTTTGGCACACGAACTGGCTCATATAAAGCGGAATGACTACATGATAAATATTTTCCAATCTATCATTGAAGTTTTATTCTTTTATCATCCTGCAATTTACTGGATATCCAAAAACATCCGAAACGAAAGAGAAAATGCTTGCGATGATCTGGCAATTTTAGCTGATATCGACAGAAAAGCATTGGCTACTGCGCTTACCAACTTAGAAGTTTTAAATCACGAAAAAACATTGCTTGCATTAGCTTTTTCTGGTAATAAAGCTTCTTTGTTTAACAGAGTTAAAAGAATTTTAAATCCGCAAAAAACAAAAGTAACAATGAAAGAGGGAATAATTACAATATTCATATTGCTGGCCAGTTTGACAATAATGTCGTTTAGTTCAAACATTATTAAAAACTCCCAAAATGATGAAATAAATACAAAATCATTGAAGGCGAACAAATTACGTTCTATAAATCGAACATTATCAGTGAATAGATCTGATTTGAAAATCAATGAAAAGCAATTAGTGAACGATGAATCCACAGTCATTCTTGACACAATTATTAGAACAGATGGTGAACAAAGCACTATTAATTATTCGAAAGATGGTGTATCCTACAGATTAATTTTTGATGCAAATAGAAATGTAAAAAAGTTTTATGCTAATGGTAAAGAAATACCTAAAAGTGAATGGGGTGATTACAAAAAAGAGATTGAGTTTGGTTTTGATACCCTTAAGAAACATGAAATTGAATTGAAAAAGCATCAGGCAGAAATGGCAAAGCACGAGACTGAAATGAAAAAGCATGAGGCTGACTTGGCGAGACATGAAGCTGAAATGGTGGCTCATGAAAAAGAATTAAGGGAACAAAAGGAAGAGATGTTGGAAAAGAGAAAGGAACTACAAGAACATAAAGAGGAACTAGCTCAGCATGAAATGGAAATGAAACGATTTGAAAAAGAGCTGGTTGAGCATGAAAAACAAATGAAGAAGCATGAGCTGGAAATGATTGAGCATGAAAAGCAGATGAAAATTCATGAACACAAAATGCAAATTGTGGAGAGCCTTATTGACGAAATGAAAAAAGACGGACTAATTGAAAAGGATGCCGTTTCTTATAGGATAAACTTTACAGAAAACGAGCTTGTAATCAACGGCAAAAAGCAAAGTGATAAAATTCACAAAAAATACAAGCAAATGTTTGAAGAAAAGTCAAAGGGAGCACATAAATTGGATGTAAAATTAGATGTTAATCCTGATTACAATGGAAAAACTGAGGAAGAGGTTTTAAAATTACAAATGGTCAAACTTGAGAGACAAAAAGCAGATTTGATAGCACAGGAAAAAAAGCTTAGTGAACTTTCAGTAAAATTGAAGCTGGAAATGAGTGAAGCACAAAAGAACAATACTTCTAACAAAGAAAAGAAAAGAATACAGGAAGAGTTCACAAAAAAACATGAAACAATCTTGCAGGAACAAAAAAAACTACAATTTGAAGTACAACAACTTGAGATTGAGCATAAGAACTTGATAAAAAGGATGAATAAAAAATAAAAATTCTATTTGATCAAATAAATGCATAAGCCAATCGATTTATTTTGATTGGCTTTTTAACATTTATTAATCTCGAAAATGTTTTTGAAAGAAAATACAGAAAAATCTCAATCTGTATAATTTATTGTAAGTCAATAATTTACCTTGGTTTAAATTCTTTGCAAATTGTTATTAAAAAACATTTTAATAGGGGTGAAAATAATTCCGGTTGTCATTAGGTAAAAGCAGGGCCATAAAACTTAAAAACAAAACAACTTGCTTTTAAAGTTCTAATAGCGCGCGATTAGAGATCAAAAGAAAGTATAGAACTTTAAAATGAATAAAATGAAAACTGGTAAATTCGAATTAATATTCGTACTTGCGTTATGCATTGTTTTTTTTTCTTCAACATATGCACAGGAAACGTTAAAAAACACTTCGGAAGAAAACAACATTGAGAACTCAAAAAAGGCATCAAAGCCTGTTCAATTCACGTTTTTTTATCCAATTGGCACAAACGGAGCAAACTCTTATAAATATTCAAATGATATTTCACTTAATCTCTTGTGGGGAGTAAATGGTGGAGTAAACGCCATAGAAGTTGGAACTATTGCAAACACAAATAAAGGCGATGTAAACGGATTTCAAGGAGCGGGCTTCACTAATGTAAATCTTGGGAAAACAAATGGAGTACAAGCTGCAGGATTTTACAATCAAAGTAAAGAGTTTAGTGGAGGCCAGTTTGCAGGTTTCCTGAACTTAAACACTGACAATACCTCAGGCTTCATGGGGGCAGGTTATATAAATATTGTTCAAGGAAAAATGAAAGGATGGCAAGGCTCAGGCTTTGTGAACGTAACCGGCAAAAGTACAACAGGTGCCCAGATATCAGGGTTTGGTAACTTTTCAAAAGATAGTGTTGATGGAGCTCAGGTTGCCGGTTTTATCAACATTGCAAAGGATTTAGACGGAGCGCAAGTGTCTGGCTTTATGAATGTTGCAAAAAAGGTTAAAGGTGCTCAAATAGGTTTTTTAAACATTGCAGATTCAGTTGATGGCATACCTGTCGGGTTTTTAAGTATTGTAAAACATGGCTATTACAGATTTGAGTTAGGTGCCAGTGAATCGTTATTTGCAAATGCTTCTTTCAAAATTGGGGTACCACATTTCTATAACATATTTACTGTTGGATATAAGCAAACAGGCGAAGATACCTATTGGTCTTATGGTTATGGTATTGGTTCTGTGTTTGCCCTAAGTCCAAAAATGAATATCAATATTGATGCAACAAGCCAGCAAGTAAATGAAAATGAATGGCATACCGACAAAGTTAATTTATTGAATACCTTAAAATTAAATATATCCTATAAGTTGACTAACCGACTTGAAATTGTAGCAGGACCATCTTACAATGTAATGGTTTCAGAGTTTGATTTCAGAGAGGGGATTGGTTCTAAAAGCACCTTTGCACCATGGTATTTTTACGACAAAAACCATGATGAAGTGAACGTAAAAATGTTTGTAGGATTTAATGCAGCCATCAGGTTTTAGAACTTACCAGTTAAATTACCATAGAATACAACAAATAAAAAATTACTTGAGTAATTCGTCAATCCAAAACAAAACCAACAAACGAAGCTTAAAACTAAAATCAAAAAAAGATGAAAAAGATAAAAAACATATCAATTAACATTGCAATAGCTGTATTAGTAGCATTGTTTGCATCATGCGAAGACTGGAATTTAAAAGGAATAAGAGGAGAAGGCCCAGTGGTTTCTGAAGATGTAAATGTTCCTGAAGTTGAGGGAATTATCCTTGAAATACCAGCAACTGTATATATTGAAAAAGGCGAGAAGCAAAGTGTTAGAATTGATGCTCAGCAAAACATCCTGGATAACATAATTAAAGCAACTGACAATGGCTTACTAAAACTTTATTTTGATGAAGACGTTTCACGTTGCGAAGCTATAAAAATTCACATGACTGTTAAATCTCTAAAAGGATTGGATATCAGAGGAACAGGTGAGATTATTTCAAATGCTGACTTTATTTCAGAAGAGAATCTTTATTTAAATGTAAGTGGTTCTGGAGATATAATTGCTAATGCTGATGCAACAGAGGTCGATTTGTCGGTTTACGGTTCTGGGAACATCCAACTAAAAACAAATTGTACAAACCTTTACTCTACAATTGAGGGATCAGGCGACATAAGTCTTGAAGGAACAGCTAAAAAGGCAGAATTTTACACAAGTGGTTCAGGAGATATTCACGCATTTAATTTTACACATGAAACCAGTAAAGTTAAAATAATTGCCTCAGGCGATGCCGAATTAAATGTTTCAGAGTTATTAACTGTGAGCATTGAAGGCAGTGGTGATGTTTATTACAAGGGTTTCCCTTCATTATCAGTCATTATTGAGGGCTCAGGAAACATAATTGATGCAAATTAGGCCATAAACAATAGACTTTTATTGAACTTTTTAGTTCATCGCAACCGCAGAAGACTTGTTTAATCAAGTATCTGCGGTTTTTAGTTTTTAAGAGAAGTGAATTAATAACAAATTCCGATGAAAAAACCGCATTGCATGTCATTTTCACGTTAAATATTCGTTATATTTAAAATTTTAATAAAAATAGAGCACTGTTGCTAATAAAATAATACTTATATTTGCCCAATTTTTGTTTACTAATTTGCTCCTTTGATGGGGCAATTTTGGTATATTGCAGATTCTAAATCACTTTCGTTGGTTTGGTTTTTGCTTTAAAAACAGGTCATTAGTCACTTGTCATTAGGCATTAGATGTTGGCTTTAATGACCAATGGCTAATGTCCTGTGACAAGAAAAATTGAAGTTTCAAACTTACTAAACGACAGAGGATACTAAAATTTAAAGGAATTAACGCCTTATTTTTATGCTAATTGTAATTGAAAATTATGTACATCACAGGAAAACCCATGCCAGGTTTGGCAAACGATGCTAAAGAAATCATCAATCTATACCAGTCATTAGGCGAAAATGCCGAAAACTTTCTACCTGTAGCAATTGTTGAAAAACTGACTAATTTTGTAAAGCTTTGCTATGAAAAACCTGACGATCCTGCTAAACAATTTGCAGAAATAGACAGGGCTTTACTTGAGCTTAAAGAACTGATACCAGGATATACCGACGTTTCTTTAATGCTCTATCCACATGAAAATTCAAAAGCATTCATCTATCAGGATAAAAAACTTGAATTTGTTAAAAAGCTGACCTATCTGATTGATCATGAGTCAATTGACGAAGAAAAGAAAAAACAATCTCTTAATATTTTAGGTTCTCATGATTTTTCGGTTGGAACTCCGCCTGTAACTCAAAAACAACTCGATTATACTTATAAATTAATACTTGGCGAACAAGCTTCAGAATTAAAGAAGTTTCGTGATGTAATTGGTGTCAACGGCGATGAAGAAGAAGCCCAATGGAACTACTTTCTGAATGTGTTGGACCAAATGGTGCTACAAAGTTCGCACTATACTGTTCCTGGTGAGCGCAAAGATTTTCTTAATCAAACAGAGCTAACCATTAATTTTAAGGGCTTAAACGGGTTCATTAGAACAGTTGTTAGTGGTGGTGCCGATTTGGCAATAAAACTAATTTCTGAAGAGGTATTTAGCAAACACAACGTAAAAGTACTGGATTTTACTACCGAAGAAGAACTATACGATAAGGTCGCTGAAGATTACTCTACGCTTTTTCTTGTTAAAGTCAAATCAATGCGAAAGAACATTTTTAATAAAAGGCATTGGTTTCCATACTTAACAAGAATTGTTATTATTGACGATTCTGCTGAATCTCTAAGTACAAATACTTCGTTGGTTTTTGCTTTTCACAATGGAATTATCAACACATTAAATAAGGTCCATACTAAAAAACTTGGAGCTTTGGCGAATAGTCAGTTAAACCTAAGACTAATTTTAGATAAAATCAATACCAAAAGTCTTGAAAGGTTTAAAGAGCTGGCTCTTAGTAAAATAAAGGATTATGACAGTGAACTGACTGAGCTTAAAAAAGATCAGCTTGAAAAAACAAACGATCCTGACCGGGACATTGTACTATTTAAATTTGATGATTTCTCGAAGCAAATCATTAAGGATAAGTATGCACTTACAAAACTGGCAGACTACATTGATCTTATTCTGGCAACAAAAGATCCTAAAAAGCTCAAGGTTCAGAACATCGACTTAATTCATGAATTTGAAGAACGGACCCGCAAGTATTTTTATTCTGATATTAAGGAAATACATATTGCAACCATTAATGAAGGTGGTGGGCGTAACCAGATTAAAACTTATGGCGAGTGGTTACTGCAACGACCGCTAAAGGAAGTTAGTCCTAAAATTATTGAGCAATGCAGGGTGATTCTGGATATTATTCCCACGAACTATGACAGGACAATTCACAACCATTTCCATAAGAATTTTGGAATCAACCTCTTCCTGGAAAAATACAAGGAATTTGTAACCAAATCAGAAAATACAGCGGATAATACAGGACGTTTTCACAATTTCCTGATCGATTTGGGTATTAAAGAACGGTACGATAGAAAATCTCCTGAAGAACAAGCTATTATCAAAAGCTTTATTAGCGATTTAGCAAACCTTGATAAAACATCCATCTCGGATGATGTTCAGATGATCATCAGGGATATCATGTTCCATTCTGACACTTCTTTAAGGCCTTACATATTGTATGACAAGGACTTATCATGGGAATACCAGGATTTATTCCCCGATGATCGATTTGATTTGAACCCCTTTGATTTGGAAATCGGGAATGATGATGAAGGAAGAATTGATTTTGCCCGGTTGCTAACCAAGTTGCAGCGAATGAAGAGTACCTTCCAGTTGTTTGACGATTCTGGAAATCTTTGGGACAGGTTCTGCGAAAATTTAACAATTGTAATTAACGATCCATCCAATCCAACAGGTTTTACCAGTTTTAATGATGAATCATTGCTGGAATTCCTGAAATTCATTAGCCTGAATAAGATTACCATCTTTTTGGATGAGGCTTATAATGATGGGGTTAAAACTTATGATGCAGAAGAACCAAAGTGGAGAACTATTTCGAGATATGTAGTTAATAATCTTGGTAGTTATGCAAATATCAACCTGGTTACTTCTTTGTCAACCACTAAAAATCTTGGTGGTACCGGAATCAGACTAGGCTCTATTATTGCTACATCCGGGAAAAAGGAGGTCATTGAATACGCCAGGAAGCAAAATCCACCTGAAAAATGCAATACTAACTCCGTATTTATGCTGGTGAATATTATTGAGGCAGCGCATCTGGCAAAGAAAATCAAAGATTCCATTGAAGCAAGATTAGCCAAAAATGCTTCTATTTATAGCTTCAAAAAGAAAATTGAAGAAAGCATAAAAGATGAACTAGCTAAATATCAGGAGAATATAAAAGCTAAAAAAGCACCTGGAAAAGAAATCACCAGGTATTCGCCTTTCGAAGGCAGTCCGTTGCATGTTTATTTATTAGAGCAGTTACTTGCTTTGGATAAACTTGAGGTGCTTAATTTGCCCGATGATTTTATGTATAAGGGCAAGCCATTTTTTAAATACTACCAGGGACAACTGGTAAGAGAATTGAATGGTTTCAGGCTGAATAAAATCTTTAGAGATGAATCAAGTAAAAGATTGAACCTTGCCAAAGAAATTGCAACAAAAGTAATTGAAGAAAATAACTACCAGGAATATGCAACAGTGGTTGATTCTGATGGTTCTTTCCTTTTTAATTTACAGTTAGAGAAATTCCCTTCGTTCCAAGGACTTGAAAAGTTTACCAAGAAACTTGCCGAGCAACGTGGCATTGCCATCATTCCTTACAAGATTGGTTTTATGCGTTTCTCACTTGGCGATTACCTGGAAGGCAGCGAAAAAAGCTACGCAGAATTTGGAAACGAATTTAAAAATGCCCTGGAGATTTTCTTTAACTATTGGGTAACTTACTATAATAAAAGAACATCACCTGATTATAAAGGAAAAACCACGGAAGATATTCTTGCAGAGGTATTTAGCTATGCCGGGGATAAAGATTTTGTAAACAAGGTTTTGACCGATTTTTACCTGACGAAAAACATTTCGAAAAAGAAGCTGGACAGCCTGAAAATCAGTAAACTGGATACTTTGTATCTTTCATTCCCTGAAAAGAGTGGTGTTACTATTAATTCCATTAGTGAATCGAAGAATGCGGTATTTGAATTTTACGAAAATATTGGTCAGTGTGCTACTATTCAGGATTTTATAAAGAGCAAAGCTTTTACAAAAATCTATGAAAACCTAATGCCGCAGATTTACAAGAAGATACCTCAGATAAGTCATTTGAGTTTCGATACTATTCTGGCAAGGTATGGAAAATCAAGTATTTTGAAGTTTATTGAAAACAAATTGGATTATCAGCCAAATTCATATTCGCTTGATGGAGTTGATGAATTTACAACCATGAAGGAGATTTTGATTGAATTGGAGGATATTTTGTTCTCTGACAGCAAATTCAAAATCATGGCCTTTAATGCCAGTAAAGATATAGCTGCCGATCAGCAAAAACTGGAAGGTGCAAATATGATTCTGAAAAAGCACATCCGCGAGCTGATGATTCATTTCAATCTTCCTTTCGAAAACGTGGGAATTGAACCAAGTATCAGTGAGCTGGTGGATACCGGAATTGAGCAATTTCAGGATATTAGTGGAATATCAGCGAAACAATTCGGGCTAAAATCGTATGTTGAGGCCTTTGTTCGAAATATCAGGTTGAGCGGCAAGTTCAGAAGCTTAAGCCTATCTGAAAGAAACATTGGTTTAATCCTTAATTTGTTTACTGAAGAAATTCTTTCTGAGGAGGTTGGATTGAGTAATAGTATTCTTTACATCTATCTTCTAAAGCGAAAAAACCATTTTGAAAACCTGATATTCAACAGGTTATCCTTATACGAGCAGGAGCTTTCAGGCCTTGAAGATGATGAGGTAAAATTGTTCATTGACAATTTTATTTCAAAAATTCTAAATAACGACCTAAAGGCTATTTTAAATGAAGTAATTGCCCAAAAAGATGTCAAAATCACACAAAAAGAGCTGCATAAAGAATCGAGGGCAGTCAGTATGATGTTGATTGACATTATCAATAATACCCGGGCAACAGAATATTACAGTCGTTATACGCACACTTTGCTTCGATTTGTTGAAACAGTCTATAAAGCTCAGAATTCAGGTATTAATGAAATGATTCAGCACGGGGTGACTGTGTATAAAGATTTTGAAATGAAATCGAATGCCCTTGAAACCTACAATAATGGTTCGTTGAAGTGGATCAGGGATGTGATGACCAAGTGTGGGGTGATTTCATCAGAGCAGCCAGTGCAAATTCATACAAGAAAAGCAACTGATGCCAAGAAGCGTGAGTATGCCTTCCATAAGGTAGATTTGACCAAAGAGGAAATTCAGTTGCGTGAGGAAAATAAAAAAGCAGCTAAAGCTAAAAAAGATGCTTCACCAAACGAGTACATTAAAAACCTTGCAACAAAACCACAGGCATCTTTTTTTGGAAACAGAATTTCGAAGTTTGTAGAACATATTGATGCACAGGATTATAGGTGTAAGATTGTGGACAAAGGATTGTTTAAGGAACTGGTTATTTTCCAGAAAACATACATGAAGTACTTATCCGACAATTACCGATTGTTAGGACCGGACATTACATCGCTGGAAGAAATACAAAACTTTATTCCTGATGTTGTACATGTGCTTGGAGCTCCAACAAAGGTGCTTTCATTCCCAAAAGTTGGATACTTTGATTTGGACGGACCTAATGGTAAAATCAAAACATTAATAGGCCCACTTGACAATAAAGCTGACTATTTCGGAAATGTTAAAAAACCACGTTTGACTTTGATCAATGAAAAAGTGAAAGAAATGGGCGGAATACCAATTCACGGTTCGCTTTTCGCCATTGAGGAAGACGATGGGGGTATTTTTGTAGTGCATGTTGATGGCGACAGCGGTGTTGGTAAATCTGAAATGCTGGCAGCCATGATGTTAAAGTGGCTGAAGAAAGATTTAACGCATATTCGTTCTATTAAATTGATTGCTGGCGATATGTTCCATATTTTCCCTGATAAAGAAGGAAATATTTATGGAATTGGCACCGAAGTGGGAGACTTTTCGCGTGTTACTGACTTTGATCCGGAATACATCAAATATTACAACTCGTTATTCCAAAGTAGTTCCGATAGCAATGTAACTGACTTGAACTCAAGGAGCACCATCAGCGGCTTGTGTGATATCAATATGCCGTTTAAGATTGACATCATTCTATCGGCAAGCAACTATGCAAAAGAAGAAGCAGGTATTACCAGGTACGATAATCCTGAAAACTTCCTGTTCTACCGTGATTCGCATGGTGAAAGAAAGGAAAAGGCGACTAGTGGCGATAATCCAAACTTTCAACGTACATTGCTTAGGTATCCGGCCAAAGAAAACATTGTAAAAGTACTGGATGAGCATGGAAACTATATTGATAATATCCTTGACTGGGAATTGGTTCCGTCAACCGGGCAATTTTTCCTTTGTTCTTCTTATAAAATGATGGATAAGGTTGATATTGAGAACATTGTACGAAGAGTTTTCAAAGGTGAATCCTTTGTTAAAAATGATGCTGAGTACATTGTTGACGATATTAAATTCGATATTATTAAAAACAGGTTTGATGTTCATGCTGTTGATAAAGAAGAAAATACAATTCAGTTTTATTTAGACAGGGCTTTCTTTAACAGCGTGTTTAATGCTTTAGCAAGCACTCCTGGTGGGCAGCCTTTTATTTCTGAATATGGCGAGCGCGAAAGTAGAAAGCACCTGTTGAGTATTCTGCGTGGAAAATATGGCGAAGGAAAAGGCAAGCGGATTGCATTTGGCGTACTTTCGACCGATTTGGGAAAACCAGGGAGGGAAATTTCCGGGCCTCAAAAAGCAGCAGAAGAATTGAAAAAACTGATGCAGGTAGTTCGTATTGAAAACCCGTATTTGAACACCAACAAGCAAAAAGTTCGTCAGCTGATTCAAAAGGTGTATGGCCATATTTTTAAAGGTTATCGAATCAGCCCCGAAATTGATCGGTATAACTTCCGTTTGTGGCAACTGGAGCAAATGCGTAAAGCTGAATTTGTTCGTATTGATGATGTGAAAACAAAGGTGGATTTATCGAACCTGAAAGGATTTCACCCGGTTGATAAAAACCATGAATTTTCGCCATTGCTGGTTAATCCAAATTTGAATATTGAGATGAACAATTATTACGAATCGTGGGATCAGTTAATGAATCTGCCAAATATTCCTGAGTTTGCCGAAGAGTTTTACCAGGATTGCAAAAACCTTTACATTGCCGATGGTTACAATGAAGAAACGATCATCAACAACATGATAGTCCAACTGCTGCTAATCAGTGGTTACATCATGGTTGAAGACTTAAATCGAGGACACATTACCGAGAAAGTAAATCGGGAGGTAATTGCTGCTGCAAAATCAGCAGTTATAAGGTATTACAAAGAGCAGACAAAGGTGGAAGAAAAGAAAGAGGATATCTCAAAAAAATCAGGCAATAAAAAGAAGTAGTCGACCTATAAATTTTATTTAGTTTAAAAATCCCATCAAAACTGATGGGATTTTTTGTTAGTTGGTAATAAGAAATCAATACCTTTATACACCTAAAATAATGTTTGAAAACCCTTGTATGTCAATTTCCAACAAGCAAAATAGAATTAAATCTTTAAAAAAAATTATTGCTGATTGCTATACTCTTTTAGAGCAGTACGAGCAAAAAAAACTACTTACAGATCCACCCAAAGATAAAATGCGGTACGAATTGGAAGTGAATGGGCTAAAGAAAGATATTCTGGAGTATGAGGGAGAATTATCAGAAATTGAAAATCAGTTAAAGAACAAAAAATGGCCTATTATTATCAAGATTCTAATTATTGGTTTTGGTGTAATAGTTTTATTTTCAACATTATATTTAGTTTATACATCAAATGACTCAAAAGCCGAAAGCAAAATTGAAGCAGATACACTAACGACAAAGAATGACATATTTATAACTTCTGAAAAAAAAGAACCACAAAAAAAAATCTTAAAAGCTAAATTAAAAACATCTGTGACTCCATGTGATTTAAAAGATTTCAAGTCTTTCCCTACCGGAAAAGTGTGTTTAAATATTTGGTTTGAAAAAACTACAGAAAGCAAGCTAAAAATAACCTGGGGTGATGGTGAAGAAAATACGATATCATCAACTAGTATAGACTGCTATTCGGCTTCACACACGTATACATCAAAGGGAGAAAAGGAAATAGTTCTGTATTTAATCAGAAGTAGCAACAAAGCAGTTAAAATAGCAAGTAAAACCGTTACAATAAACTCAGTTTGAATATTAAACCCTAAAATTTGGAGGAAATAAAATGAAAAATAATCCATTTATCTTATTAGTATTAATTTTTGTTCTAACCTTTCTATCAACTCTAGCTTTAAATGCGCAAACAGCTGATTTTATAATTAATGATTTTGATGATAATGTTACCCTAAGCGAGTTCTTTTATACTGGTCCTGACAAGAATAAACCTGAGGGGGTTGACTCTCAGATATTTACTTCTGATCTTAATTATATTAAAGAGGAAAGTGCTTCAAGATTTATTGAATGGAATAATTTAAAATTGGGACAATATTTTGGCTGGGGAGTGAATCTTAACGCATTTAATACCAGCAAAGTTGCCTATTTATCATTTTGGGTAATAGGTACAAATGGAAACGAACGATTCGAAATAAAAATTAAGGATATAAATGGGAATGAGTCGCTAGTTCCATCTACACAGACAGTTATCGTCACCAAAGAATGGAAAAAGGTGAAAGTCTCAATGGCTTCTTTTAAAGGGATTAATTTATCAGCCCTTGAAAACGTTAATTTAGGATTTAACTATGTTACTTCAGGGAAAAGCGGTCGAATTTATATCGATGATTTTAGGTTTGAATATCAGTAATCATATTATTATTTATGGGCGAGGCTAGCGTCTTCGCCTATTTTGATGCGCCAATAAAAGATTAATAGTATTATTTCTTACCTTACCCTTCCCGGATTTTTCCCAATAAAATCTTTCCAGCTTTTAAAACTGTCGCCTTGTGTTAAGGCATTGTTTTGATAAAAATGGCAAACTGCAGCAGCCAGTCCATCTGTAGCATCCAGTAAATGAGGAATTTCCTTAAACTGAAACATGCCTTTTAAAATAGCAGCCACTTGTTCTTTTGAGGCGTTTCCGTTGCCGGTTATGGCAATTTTAATTTTACGGGGAGCGTATTCAAAAATTGGGATCATTCGGTATAATGCAGCCGACATGGCTACTCCCTGTGCCCTGCCCAGCTTTAACATCGATTGCACATTTTTTCCAAAAAAAGGAGCCTCAATGGCCAGTTCATCCGGGTGGTATTCATCAATTAACTGAAGTGTTCGAGCGAATATCTTTTGCAGCTTAATATAATGATCTGTGTATTTTTTTAATTCAAGCACACCCATAGCCAGCATTTCAGGCTTATTGCCTTTAGCTTGAACCAAACCGTATCCCATTACCGAGGTTCCTGGGTCTATGCCTAATATGATTCGTTCTTTACTCATAATAATCAAGTCACTGGTTATTTGTCATTAGGTATTAGTTGAAAATAACAAAAGACATTTCCTTTTTCTCTCTTTAGTTCAACTTAATTGCAACATCTTTACAATTAGTACATTGAAGATTTAATGATCCATAAATTTCAGACTGCCGACTGAGAACTGCCCACTGAAAATCCTCACCTATTTTTCATCATAGTTAGTTTATTAGGGCGCATTGTCCAAAATGTGTCCATTTTGTATCTTTCAATCTTCGGTCTTCCGTCTTCCAACTTTTTGATATTGCTGCACGAAAATACCCAAAATAATAAAAACTAGTCCAATTATTGTTGTTCTAAAGATTTCTTCCCCTAAAAACAAGTGAATCCATATCAATGCGAAGAATGGTGAAATGAATACCAGGTTGCTAAGTTTATCATTTCTTTCAAGCATTTGCAGTGCTTTCATCCACAGAATAAAGGTAAAACCCATCTCGAAAAAACCAACATAAACAGCTGCGAGTAAACCATTTGTAGCAGGCAGTTCAAAGTTTGAAAATAAATAAACAGCTAAAGAGGTAAAAGGTATTGAGAAAAGAAACCCAGTGCTTAATTTCAAAATTTCGGATCGTTTATCTTTAACATTAAAAATCCAATACAATGCCCAAATAACAGAACAACTGGTTGCCAGAAAGATTCCAAAAGGTTGTTCTATTTTAAATTCAAAATAAGCATCACGTGAAGAAATAAAGTAAACGCCAAAAAAACTTATGATGATGGCCACCATACTTCTAAGTTTCAACTTCTGCTTTAGCAGTGGAGCAGAAAGAAGCACCAACATAACAGGCCAGGTGTAGTTGAGTGGCTGTGCTAACTGGGCTGGTAAAATCGAATAAGCTTTGAGCAATACCAGGTAATAGGCAAAAGGATTTAAAAGACCAAGAAGTATTGAATGAAGATATTGCTTCCTGCTAAATCTAAGTAATTGTAGCAGTTCGCCTCTAAATCCTAGGAAAACAATTAGTAATAAACCAGATGTAATGGATGAATAAAAAAGCAGCTGGATAAAGTCCATGTGCGTTAATGCAATTTTAAATGCTACCGCTGCTGTTGACCAGAATAAGATGGCCGAAATTCCATAAATATGAGCAAGTTGAGATTTTTTCAAAATGAACAGGTATTTCCAGCAATTATTTTTATTCTAAGGACATAAGAAACCATTCACTTATCTAAGTCACAATCAGGTTGCCTATTTAAAATCCCTCAGTGAGGGCAAAAATAGAAATTATACCCTAATCCCCAAGATTAGGATGTCATCAATTTGCCGATGACTACCTTTCCACTTAGTAATTTTTTCTTTGAGTGTAAGATGCTGTTTTTCAAGAGGATCGCCGGCTATCTTTGCTAATAGTTTTTTGAGGTTCTTTGGTAAAAATTTGCTCCCGTTTGAGCCGCCAAATTGATCAGCATAGCCATCAGACAGCATGTAAATCATATCTCCCTCTTTAACTTCTACATTTAATCGAGAGTATGAATGTTTTTTAGATTGAAGAGTACTAATTGAATGAATATCTGTTCGGAACTGTTCCAATTTTCTTTCTCCGTTTCCATTGCCTGTAACAACATAAATCGGGTGCATAGCTCCAGAATATTCAATTGACTTTTTTTCTTTATCAATTACGCAAACCGAAATGTCCATTCCGTCATACGTTTTTTCTTCGGTTTCCGATTTTGCAAATGCACCTGTCATTTTATCCCACAGTTCATCCAGAATCATTGCAGGATTTAAATTTGCATTAACAAGGCTTGCTTTTTGAACAATATCATTTAAAAACGAAATTCCCAGCACACTTACAAAAGCACCAGGTACACCATGTCCGGTGCAATCGGCAACAGCAACTATTGTTTTTCCCTTGTAATCATCTACCCAATAAAAATCTCCACTGACAATATCTTTTGGTTTAAAATAAAGAAAATGGTTATTCAGTAACCGCTCCATTTTACCTACCGAAGGCAACAGTGCTGATTGAATTTTACTGGCATAATTGATACTGTCCTTTAAATCTTTGTTTTGCCTTTCTATTTGTATTTTCTGTTTTTCGATTTCGTCTTTTTGATCTTTGATTTTTTCGAGTTGAATTTTTGTAAATTTTGACCAAAGGAACTGGGTTTCAATAACAATCAGGAAAGTACAGATCAGGCTAATGTATTTAGCATATTTTCCATGAAAATTTATAGCATCATTATCTAAATGCTTCGGGAATTCATATGAAAAAAGGAAGACAGTCAATAAAATGAATAGTGTAAGGAAAATTATTTCGAATACAAGCATCTGTCTTTTAGACAAATAGAATAGCCCCCACACTTTAATTCTAAGGTCATCCATTCAGCTTTAATTTTGGGTAAGAAAAATAAAATTAGCTATTTTATTTATTCTCACAATTATTTTTGATTAATGAAGTCGCATTTAAATAAACGAGTTTTATTTGAGGGAATATATGTAGTTTAGTCGCAAAAAATCAAATTGTTATGACGAAAAACATTGGTTAATTCTAACTGATGTTTCACCTGATGGTGCAAGTATGCAGGGAGGATTCCATGGTTCAAGTTTGCCTTGGACCTAAAATAAAAGCAGTTTGCAACTGCGATAATTGCGAAGCAAGAGTAAATTGAAAATGAAAAGAATAAAAAATGAAATAGAGCATGTAAGTCAAAGACCTGGAGAGTTTGGAGTCCGAGTTGCAAACTTGAACGATGCAGCGGCGGAGCAGACTTGGAAAAGAATTTAAGAGAAATAAATACTTTTTAGTCCTTAATTAACAAAAGATAACGAATTCTTTTATCGGGCTACTTTATCTTTGTCATAAACTTTAAAACTAACAACGATGAAACTCAATGACAAAACCCAGACCTTTCGTCCAAAGGTTCTTAAAGTGGATGAAAATAAGTATTTCGATTGGTCAGGACACTTATTTTTTAAAGGCATTTTCGATGGACATCATTACTTTAAAATTGAGGAATTGACTGATAATCAAATAAAATTGGTTCAAGGCGAAAGCTTTTCTGGAATTTTTAGTAGAATGATACTGAAATCAATTGGTGAAAAAACAATGGCGAACTTTGTTAAAATGAACAATGCATTAAAGGAGTTGGCTGAAGCAAATTAGATCAAAATAAGGATGCTAAAATTGCTAAAGGAATAGTATTTTAGCTTTATGAAAAAGGAGCAACGCATCATTCTTTTCGATGGAGTCTGTAATCTTTGTAACAGTGGAGTGCAATTTATTATAAAAAAGGACAAAAAGAACCTTTTCAAATTTGCCCCTTTACAATCAGAACATGGGCAGGAAATACTGGAAAAACACCAGATAAGTACAAAGAATATGGACTCTTTTGTGTATGCTTATAAGGGGAGAGCATTCACAAAATCAACTGCGGCGCTAAAAATTGCAAAGGAACTTAAAAGAGGCTGGCAACTTTTTTATGTTTTTATTGTTATACCTGCATTTTTGCGAAATTTCGTTTATGATTTGGTCGCGAAAAATCGCTATAAATGGTTTGGTAAAAAAGACAGTTGCATGATTCCTACCCCTGAGCTCAAAGCAAAATTTCTTGGTTGATAAGCGATGTTAATCCCATGTTAAATAAAGATAGTTATTCATGCGATTATTTATTTTTTCTTAATTTCGGCAGGATTCATAATTCATTAACCATTAATATTTTAACATTCAATATTCACTAACTTTAAGCATTACATTATGAAATTAACGAATTTTACTTTTTTACTGGGGCTTGTTGTTCTTTTAGGTTTTACTGCCTGCAATGGAGGAAACGAGAATAGCGAAAACAATGAAGTAACAGAAAATGTTAAGCACTACAGGCATCTTCTTTTTAGCGAAACACCTTTTGATGTTGTAAAAGGGACTCATGAAATTACAGCAGAAGAAGCAAAAACTATTAACAACTATAAATTTACATTTGATGAGAAAAACCGTCCTGTTTCTATTGAATTTTGTAGAGATAGTGTGTTGTTGGGCTATTCTGAAACAGGTGCAGCTAAAATAACTTTTGAATACACAGATAGTACTGAAACCCGTCATTATTTTGATAAAGATGGCAATCCAAAAGTTGTTAATGGAAAAGTTTTTAAATCGGTTTACACAATAGGGAAGGATGGTTTACATACCGGATTAAAATTCTACGGAGAAGACGGGGAACAAATTGAAAACAGAAACAATATTGCTTATTACAAATGGGAAAAGTTACCTGATGGAATGATTAAAGAAAACAGGTTCAATATGGCTGGTGAAGAAGTAGTTCTTAACCCCTTTTGTCCATTTTACGAATTGAGATTTGAATATGATGACAATGGTTTTGTACAGCAAATGTCTAATTACCAAGGCGATACTCTGTATGATTGCACTGCAGAAAATTGCGGGGATATTGGTGTTTCTTATTTTTCGTTTGATTTAACACCAAAAGGAGATTTGCAGAAGTTTACAGTTCGAAATACAGTAGGTCAGCTATCAAATTTGTACTGGGGATGGGCAAAATTTGAAATGGCATTAGATGAAAACGGATATATGACAGAAATAAAATACTGGGATCAGGATGATGAATTTTTAAGCGGGAAAGCTGTACCTGTGTATCATTATAAATATGATTCACATGGTTCTATTATCGAAAGAACTGCGATGGATGCAGAAAAAAATATCATTAATAACCCAGAGAATGGAGTTGCAATTATGGAGTTCAAATACAATGAATTAGGACATCCAACCGATACCATTAAATATGATAAAGAACGGGTAATTTTATAACTTTATTTAAGGTTTAGTAAAGAGGTTGCTGTTTAGGCAACCTCATTTTTTATACATATAAAACAATTAATAATGAAATACTTACAAATATTGCCTATTGTTTTATTGATGATTTTTGTTAGTTGTTCAAACAATGAACCTAAAGAAGAAACTAACGAAAACGAGAAGGCAGAAGTTAAAAAAGAAGTAAAATTAGATGGCGAGACCAAGCTGCTGATGGATTATTTAAATGAATTAGGAGATTATGCTAATAGTCGTGACTTTCCTTCACTAATCAAAGCTTCAGTGGTTTACGATGAGTTGGATAAAAATATCCTGGTTGTTGATATCAGAAAACCTGAGTATTTCAAAAAGGGACACATAAAAGGTGCTGTAAATGTTGATTTTAAGGATATTCCTGAATATTTTGAATCGAAGATAAAACCATTTGAATACGATAAGATTATAATAGCTTGTTACTCAGGTCAGTATGCAAGCTATACAACTTCATTGCTACGATTAATGGGCTATGGTAACGTTTATTCACTCCGCTGGGGAATGAGTGGTTGGAACAAAGAACTTGCCCAAGATAATTGGTTAAGTGCCATTTCAGATAAATATGAGGATAAGCTTGAATCAAAAATTAATGAAAAACAACAAGCAGGAGAGTTTCCAAAACTTGAAACAGGTAAAACAACAGGTGAAGAAATATTGCAGGCTAGAATAAAAAGCTTGTTTGAAAAAGGAATTAAAGCCGCAGTTCTTAAGGCTGATACTTTATTCAAAAACCCTGCTAATTTCTACATTGTTAATTATGACAGAAGGGACAAGTACGAATCGGGGCATCTTCCGGGAGCAATACGTTACAAACCAAAGGGTACTTTAGGTATAAAAGATGAAATGGCAACACTTCCTACTGATAAAGATATTGTAGTTTATTGTGGCACAGGGCATAGCTCTGGTTTTGTAACTGCCTATCTGCAACTTTTTGGATATAAAGCACATACACTTTTGTATGGAAATAATGGTTTTATGCACAATAAAATGGTTGCCGAAAAAGACAGCCTTTCATGGCCGGCCTTTACTGAAGATTTGATCGAAAACTATCCTTTGGAAAAATAGATAACTATTCCAGTCTGGTCACAGTATCAGGCTGGAAAGTATACTTTAATTCCTCATTTTCAAGAGGCAAACTATCTGAATCAAAAAGAGTTTGAGAAATAAATTCCTTTGGGATGTCTAAAACATATATGTATTTATATCCTTTTTGAGCTAAAAAAGTCCATGATTTAATGGTTTTTGCCATACTTTCCGAATAGAGTATTTTTTTTACAGGATTGCTATCCATTTGAAATTGAGTATTTTCCAGAAGCTTTTCCATGGGAAGATTAATAGCCCCTTCTAAATGTCCGATTGCAAAATCTTCCGTACTTCTTAAATCTACCAATTGATAAAGAACCTTAGATGTCCTGCTTTTATTTTTATAATCTTTAACTGATAATATGTGTTCCTTTTTCAGGCTTAACTCATGAACCCCGTTAGCACTTAATTCAAAGCTGTTTTTATCTGATGATTTGATAATAACCAAAGCAAGAATTATTATTACAGGGATCAATATTCTGAAAATATCTTTTTTCATTTCAATGTGGTTATGTTGGTTAAAGCATATTGTGCAGAAAGATTCTTTAAATCAATATTTTATAAATTTACTCACAGCCTCCATCCAGCTCTTTTTTTTTCTTTCTTTTGGCTTCAACAAACTTCACTTTAAGGCTATCTGGCAGACTATTGATTTCAGTAAATAACTTTCGTGCTTTAAAACGAGTTTCAAACAGGGCATTTTCTTTTGGTGTAATTCTTTCACCACTAAACTGGCTTTTCATCACAGTTTTATACCATTCGTTCATGCCACCCGCCATTACATAATTGTTTTTGAAGCCCATTTGGGTGCATATTGTCCAGGCCTGGTTAGCAAGAACATCACCATTTGAATAGAAGATATTTTTCACTTTTTCCTGATCGAGATATCCTCCGAAGTCTTTGTGCAACAAATCCTTATAGGGAATATTTATGGAGCCGGGAATATTAAAAGCTTTATATTCTTCTGGTGTTCTTAAATCAATCAGTAAGACTGTAGAATCTTCATCAATAACATATTTTGCAACTTTGTCAACAGCTATTGAAAACTGCTCATCCATAGATCTTTCCAGAAGTTGATCTGGGCTTAACTGATTAGGTTTATTGTGCTTAAAAGGTACAAAGGCCGTAATTATTCCCAGGCTTATCAGCAAAATGGATATTTTTACTCTTGGATTCATGGTTTAGATGGTCTTTTTATTTTAAAATCTATCATCTCATTTCTCATATCTCAATTCTAATAATTATCTGTAATATCAGGGCGTGGAAATCTTTTCTCAGCTTTTTCGGCCAGCCAGAACATAGCTACTGCTGCAAGAATTAAAACCAAAGCAAACACGCCAGGGGATAATCCTAACCACTCATTTATTTTTACTGGTCCCTCAAAATATCCAGTTGCCAGGGTTGCAATTGCAGGATATGTTTCTGCATATAAAAAGGCACCAGCAAAGCCTCCGAGCAAAAAGAAAATAGCATCAATTTTTCCAATTGATAGCGCACAAAGTCCTGTTCCCGGACAAAAACCTCCCATGATAAAACCGGCTCCCATAATCACTCCCCCAACAATGGCTGCACCTACGTAATAGTTGTTCACAAAAACCATATCAAGGTCAATCATGCCAAAGTAATTCATTAATAATGAACCTACTAAAGCAAAAATAGAGGCTGTGAAAAATACTTTTAAAACCGTGGTGTCGTAGCCATAAAACATTCCGGCAAGCTTTCTGCTGGATGAAAAACCGGCTTGTTCCAAGGCAAATCCAAATGCGATACCGATTAAAAAGGCAGCTAGCAGGTTTGCCCAAACTGGCGCTTCTGATAAAACTAATAATGGTCCCATTTTTTTGAAATTAAAAATTAGAAATTAGTAAATTTGGAATTGAACTCCTCCCTAAGAATTCGCTATAACCAATTTTTACGAAAAAAATAAGCAAATAAATAGGCTGAACCAAAAATAGCCACCATTGTTACAAAGCCGGCTGTTGAAAGCACTGCCATTCCTGATAGTGCAGCACCACTTGTACATCCTCTTGCCAGTTGAGCTCCATACACAAAAAATATTCCTCCAAGAAAGGCAAATAATAATCTCCTTTTTGAAGAGATATTTGGTGATTTTTCAATCTTCCATTTTAATCTTCCTGATACAGCTCCGGAAATAAAACCTCCAAGTAATACTCCTAATACCTCAAAAACCAGCCAGCTCTTTAATGGATTGCGTTCTTTTTCAAAATATTGACTGTAGTAGGCTGAGTTTTCAACATGTTCAGGACTAACAGCATTCACGGTGGAAACTACTGCATATTTAATACCTCCGCTGGCACCAAGCCCCCTTCCAGAAAAGTACATGGCTGCAAGCAAAGCTGTACCCAATATACAACCAGCCAGATATGGGTTCATATAAGGTTTCTTTTTCATAAAGTTACTGCATTAATTATTGCAGCTAAGTTAATAAACCCGTATGAAAGTTTAAGTTATAGGGATGTTAAATTATTAAAAGTAAAGGTCAGCAAAATACTGACCTTAATTGATTAAAAGCAAAAAAGTATTTAACCTTTAATTACTGCTAAAGGCTTTAATTCTACTAATATATCAACCAAATCTCTTTGGTTTTCCATTACAATGTCAATGTTTTTGTAGGCTCCGGGTGCTTCGTCCAGATCTTTTTGGTTCCTGATAGCATGGATAATCCCTTGTTTATCAAGCTTGTCAATTTCAGCATTTAAATCAAGCGACCGTTGTGCCTGTTTTCTTCCCATTTGTCGACCAGCGCCATGCGAACAGCTGGTAAAACTCTTTGGATTTCCTTTTCCCCTGACAATGTAACTTTTTGTGCCTTGTGAACCAGGAATAATCCCAATTTCACCCTCTTTGGCACTGGTAGCTCCTTTACGATGAACTATCACATTGGTATTATAATGGTGTTCCCAATTTGCATAATTGTGGGCAATGTTCACAAAATCAAGGCTTTCGTAATTCACACCAAATTGTTCTTCAAATGCCAGTTCAATATTGGCCATCATTAGTTTTCTGTTGGCAAAGGCAAAATCTACACAGTATTGCATCTCTTTGAAATAGTTTTTGGCTTCCTCAGTTTCAATTGGAAGAAATGCCAAATCTTTTGCTTTTTCAACTTCTGAATGCCATCTTTCGTTCAATTTTTTAGCAAGGTGATTGTAATGATCAGCCACTTTTAAACCAATATTTCGACTACCTGAGTGAATCATTATCCAGATATGGCCATCTGAGCCCTGCTGAATTTCAATAAAATGATTTCCTCCGCCCAATGTTCCTAATTGTTTTAGGGCAGCTGTATATTGTTTTTCAACCACCCCATTTTCAATCATGTTTTCCTTTGATGGCATTAAGTGCTCAGGTTGTGCATTTTTATGATGATTAAAGCCCAATGGCACCGTTTCCCTGATTTGGCTCATAATTTTTTTTAGGTTATCAGTAGAAATATCTGTCAATGAAGTTTTTACTGCACACATACCGCAACCAATATCTACCCCGACAGCATTGGGTATTATTACTCCTTTGGTTGCTAAAACTCCCCCAATTGGCATACCATATCCCTGGTGACTATCGGGCATAATAGCCACATGCTTAAATGTAAAAGGTAAATTTGCAATGTTTTTTGCCTGTTGCAAGGCACCTTCTTCAATATCTTCCAACCAAAGCATGATTGGAACTTTTTCTGTTGATATAACTTGTTTCATTTTTCAAAGTATTTGTCCGCTAATTCCACGAATTAACACTAATTATAAGAAGATAGAACTCGCTAATTTCGGTGATTTTGCAGATATAACAATCTGCGAAATTGGCATAATCAGCGAGAACTCTTTTTGTTATTTTAACCTTTCTTAGGAGTAAAAATATCCTTCAACTGCTCTACTACCTGGTTTCCTCCAGATAAAGAAATGCTATTGATTTTCTCAGCAATCTTTTCCACATACTCCATCTCTTTCAGCTTAAATAACATTTCGTTTTCTTCCATCAGCTTAGCAGTGTTCAATAAAGAACGTGTAGAAGCAGTTTCTTCCCTCCTGGTAACGATATTTGCCTGCGCTTTTTTCTGTGCAATCAGTACCTGGTTCATAATGTCTTTAACCTCGCCAGGTAAAATAATATCCCTTACCCCGGAATCTTTGATTTCCACCCCCAGCTTTTCTACTTTATCCTTCACATTTTCCAATACATATTGATTGATGGATTCTTTCTTCTCCAAAATCTCATCCAGGGTTAAAGTTCCGATAAACTCCCTTAAAGCCAATTGCATTATAATGTACAACTGTTTTTCAAAATCCTTGTTCTCAGTTAATGCCTTAACCACATCATTAACAATGTATTGAGTGTAGAAATTAATTCGCAAAGCAGCTTTATCTTTAGTCAAAATTTCCTGGCCGGAAACCTCCATTTGTTGCTGACGCAAATCTGTTTTCAACACATTTACAGGAATTGCAATGTTCCAGAAATAGTAAATACCGGTTTCTAGTTCTTTTGCAAATTTGCTGTCGATAAACAGCAGTCCTTTTTCGTATGAAGATACCACAAAAACTCTTACGTATTTAGCAACTTCAGGTTTCTGCAAAATATTTAAAGGAATATTTTCAGTAATTTCGACCTTGCTTAAATCTGCAATGGTGTAAGTGTATTCAACCACTCCTTTCCAGTAGGCATACTTGCCTGGTGCTAAAACATATTGGAAAATACCATCTTTATATAAAACAGCTATTTGATTATCTTTTACTTCAACAACAGTTAAATGCTTAGCCAGATTCTCATCACGAAGCAAGATATTTAACTCTACAGGAGCATTAAAAATACTTGCCAAATCGTATATTCTGATTTTTTCATTCAACATTACCCACCAGGTTCCTTCGGTAAGAACCCGCTTATAGTTTTCATTTTTGAAAACCAAACCAATTTTTCCTGTGTTAATTCTTACTCGTTTCATTTTCAACATATTTAAGGGTTAATTATTAGAACCTCTAATTTCCAATGACTAATTTCTAATAAAGAGAAAGCTGATAAAGCCAACCATCCATTAAAAGCGGAACCTTTGTTAAGAAAAGCTGAATTTGAATGGTTTTTTGAAGAGAAGAATCCTGTCTGTTAGCAGGCCAACAGTCGTTCATCTGGTCTTTAAAAAAGCAAACAAACCTGCCTTTCGGTATCCCAAAGTTTTCGAAGCCTTTTCAGGACTTTTTATTTTCCGAAGAAAAGAAACAGGTTGTACTTTATCATGCTTTCAGGGCGATCATTTTTACAAGTGATCAGCTTTGAGAATTAATAGAACCCAAATCTATCGCGTTTGACCACTCCGCCATTTCCCCTTTTGGAGAAAGTGGGATTCGAACCCACGAATTCATGCTTGTTGTCCTAACCACTAGACTATCCCATAAATGGTTGGGGAGGAGGATTCGAACCTCCGTACACAAGTTGGTGGAGAAACAATTTCCGGAAAAGCAGCATACAATTGCCAACTAGCATTGCACTATGAAGCCATACAGAAACTTCTGTCAGGTCTTTTGCCTTCCATTTTTCCCCTGCGCTTCCTTTTTAGGGAAGATTTTTTGTGCTGAAAGCACTATATTTTAATTCAAAGAACGTTTTTAATCTTACACTACAAAGTTGAGAAACAAGTGCGCAATTATTTTACGCACTTGAAATAATTATGCTAAAACATTAAATCCCAGCGTTTTCGCCTTACTCTTCTAATGTTATCTTTAATTGTATTTAATTCTCTTTCATCTAAGCACCATTTTATGGCTTGCTTGTAGTAGGTAATTGCTGTTTTAAATTTAGCAGATACTTCATACATTCTACCAAATTCGTTGTAAACAAATGACTTAGCAACAGTTCCTACGGTCAATGCCTTTTGTAGTAACTCAACAAGTTCTTCAAAACGAGCATTTTCAAATAAAATATGAGCCATGTGGAAGTAGGTGCCTCCAAAGTTAGCATCGTATTTTAAGGCCAGTTTCAAGTGCTTTTCGGCTTTTGACCAATCTTCAAGAGGGTATAAGTACAACCATCCCATGTGGTTGTGCGCCCTTGCATAGGTTGGTTCAATGCCTAGTGCATCCTCCAGAAAATGCATACCTTCAAGGTATTCTTTGTTTTCAAAAGCGTTTTCTGCTTTTAAAATGTAATTGTGAAGTCTGAATG
Source organism: Bacteroidales bacterium (assembly GCA_050296515.1). Taxonomy (GTDB): domain Bacteria; phylum Bacteroidota; class Bacteroidia; order Bacteroidales; family NBLH01; genus NBLH01. The sequence continues at coordinate 25,815 of JBNKRJ010000041.1, read as the reverse complement.
TTTCCATAAGCAGAAAATTTACTGAAACCATTAAAATTGTAAATTTATTCGCAAGCTCATGAGCTTCGCAAGTGTTCTTCGTTGCTTCGAAATTTTAAAATCCTCATTTACTTTAGTCAACTGCGGTTTCAAAATTTCTTGCGCCTTGAACTTTACTAATTTTCTTGATTCCAGAGAGTTAATATTAAATTAAAAAAACTTGATTAGTAAAACCAAGCAGTGGAAGTGGTAAGATTCGAACTTACTGTGTTTCTAATGTACCGGATTTACAGTCCGGTGCTATTCCACCATCATAGCAGCACTTCCATAAAAAACAAAACCCGACAGTTTGCTGCCGGGTTTTATCAGGTTAAATAAAATATTCTTTAACAATATACTTTCCGGCGTAAATTTCTGTACACTTTATCTGTACTTTTATAACGTAGATAAGATGAACAGAAAAACTGTTCATTGACAATGGCTATATCATGTAATAATGCTATCATATTGAATTTAATAATAAAAAAAGCCCGGATATTTTACCCGGGCCTTTCAATGAATATAAGTTGTACTTTAATTATATTGTTATGCCCAGTCTATAATCCACCTTCTCATCAACTATTTGATAAGTGCGTAGTGCAATATGTAAACTTGAGCAATTCATTTTTATAAAATTTGGTTATATGGCCGCAAAGTTAATCCGAATTATTAAAATTCAAAATAATTTTTCGAAAAAACGAAGAAACCCATAAAAAAGCTATACTCATAAAGTGAGAATAGCTTTAAAAAATATAGTGAATAGATTATGCCTAAAAATTAATTTAAACCACCAAACTGCCCTGTCCTGGTATACAAGTAGTCAATGGTATTATCAATAGTTCTCAATCTTGGAACATCTTTATCAGGAATAGAAATGTTAAAACTATTTTCCAGATAATATAAATAGCAAGCTTCATCAAACTGATCAAGTCTTAAATCCTCATCAAATATTGTAAATAAATTAATGTGACTTCTTTCTAATCCAACATTCCTTAAAATCTTGTAAAGTTTCAGTTTTATCCTCCTCATAGGTGCTTTCTTTTTAGGTTATACTTACTTAGATGCTAAAAAACATCAAACGGTTTAGTCAAGACGTTATTTTTTTAACGCAGTTTGCTTAATTTCCTTACAATATTACTTTTCATCCTTACAAACTCAATCATGTTTTTAGCTGAAGTGATTAAATTTCAGGGTGAAACAACAATTTCCGAAGATGAATTTTTGATAGGTTTGATTTTTATTTAGCCTATCAGTCTTTATCTAAGGCAAATTATATTCTATTCAAAATAAAAATAAGAACTGCTTTAACTTATGACAACAAGAAAAAAAAACACCCCTATCGAAAAAGATAAAAAAAATGCATTTTTTTCAATAAAGACAATGATTTCTATATAATAATGTAAAAGTCAGCAGTTTGTGTTTAGGTGGGAACTATTTATTTCGAAAGTTTTGCTACTCTTTCAACTGCATAATTGATTTTAGCTGAATCTGATGAGGCCGCAGATTTTATATATTCATTAAAATAGGAAAGTGCTTCGTTTTTGTTTTTCACTTTGTCGTAAGTAAGGGCTATGTCATAAATAATACTTGAGTTATCTTCTGTAAGGTTTTTTGCTTTTTTGTAATCAGCTATAGCCTTTGTATATTTTTTTTTCTGATTGTAGGCAATACCTCTGTTGTAGTAACTTAGATAGTAATCATCTTTTAACTCAATTGAAATGGTGTAATCTTTTATAGCTTTATCGTATTCTTCAAGGCGATAGTATTCATACCCCCTGTTATTGTAAGACAAGTGGTAATCGCTTTTTAATTCAATACTTTTGTTGTAATAATCAATGGCAGCTTCTATGCTATCCAAAAAGTCCATGGTGTAAGCAATGTTAAAATAATTGTAGTAATCAGGACCAATTTCTGCGGCTTTCTTAAAATCCATTAATGCAGAATCGTACTTAAACAAGCTGTGATACACCCATCCTCTTTCGTTAAGTAAGGTTACATTAAGAGGTTTAATATCAATTGCCTGGTTGTAATATTCAATTGCTTTTTGATAGTTTCCTGCATCCCTTTCTTCTCTGGCATTTTCTTCATAATTTCCAAAATAATGAGGATCATTGGTTGAAATATACTGATATTCTTCGTTTGCCAATTCATTCTGGTTAAGCCTAATATATATTTTACGTCTCAAATTCCTGTAATTTAAATCATACTGATTCCCCTCAATAGCTTTGTTTACTTTTTCAAGAGCATTGTCATATTCTTTATTATTATATTGAAAGCTTGCGAAATAGTACCATGCCTGATTATTTTCAGGGTTCGATTCAATTGCTTTATCATAATAATATTTTGTTGAATCTTTAAAGCCCAGATTTTGGTAAATTCTGCCCAGTTCAAGATAGGCATCTTCGGGGTAATCAGATAGTTTAATATGTTGCTGATACTGTGAAATTGCAGCGGAAGTGTCATTAATTGCAAGATAAGCGTTTGCCAGATCAATCCGGGTATACACAATGTCCGGATTAAGTTCGATTACCCTTTTGTAATCTTTTATTGCAAGGTCGTATTGCTCTGAATCCATGTAGCTTCCTGCCCTGTAATATAAAGCATTGGCATCGGTTGTATCAGTTTCTCCAGTAATTGCACATTTTATCCTGTACATTAAAGGTGAGTTGCCAAGCTCAAATAAATCTTGTTTTTCTGAGGCTCCTGATGTATGATAGGCTGTATAATAGGCAAGAAATATAACAAACAGACTTAATAAAAATTTCTTCATAACATGTCGTGGCTTGATTTTAGGACTTTAAATTTAGTGAAAAAAAGTATTCATTTGAAGAAAATTTAACAGAGTGATATATTTCTCACAAAAGGATGCTGAAATGCCTTAAAATACTTGATTAACCGCGTTTTTTTCCGTATATTTAAACGAAACCCTTATGGAGGGATTAGCTTACGCTGAGCCCTTCGGGGTTTATAAAGGAAAATAATCGCGCCAAAATACGAATATGGCTAATTTTCAGTAACTTATCTAAAATTTAAATGTGTGAAATGTTTTAAAATCCTGAGTTATGGAAAACCGTCAAATTACTATTGCTACATTAAATAAATCAGATGCTGTTTTGTTTAGCAAACAACTTGAATCACACCATATAGAGTGTGATTTAAATCCGGCTCAGGCTGTAAAAGCAAATGAACCAGATGGTATGCGTGTGAAGGTGAAAGAGAAAGACCGAAAAATTGCTTTACGAATGCTTGACCAATTTAGTAAAAGTTACGGAATTAAAGAGTGCGAACAGGATATTTTTTCGCAGGTGATAGAAAGAATATTGGTACCGGTTGATTTTTCAGAATATTCAAAAAACGCCTGTCAGTATGCCATTGGCCTTGCTCAAATGCTTAATGCTGAGGTTATGCTAATGCATGCCTATTATTTTCCGGTTATCAATTCAATTGATTATGGAGATGGGCTCAGTTATGTTGTAAACTTAAATGATTCCATAACAGAAATAGCCGAAAGGGCCAGAACTGGGTTAATCAGTTTGTACGAAGAACTAAAAAAGGAAATAGAAGAGAAAAAACTTAATAATGTAAAACTCAACTTTGTATTGGCGAATGGCAATCCTATTAATGAGATACTAAACATGTATCAAAAATATCGCCCCAACCTGATAGTGATGGGAACCCAAGGGAAAACCAAAGAAGCAAAAGCGCAATTTGGTAGCGTGGCTGCATCAACAATTAATGAAACAAAAGTGCCTGTGTTAACCATTCCTGAACAGTCAAAATACAAAGGGATAGGACGTGTAAATATTCTTTATGCAACCAACTTTGATGAGTCTGATTATAAGGCAATTAAGAAGTTGATGACACTGGTATATCTTTTCAATGTTAAAATTCACTTTGTACACATTGGCAAGATGGATGACCAGAGCCATCAGAAAATTGAAAATATCAGTGAATTTTTTAATAACTTATATTCGGGATACGACTTTGCCTGTAGTATAATAGAAAGGGAAGATATACTGGAAACGCTTCAGAGTTTCATAAATGAAAGATCGATTGATATAATTGCCATGACTACCCACAAAAGGAACTTCATTTCAAGATTATTTTATCCTAGCATGACCAAAAAAATGCTATTTCAAACAGATACTCCTATGCTTGCATTCCATGCTTAATTTCAAAAAAAATCTTGTCAGTTATTTTTTAGAAAGACCATGTGTTATTCTATAAAATTAAACTACTTTTATCCCTGCCTAAATTAATCTATACTATTATGAAAGGACATATCTACCTGCCTTTAATGGAGTATTTATTTATAATTTTCATCTTTGTTATCAAATAATGCATACTCCAATATCATCGTTGAAGGTTCTTCAAAAATTTGTTTGGAATAATATTGGGATTAATAAAAGTTCAACTTTAAAATTGGAAAAATGTGTGGAGTAGTTTCAATTGTTTATGAAAATGATAACAAGAATCTTGGTAATGAAGCCTGCTTTTTATTAAAAAAATTAGAGTACCGTGGTTATGACAGTACGGGAGCTTCATTTTTATCAGAAAAAGGAGATGTTTTGCTGATGAAAAAAGTGGGTGCTCCTTCAGTAGTCACAGAAGAGTTAGAAATCGGCAAACGAAAAGGGAAAAAATTTATTGGCCAGGTAAGGTGGGCTACTTATGGATCTGTTACTGATGAAAATGCACAGCCTCACGAGGTAAAATGTCATACACATATAGTTGGTGCACATAATGGAAATATTTCAAATACAGATACTTTAAAAGAATTTCTAAGCGAAAATGGGCACCAAGTTGTCTCTGATAATGATGGCGAAATGCTGGTTCATTTAATTGAGCATTATTATGCAAAACTATTGACTGATAAGAAGAAACCAAATTTAGAAACTAAAATTTCTCTTTTTAAGCAAGCAATAAGAAATGCTGAACAAAAAGCGATTGGTTCTTATGCTGCTTGCGTGTCTGCACCTGATATACCGGGTGTTTTTGCAATAAAATCGGGCTCATCACTTTATGCAGGTAAAGGTACTGATGCTAATGGTGAATTTATTGTTGTTAGCTCAGATTTAACCTCAGTACTTTCTAAGACCAGGTTTTTGATACCTCTCGTTAAAGGTGAGGCAATTTATTTTACTCATAATGATTACACCGTTTTTTCAGTAGATGAGGAGAAAGAAGGAAAACCTGGTTTAAAACGTTCAAGGTTGAACATTTCGGATATCGCTCTTCAGCCAAGGTTTAAATATTTTATGCAACAGGAAATTCATACTTCTCCAGCAAATATCGACATTTTAATAAAGTATTACTTGCTCGAAGAACATGAAAAGCAATACCAAACCATCTTTGAATACAACTATAAAGAATGCAGGGCCTTACTGTATGATTTGGTAAAACTCTATGATATTTTCGATCATGATGAATTAAAAGAGGCTTTTCTTCAAATAATTAATAATAAGGAATTTAAGAAGGTTTATCAGGAAACTATAATGCTTGATATACCGTTTCTGTCAAATGCAAGATCAATTGGGTTTACCTCTGAAGATACATCCTTATTGAATGAATTGCTTGGCTTTGGTGAAGAATATTTTATGCAACTTTTTATCCTTGATTTAATGATAATCTGGAAGAAAAAAAGAACTGTAGTTAAGTACAAACAACAAACAGTTGATTTACTTAAAAAAGCTAAAGAAAAGGGACATCACATTTATATGGTAGCCTCTGGAACCTCGCATCATTCATCTTTAGTTTCGGCTTCTTATTTCAATTATTTGAGCGGAGTATCCATCATTCCGGCTAACCCGGGGATGTTTAGGTCTTTCTACCTTGCTTCTTTAAAAAAAGACGATATAGTTATTGGTATTAGTCAGTCAGGTGAAACTAAAGACCTGGTAGATATTTTCATTGATATCAAGGAGAAGCATGGAGATGATGTAAAGTTGCTATCTATTGTAAACAATGAAAACTCAACAATTCCTCAAGAACGCTCAGATTTTTATTTGCCAATTTTATGTGGAACCGAGATTGCAGTTGCAGCAACAAAATCATTTACCAGCCAGATTGCTTTGTTTTATCTTTTATCATTAGCAATGAACAATGCTGATGAGCAAATTAAGGTAAAACTGGAGCAGGTAAAGCACTTTATGGAATTTACATTGCGAAATGTTGAACATGATATTAAAGAAGTTGCACTAAAACTATTCCTAAAACCATCACTTCATATTTTAGGAACTTCTTTGATAGGAATAGCAAAGGAAGGTGCCTTAAAAATCAGAGAAGTTGTATTAAATCATACGGAAGGTTACGATTCTGCAGAGTTTAAACACGGGCCAAATACAATTTTGGGTAAAAACACCATTTTTTCATTTAAGGATTTAGAATCATTGCACTTTAAGATGCTAAATTTCTTTAAGAAGTATCATGCTAATCAGTTTAAAGATGAAAAGCAGTTTATGTCTTATATTTCAATGCTGAAGAACTTTAACTTCAGTGATGAAGTAGGTGAATTAATTGACATTACATTTAATGATCCGAATGATAATGAAAAGGTTAAAAAATTACATGAAAGTTATCGCGAAGAGGTAAATATTGAAGATTATTTCTCGAATTATCCATTAATATTTGTCTGCCCACCTGATGAAAGAGACAAACGGATTACCATTTCTCAAATTCATACTCATAAAATCAGAGGAGCAGATATAATTCTTATTGCAGAAGAAGATATGGATTTAAAAAAAGCAATTGAAGGCAAGCCGGCAGGCATGGAAAATTACTACTACAAGTACATCACTTTGCCAAAAACTGATGATTGCTATATTTTTGGGTTTACATCAATGCTGGCTTTACAATTGCTTGCGTTAGATATGTCTGTAACAAAGCGCAAACATTTGAATAAGAGCAGGGTAGAAAATCATGGAGTTCACCCTGATGTTCCTAAAAATGTTTCAAAATCAATAACAGTGGATTAATCAATCAAAAGGATGTAAACCGAAAATCAAATTTCCAGTTTACATCCTTTTGAATTAACTCTATATCCTTTTATTTCATTACTGTAATTACTAATTTATTCGAAGGGCCTGTAATTCTCGTAGTAATTTTTTTGTAGCATTTGAAAGCTCAATAAATTCATAATTTCCTTTTCCTTTATCTGCTAATTTACTTAACGACCGAACTTCCCTGTCCTTATTTCCAAAAGAAAAAACGCTTAAAAATATTTTTTTATCAGATTCATTTTCAGAAAGTTTATAAAGTTCTTCATCAACAGTAAATGCCCCATCAGTGGCAACAATAATTCGATTATTGGCATCAGGCTTAAAATTGGAGCTGGCAGTTTTATAGGCAAGTTTTAACCCTTTTTCAAAGTTGGTTTGCCCCTTTGATTCCAGGCTTTCAAGAACCTTCGTTATTTTTTCTTTTTCGGTGCATGATATAGGGTTTAGCAATACTTTACCTTTACCTGAAAAGGCCACTATTGAAATTTCATCTTCATTTCTTAAATAGGGGAGTATTTCTAAAAAAGACGCCCTTAATAGAGGTAGTTTGTCGTTGGCTTTCATAGAACCTGAAACATCCAAAAGTAATACCAGGTTGTTGGCCGCAAACCCATCCATTGAAATAGAACTGGTATCTTTTTTAGGTTCAATAATTGGCTCTTCTTCCTTAACTGTTGGCAAGGTAAGTTTGTAAGGAACAAGCTGACGAACGTTTTGAAGAAGAAAAACAGGAGCCTGTTTGTGATAACTAAAAGTTTCATATCCTCCTGCAGCTAGTTCTACAAATTTGTTAATATCTTGAACCATATCGTTATATTGATAAATAAAATCTCTATAATACTTCGGCCATCCTGTTCTGTTAATGTATTCTGTATTAGGAAATTTCTCCGTTTTTTCAGAAAAATAAGATGCTGTTTTTGCAATGTCTTCGTAAGGATTATAAGGACAATTCCCATTATTTCTTCCAATCTTTTTCAACCCTCTCAGGTTATCATATTCTTTTATTAATAAATCTCTTGAAATTTCTGTGATTTCATCTGCCAGGACCTTTTGAAGGGTATTATTAAGTAATTCAGTTCTTACAATATTCAAAGTTTTATAGGCCGCATCTGCCTGCTTCAACATTTCTGTTCCGCCTGTATTCCATGGACTTGCGCTTACAGGTTGGTAACTTTCAGCAATTTGGCGAGTGTAATCATAAAGTTTTTGCTTTCTTTTGTCAAACATATCAATCAGATATTCAAATCGTTGCAGATAATTATAGAGCTTTTTAAAACGATCTTCCTGAAACTTTTTTTCTTTAATATAACTATCAAGAGCAAGAACTAATTGATATTTTTCAGTTATGATGTCCATTAACTCTTTTAGCAAAAGGTTAAGTGTTTTGCTGTATTCAGGGTTGATGAATTTGCTTTCGTTAATGGTTTTTTCATAAGCTGCAGTTGGCAAAGCATATTTTTCGTAATACATAAAGCTTAAGTAAAACTTTTCTGCCTTTTTTTCAAGCTGTTGGTTTGCTGATTCATTCAAATAGAAAAGTTTACTTGAAAAATCCCAGTTGTAATGTAATTCTGTATTGATGAAATCAATGTAATTATTTAAGGCTCCTGCAGTTTCTTTAGAAATCTGTTTACTTTGTTTAATTGTGACCAATTGAGGGATTTCTTTTGCTTCATACTTAACTATATTCTGATTGTAATCTTTCTTGGTACAATCTAATTTTAAACCAGTAATAATTTTAGGATATTGAAGGAGTTGAAGTCCTGATGATTTCACAAATTTGTTATAATCGTTAATCAGGTAATAGTTCAGGTATACCCTATAGTTTTTTATAAAGTTATTGGTATAATCATCTGATTCTCGGGCATCTGTTGAATATCTGTCAATAGCTTCTCTTTTGGTTTTTTGAACCTGATTTTGAGCAGAACTTAAAAAGTAACGGATATCATCTCCATATTTTTTTATTGCTTCCAGTTTGCTGTCCGATTCTTTTAACTGGCTCAATAACAAATCTGTTGGCAAGCTTGAAGTGAAGGTTTTGCTACATAAATTAATTTTTAGCTGTGATATAAATATTTCTTCGTTCAGAATAAAATTTAACATATCAATATAGGCAAGGTATTTTTTTGAGGAACCTCCGTTTTCGAATTGGCTTGCTACTTCCTTTGTAAATTGAAAATAGGCATCTCGTTCTTTAACAAATTCATCAAAGGCAACTACCAGTTTGCTAAATATCTCATCTGCTTTTTTTGCCTGATCCTTTTTATAATCTCCAAGTCTCACATAAATCTCTAATTCTCTACTTAAGTTGTTTATATTCAAATAAATGTTATATGCTTTTTCAGCATGCTCAATTAATGACATTGCATACTTTGTATTGAGACTCTTTGTTTCAGTCTGCAAATTGTTAAAGTATTTCTCATCGATAAAATTAGCACAGATATATCCATCTCCAATGTGTGTGTAACGAAGTTGTTTTCTGGCTCCTTCAAAGCCATTGTATAGCGATATCAAGCATCCTTGTGATTTAATTAACCGGGTGGTAAGCTGATCTATAAATTCAACATGTTTGTTGGCTATTTTAATTGTATTAACATTTGCTTTTGATTGTATGAGATTTCCTGAAATAAGGAGAAGAAAAGCGAAGAGAAATGATTTTAGTCGCATTGTTGTTAGTATTATGATTAAGACTGATTTGCATAAAATTACGAATATTTAGATTAGATTTTGTGAATAATTGGTGGTTGTTTATCAATTTTATGTTACGATGAAAATGGATTTTGTATTTTTACCAGTATTCTAAAATTAAAATTATAACACAATGAGAACCTTTTTTTTCCTGGTATTTGTTTTAACTCTTTTTGTTGCCACCTCATGCATTAAAAAGAAAAAAAGTGGAAACTGTGAATTCCATCGACTTGAATTTGTTGAATTAGAAGCGAATGGAGCAGACATGAAAATAGATAAATCTATTATTGAATGTCTGCAATTAGAAGTAAATGAGGATGTTATGCGAATTTCGAACGAAAAGAATACAATTAGTTTAAAGTTTTCTGTTTCGGATGAAAATATTATTGAAGATGTTGATTTGAACATTAATAATGACTTTAAAAAATCGTTTGATTCAACTGATGAACAAGAGATGGAACTTGTTGAAAAACCAAAAAGTTGGGAAATTACTATAAAATCAGATAATCAGTCGAAGTTTAACGGGTATATTAAGCTTTTTAAAACCAGTGATGGAGATTATTGGAAAAAGCAGGATAAGTTGAAAGATGTTAGTGAAAAGTAAAAAGTTTAGAGATTTGTAAAAAAGAGATTGCCTAAATACTGATTGAGTTTTACATACACTGAAAATCTAAAAAAACCTTTTGTGTTTTAGTGATACCTGATATCTTTGTTTCCTTAATAAACCTAAACAGTAATGATTAAAAACAGGCCTTTTTTATATGTTGGATTAATCGGATTATTGATCCTTGCTGGTGCTTATTGGCTTAAAAACGTTTTTCCACAGGAAGCTCCATATATGGCTCCTCGATTTAGTTCACCCATTGTTTTTTTTGAGTTTATCCAATCGCCTGTCGAAGTAACTGATTTTTTCGGTTTGACCGATTATGATTTTAATAGTGAGCAATTTATAGGCAAAATGGATCAGGGAAATCGGCTTGATTTTGGGTTTGCATTTATCTATTCTACGTTTTTCTTTTTCTTTTTTAAAAGATTGGCCGAAGAATCGGGACAAAAGTGGTATAAAGCAGGTATGATGCTTGCATTATTGGCGTTTATTGGTGATGTTTTTGAAAATGTTCAGCTTTTGGGTATAACGGCAAACTTACAATCCGGAGAGCTTGATATGCATATCAGGCTACTTAGTATTTTTACCTGGATAAAATGGAGTAGTTTAGCAATTGGCTTTGCTATTTTTGGATTGTGGCTAATGAAATTAGAAGGTGTATTGCGTTTAATGGGTTATGTTGCCTGGGTGCCTCTCATTTTTGGAATCATGGCTTTTATGAGGCGGGGGTTAATGACAGAGTTGTTTACCCGTTCAATAAGTATTTTATTTTTTGTTGCAATTGCATATTGTTTTATGTATAAAACAGATATGAAACCATTGCCGAAAGAGCTAGACCATCCTTTTTAGTTCACTTTCTGGCTTTAGCCTGAAGTTCTGCAAATCGAATTTTTTGATTAGGTTAATTCCAGGTGTTTTACCCGGCTCAATGCTTCCAAATTTTTGGTTCAAACCAAGAGCTTCGGCTCCATTTAAAGTAGCCCAACTAATAAGGTTATCAACAGGAACATCCGTGAAATTCTCACTGATAATTTTCAGTTCATCAAGAATAGATAATTGATGGTTAGAAGCAAGAGAATCAGTGCCCATACAGATTTTTTGATTTTTTCTGTAAAAAAGAGAAACATCCGGCAAGTTGTTTTCAATGTACAAGTTGGCATTTGGGCACATGCACCAATATAAATCATCGAAATAATTATTCGCTTTATCTATATCTGTTTCAGTCGAATAAGTATTGTGAACCAATATTGTTTTTATTGATTCAGGCATTCGTATCATGATAGATTCAAGGGAGTTTTTCCCAGTCATAGGCAGGGCACTAAAATCCACTCCGAATTCTGTAAAAATATCAAATAATTCACCTGATTTTGAGCGATATAATTCATTTTCAGAAGGGCATTCCTGGTTATGAATGCTTATACTCTTTTGTTTACTTAAACTATGTCTTTTAATTAGCTCAAACATTTCAGGTGTAACAGAATAGGGTGCGTGAGGAACAATTGAAGACGAAAGTCCATAATTTTTCAACTTTTTTTCAAGTTCCAAAGCTGATTCAAATTTTTTATTTACAAAATCCGGATTCGTGGTAAAAACCTCTAAAAAGGTATGGTAGGTTAATTTTGATTCTGACTTTATTTTGAAACTATGATTCGTATTTGAAATATCACCAACGACAACTATTCCATTGTGCCACATATAGTTATCTGTCTTCTTTGCGGCTTCTAGAATTTCACTTTCTTCTGCCTGCCGCAGTTGATTAATTTGGGAAACAAATCCAGGTAAACCTGTTCGCCTCTTTATTTTTCCTTTTAAATGAGAAAGCTCTAAATGGCAATGAGCATTTACAAACCCAGGCACTAAAACTCCGCTATAAAATTCGAGACCTGAAATTTCTTGTAGGTTTTGATTTGTTTGGCTTACTTCCAGCACTTTCCCAGAATCATCCAGGGTTACTATTCCATTTTTTATAGGCTTTCCATTTCCGGGAATGATATAGTGGGCAGCAAGTTTACGGTTCATTCTTTTTCCTGGCTTTGTATGAATAACTTAATTGTTTATTTTCATATTTGCTCACATCAAAAGGCTTAGCAATAGGTTTTCGGGGCAACCTTAATCCGCACTCAGGACAATTTTGATCATAGGGTTGTAAATCTTCGCCACATGCCGGGCATTTATTGGTATTATTCATCCATTTTAGCTGTTCTTCACTAAATCTTTCTTCTGGTCTATTGTCAATACTTTGGAATAAAGAGGTTGATTTAAGCAATTTTTGTATCCCATTTTCAATGTAAAGTACATTGGTGGTAAAAAATATCAATGTAAAGATGGCTGAAAACCATAGAAAACCATTTATTTCAAAACTTGAGAAAAAAGCTACAAAAATAATTAAACCTAAACTTAACTGTATTAATTTCATAAGTTTAGCTTCATAATATATCCAAATTCCAGCTTCTTTTTTGAGTGTAATTTCAACGGGATATTTGATATTAAAGAGGGCTTTATAATTGAATGAAATTTTCTCATCTTCAAGATTAAAATCTGAAACTAACTGCCTTATAATTAATTGACTTTCTAGCTTATACAATACTTCTTCAGGCTCAAAAGCTTCGCTTTCAGGAATTTCTATTTTGCTTTTATAGGTGTAGGGCAGTGCCATAAGTTTTATCTATGTTCTTTCTTGTTTTTTGCAATTTGCAGCTTCCAGTCCGCAGTCTTCAAACTACCGACTGCCGACTGCCAACTGGAAACTCAAAAAATAATCCTATTTCCCGTCTCAGCCGCCAATTTTCTTTTTGTTTCATTTAGCGCTATTTTTTGCTCCAGTAAGGTGTTAATTAATTCAATATCATCACTCGAACTATTTTTCAAGTGTTCTTCATTTTCCTTTATTGCTTGTTGGATAATTTTCAATTTATAACTATTAATAGCTTTCGGAACATCTTCTTTCAATGTTTTATCAGGTGTTTCTATTTTCTTGCCTCCCTTGGTCCAAATGGCGCTTGCCTTATAGTTGTCGGTAAAAATATCAGCCGCAAGAGTTCTTATTTTTTCATCAGAATGGTTAATAAAAAACTTACTCTCAGGTATTTCATCTTTTTGGAAATGAGTAGTATAGTCCTCAAAAATCTGTTGATAAACTAAATTTTTAAACTCTAAATCATCATTCAAAATTTCATTAATAATGAATTCGGCTACTGAAACTGTATGCGCCGAAAAAGGATCGTCTCCTGGTTCAGAAAAAAGCTCCATATCTCCATAATGCAGCAAAAAAGACACTATTTCTTTTTCATTAATTTCGGCAAAAACATCATCGATAAAGCCTGGTAGGGGTGTACTTTGCGACTGTTTTATTTGTTGCTGGCTTTCTGAAAATGTTTTCTTGCGCTCATCTTCTCGCTTTTTGAACAGGATCCTGTTTGCTTCGGCATAAAGGGCATCTTCTTTTACGTCAAGCAAATCGCTACATTCCTTTATATAAACACTTCTGGTAATGGAGTCCGGAATAACGGCAATCGATTTTACAATGTCTCCAATCAATCTGGCTCGTTGAACAGGATCTTTCTTTGCATCTTCAAGCAACAGACTGGTTTTAAATTTAATAAAATCACTTTCATTGTCTTTAATGAACTCCTGAAACTCTCTTTTGCTTAATTTCTTTGAGAAAGAATCCGGATCCTCGCCATCTGGGAAAAGAACTACTTTTACATTCATCCCTTGTTCAAGTACCAGGTCAATTCCTCTGAATGAAGCCTTTATACCAGCAGCATCACCATCATATAAAATGGTGAGATTGTCGGAAAACCGCTTCACTAACCTTATTTGATTTTCGGTTAACGAAGTTCCTGATGATGCTACAACATTCTCAATACCAGCCTGATGCAAAGAAATAACATCAGTGTATCCTTCCACCATGTAGCACTTATCCAGCTTAGTAATTTCGCGTTTTGCAAAGTAGATTCCATATAACACATTGCTTTTGTGGTAAATATCTGATTCTGGCGAATTCAGATATTTTGCCATTTTTGAATCGCTTTTTAAAATACGACCTCCAAATGCGATTGGATTGCCTGATAGCCCATGAATAGGAAACATAACCCGCCCTGCAAAACGATCAAACTGGTATCCGTTTTTGTCAATTGTTAAGCCAGTATCTGTAAGATATTCAAGCTTATAGCCATTTTTTTGAGCATGCTCTGTAAAAGCTGTCCTGTTTTCTGGACTGTAACCCAGTTGGAACTTATCAATTATTTCTGGTGTAAAACCTCGCTCTTTGAAATAGGAGTAACCAATTGCTTTTCCTTCAGGATCATTTTTTAATACATGAGTAAAATACTTTTGAGCAAAAGCTGTCAAAACCAACATACTTTCGCGTTGGTTCTTTTGTTCAACCTGCTGTGGAGTGTATTCCTCCTCTTTTACTTCAATGTGATATTTTTTTGCCAGGTATTTAAGTGCCTCAGGATAACTTAGTTGTTCGTGCTCCATAATGAAACCGACTGAATTACCAGCTTTTCCGCATCCAAAACATTTATAGATACCTTTTGATGGAGAAACCGTGAAAGAAGGCGTTTTTTCATTATGAAAAGGACAATTACCCAAAAAGTTAACCCCACGACGTTTCAGGTTCACAAAGTCCTGTACCACATCAACAATCTGTGCTGTATCAATTATTCTATTTACGGTATCCTGATCAATCATAAATTAGTTACAAATAGAAAGTTGCGAGTAAAAAGTTTGGGTTAAAATATTAGATTGTAACTACTTTTTGTATCTGCAAAGTTAATAATCTTAACCAGACAAATTATTGCTTGTTGGTAAGTTCTTCGTACAAACTCTTAATTAACTCTTTATCAGTTTCCTTACCATTCATCCATTCTTCGGTATGTTTATATATGAATTCATTAGGTGACATACATTGCTCATAATTCACTAGGTACCAGAGCTCTGCCATTAACCAGGTTTTTTTTATGTCTTTTGTCTGGTTCCAAAACTCGTAAGCCTGATAGGTAATTTTATCTATCTCGGTTCCATAACGGTAAAAGAGCTTTTTAAAAAACTGAGAATTTTGTAGAATGTGTTTGGCTTCATCGTATTTTTCGTCACAGTATTCCATAATTCGTAATGGATGATAAGGTATTCCAAGGTCGCTTCCAATTAATAAGCTTGGGGTTTGTTTGAAGTCAGGATTGTTTAAAATGTTGAGATTTACGTTGTTAAATTCTTTATTATCAGTATTTTCTACAGTTTCACTTTGTTGATGTTTTTTGAATAATAATACATCCTCTTTATCAATATTAATTTCTGGCAGAAACTTCTTAATTAAAGAGATAGTATTTTCTTCTGTTTTTGGAATTTCCTTACCCTTGATTTCAAAATACACCCATTCAAACCAAGGTATTACTTCTATAGAAATATCTTTTGTATTATAAAAAATAGTCTTTTCTAATTTTAGAGAGTTATTCGGATAAGTGAAATATGAGGTTGGTGTTTTCAATGGAGAAATTTTCTTAGTATTTATTACCCTTTTGGTGATTAGCTCATCATTGTTTTTGAAACTTAATATAATTTCCTCCAGGTTATCTTTTATTTTACATAGTTTATTTGTTCTAACTGTTTTAAAATCAGCACTATTAATTGATTTTAGAATTACCTGATGGAGTCTGTTTGTGGATATTTTGTAAGAAGAATAATTCAACTGATATAATTTATCTGAATTTCCAAGCTTCTTGATTTTTACACTATTTTTGGAGAAGGGGTTGTTAAAATGAAAAAGAATCAATTCAAAAACAGAGAGGTTTTTGTACTCTTCAATTTCAGTAGTCAATAATAAATGAGTGGCATTTGTTTTAAGGTAATGCAGAATTCTGTTTTGCCGAATGCGCTTCCTTAGTTTTACCCACTCAATATATTTAAAAACGATAAAAGGTTCATTCTCAGCTAGCATTTTATCATCCTCAATAATAAGATGAGCAACACTTAAACCTTTGACGATGGTTTCATGAATAAGTAATGCAGCTTGCAGGTTATCTCCAATAATCGCAACATCAAATTGTTTCTCCATATTGATGCAAATCTAAAAAAAACTTAAATCCTTTTAGGGATGATTTCCTTATACTCACAATGTTTGTATCTTTGGCAATCATTATAAATTATTGTCCCCACATTCGGAGACTTATTAATTATCAAGTGTTTATCATAATATAAACCAATGAAGAGACATCTCTCAGTTATTTTAATATTAAGTAATATTGTCCTGGCAATGTTTTTAATGGACTCATGTGCAAACATTGGCAATATTACTGGTGGGCCCAAAGACTCTATTCCTCCTGTAATGATTGGTAGCAAACCTGTTTTAAATGACACCAGTTTCGCCGACAAAAAAATTGACATTTATTTCAACGAATATTTTGAGCTTAAGGATATAAACCAAGAGTTTGTTGCGTCTCCTCCGTTTGAGGAAACTCCTGATTTTAAGGTAAGGAAGAAATCTTTAAGAGTAAAATTCAACGAGCCGCTAAAGGATAGCGTTACTTATACCCTGAAATTTGGAAACGCAATTGCAGATTTTAACGAAGGAAATATACTTGAGGGTTTTCAATTCGTTTTTTCAACAAAGGATGAGATTGACTCGTTTGCAATAAAAGGAAATGTGAAAAATGCATATGATTTAAAAATACCGGAGAACACTTTTGTGCTGATATTTGAAAATCATGAAGATTCTATTCCATACAAATCTTTGTCGAGTTATATGAGCAAAATAGACACCTCTGGGAACTTTTCTATCGATCATATTCGACCAGGAGCTTATAAAATATTTGCACTGAGTGATTTAAATACGAATAAAAAAGCTGATTCTTTTGAGCCCAGAGCTTTTTTGGATAGTTTGATTGTGCCTGGTATTGAGCCATTTACAAAGGTGGATTCGGTAAAGGCCGGAACTGTTTTGCATGATACCGAAGATGCGGAACTATCGGATAGTCTGGAAAGAGACACGGTAATTATTACCAATACTTACAAAACTTTGCCTTCAAGCTTGCAGTTATACCTCTTTGAAGAAGCAAAATTTAAACAACGAGTACAAGACTATAAAAGAGAAGAAAGAGGGAAAATGGAGTTGTCTTTTGAGTTACCTGTTGATTCAAATTTTTCAATTAAACCTCTGAACTTCGAGATCGCTCCGCAAAATTACCTTCTTGAAAAGAATTTAGCAAGTGATACAATAACATGGTGGATTAATGATACTACCATTATGGCAAAAGATTCGCTTAAATTGGATTTAGCTTACCTGACAGTTGATTCTTTGGGTGAATCAATAATTGGGCATGACACTTTGGTCTTTGAATTTCGTGAGAAAAAAGATAAGGATGCTTGGAAAAGGAAAAAGAGCAAAGAAGAACAAACAGTTGTTAAAAAAGAATATCTCAAATTATCCTATCTCGCAGAGGATAATAAGGTTGAGATGGACAAAAAATTACGAATAGAATCACCAGTTCCTTTAATTCATGTTGACACTTCGCGTATGCGTTTGTTTGAAATTTATGACACAACAACTGTAGATCCAAAAAAACAAGAGATTATTAAAGCCTACAGGTTAAAAAAGGACGAGCTTCAGTTTAAGTTTAGAAGGCCAATTGCAAGAAATTTCACATTACGTTCGCTAAATTTTGATGATGAAAATTGGTACACCGCCAGCCCTTCAGATTCAAACAGAGTTTATAATTGTAGAATTACTAATCAGGAAGTTGCTCAACTTGATACGATTAAGATAGTTGTGGATTACGATAACCACTTCTTTTTTGAACAAATACAGGTATTGAGTGATACGGTTCTTATGCCGATTACCTCGCATAAAATACTAAGTCGAAAAAGAGATGAAGCTGAAAAAATTACCTTGGTTTTTGATAAACCATTGCAAACTTTATTGGAGGTGGTCCCGGATGACTTTTTTGCAAGTGGGAATTGGTATAGGGTAACCAAAAACAGAACATCTGATACTGTTACTATAAACCTGACAAGCAAAGAAATAAGCAATAGAGATACGTTGACTTTCGCTGTAAAGTGCTTTGATCATATGGACATAAATAATGACAGTGTTTATTTTGAAGAAACCATGAGGCTGACTTATAGTGATTCTGAGCAGTATCTGGTAATGGCACAAAGAAAAAAGAACAATAGTATAAACTTAATTTTTAACAAAGGCTTGCAACAATTGCCAACAGTAGAGCCGCTTGGATTTACTTTAAATACAACCTGGTACAAGCTTGAAGATAATGCTACCAGGGACACATTAAAATATGAGATAACGGACAGTTTTGTGTCAGATATGGATACTCTGAGGCTTGTTTTTAAATACAAGGATGCTGATAGAAAAGGGAATGTTACAAATTTTGCAGACACGCTGGAGTTAATTTCACGTAAAATGCTGGACTTCAAGAAAAAAACAAGCAAAGGAGTCACCCCTGATTCCAGAACATCTAAAAAAGAAGAAACGGTTAGTGTTTATTTACCCAGAAAGTTTGATCTTACGAGGGACTCACTAAAAATTAGACAGCGATTATTGAATTCGGAATGGAAGGCAAAAACAAAATACATATTGAGGCTTGATTCAATGGCATTTATTAATATCTACGATGTTTATAATAAGGCCGAAGATTATGAATTTGCCACACGTGAAGAGGATTACTACACCTCGCTGGTTCTTGATTTGACAAATATTAAGGCCAGGTTAAAAACACATGAAACAGATTCATTAGCATCTGGGTTAGATTCACTTAACACCGAAGTAGCTGTTTCAGATTCATTGGAAAATAAAGAGGTTTCTAAAAAAGAATTTAATGTTCCACGGTATTGGATTGATTCAATAATAGGAAAGGGCAATATCATTGTTCAGTTACTTGGTAAAAAAGGTGGTGTTGTAAAAGAATATTCCATTTCAGAAGATCAGAAGATAGTGATGGACTTTCTTCATCCCGGGGATTATGAACTGAAAATCATATTTGACAGGAACAATAATGGTAAATGGGATACAGGTAATTACTTTGAAGGCATTCAGCCTGAGCGGGTTATTATGAATGGCAAGGTTTTACAGCTTAAATCAAACTTTGAAAATCAATTATCCTGGGATGTCGGCAAAACTTTGATTCAAAGTTTTACTGCTGACCAGATTGATTCAAAGTAATTTTTGCAACTCGGCCATCAGAGCCTGCGGCCCAACCATATTTACCAGTGCTTGTAAAAGCTACTGTGTGATATGGAACAGTATCAAGTAATGACCAGTTTTTTCCACCGTCTTTTGATATATTGGAACCTTTGGTTCCCACAGCAATTAAATATTGACCATCAGTATTTGGTACATATTTCACACATGAATTAAAACCACTGGGAGGGAAAATCATTGGCTCTTGCCAGGTTTTGCCACCATCAGTAGTAAAAGCTGCCGTATGATCTTTTATTTCAGGGTTTTGGTAATCACCTCCAACAACATATGCAGTGTCTTTGTTTAAGAAATCCACTGAATAAATACCTTTTGTTTGTTCTTTTTGCATCAAAGGAGTCTGAAAAGCCTGCCAGTTTTTACCTTTGTTATGACTAACAAAAGCTCTTGCTGAAGTTCCACCCGTGACAAAACACACATCTGAATTACCAAAAGTAACTATGCATGTGCCGCTCGCAGCAAATTGGGCTTCGCCTTTTTCATTTTTTGGCATACTCGATGAATTTATTCGCATCCAGGTTTCCCCGCCATCTATTGTTTTAATTAAAAGAAAGCCATCTGCTAATGGATCACTAACAGCAATACCTTCATTTTCATTCCAAAAATCAAAAGAATTAAAGAAAACGCCAGTGGTTGTATCCGAATATTTTTCCAGCCAGTTTTTCCCTCCATCTGTAGTTTTATAAATTTTAGCTGGTAAACCTGCACTAATAACTAAGGCTTTGTTTTCATCAAAAGCAATAATATCTCTAAAATCTAAATTTGAAGAATTTGGGATGGAATCCCACTTCCAGGTTTTTCCTCCATCAATGGTTTTAGCAAATGTTCCTTTTGAACCACTTATCCATGCAATATCCTCATTCACAACATGTAACCCCCTAATGCTAATACCTCTTTTTGAGCTCTGCTGTTCAAATTTAAAAACAAGTTCGCTACTTTTTTTACTATTGCTACAACTGAAAAAGAGGCTTATAATGGATGCTATTGCCAAAATTTTCTTCATCGTTTTTGCATTTTTATGAAACCTTTACTTCTTTCATAAATTCTTTTCGTAAGATTCTTTGCTCTAACTTATAAGGAATAATTTTTTGTAAGAACAGTAAGAATCTATTAAAAAACTTTGGTGTAACAATAGCTTTTCCTTTAAACATTGCAGTTACAGTAATTTTAGCAAGTTCATCAGTTGATATTGCTGCCCATTTTCCTTTGGCTCCATGAGAATCTATACGTCCAAAAGTTCCTTCGTTTGTATATACTCCATTTGGATTAACAATGGTTAAGCTAACAGATGTTCCACGTAATTCTTCTCTAATTGCTTTAGAAAAGTTTAATACAAACGCTTTTGACGCTGAATAAACACTCTTGTATGGTATTGAATAATAGGCAGATAAACTGCCTGTGTTTAAAATATAGGCGTTTGGTAATTTTTTTAAATCAGGAATAAACAGGCGGCAAAGCAAAACCAGGGCTCTTACATTAACCATGATTCTTAAATCGCTATATCCCAAAGGACTTTCATCAAAGACAGAAGTTCCGGCAATTCCTGCATTATTTACCAATATATCAACTACATAACCTTTTTCTTTACACCAGTTATAAACTTCTTCGGGGGCTTTTAGCTGTGATAAATCAATTCCCAAAGTATCCACATTTACATCAAATTTTTCTTTGATTTCGTTTGCAGTTTCATCAAGCTGGGGCTCAGGCAGAGCAACCAATAAGAGGTTATGTCCTCTTTTTGCAAATTCCATTGCATATCCTTTTCCAATTCCTTGTGAACTTCCGGTGATTAATGTATAAGTTTCTTGCATTGTTTATATATTTTGTTGGAATCCAGGTGTTAATTTCTAATTTCTAAATTTTATTTTTCTGTTCTTCAAGCCATTCCAATGTTTTTATTGCTCCTTTTTCAAAGGTAAGTGGCTGGTAACCTAGCTCTTTTAATGCTTTTTCTGACGAGACATTCCATTGATAATTAAATTTCCTGACCAACGGAGGAGTTATAAATGGTTTGATTCCAAATAATTTAGCGAAAAGCATCATTGTTTGCGAAACTGTTAGCAATACACCAATTGGAAGTTTAAACATTCGGTGTTTTTTACCGGTAAGTTTTCTTAAAATTTCAAAGAATTCAAGATAGTCTACATTGTCACCTCCAAGAATGTAGCGTTCCCCTGGTTTTCCATTTTCCATGGCAAGAAGGTGACCATTAATTACATCATCAACATACACATAGTTGCCTACGCTTTTTCCATTTCCTAAAATAATTCGCCATTTACCTTCAGAAAAGGATTTTATCATAATGGCTGTACCATTATTTTTTGTTAAAGGACCCGGACCATAAACTCTGGTAGGATTAACAATTACAGTATGCAAACCTTTTTGAGCATATTCGCGAACTTTTTCCTCGGCTAAGTCTTTAGTACGCTCATATTCAAGAAAATAATCGATAGTTCGTTTGGTTTCTTCGTTAACTTTATGCCCATTTGCCGAAGGACCAAAAACTCCTGCTGTTGATGTGAATACTACCTTTTTCACTCCAAGTTCAAGCGCCAGTTGCAGAATATTTTCGGTGGCAGCAACATTCATTTTGTAAATAAAGCCAGTATCCTTTGCCCAGATTTCTGTGGATGCAGCAATGTGATAGACTTGCTCGCAACCCTGCATAGCGATTCTTATACTTTCTTCATTGGTAATATCCCCTTTGAAAAGTTTAATGTTCTCATGCTCAATATCTTTAGCCTTTTCTTTTGAGCGATACAAAGCATGTATAGTGTTACCTTCATTGGCTAATTTTAAGGCTAATATGGCTCCAATAAAGCCAGTGGCACCTGTTACAAAAATGTTCATTTATTCTTATTAAAAATTTCTATTTCACAAACTTCATATCCGGATGCGCCCTCAACGAAAACCACTCATTACTCAATGCCAAAACAATATGTACTACAAAAGCAACCCAAATATTTCCTGTTTGTATTGTGATAATTCCTAGAACAATCCCTAATGGTAGGGCTCCAACAGCTTCCTTTATTCCTTTTGGTACATGTACCAAAGCATAAATAGCAATATTTAAAGCAATGGCAGGCCAAACTCCTAAATATTCTACTGAAACAAATAACAAATAACCTCTAAACATGAACTCATAGGCCAAAAGATAAGCAATCCAACTAAATGCACTCAAAAGCAAAAGTTGTGTATCCCATTCAAACACACGTATTTGCGGATACATGGCAAGGTTGTCCTCTTTTTTGCAGTTGAAATAGTTCATGGTGATTAATAGGGGAGAGAGCCCTAAAATCCAGTACAATGAAATTAACATATTATCTAAAGATATACCATAGCTGGTAACCCCTTTATCAAAAAAGATTGAAACTGATAACAACGGAATAATACCAAAGAATAATACTCCAAGAAGTCGTTCAAAAACCACCCATCGGACTTGAGTTTTTTCTGCACCAAACTTTTGGACAAAGTTATTTTTCAGCTTTTCAGACTTTGACATAAAGTAATAAGCCATAAAACCACCACTAACGATAAGTATTGTGACAAAGAAAATGGTATCTTTAGGCATCCATTTTAATGAGTGTTCCATTTGTATTCGCTTTTTTATATTTCAATCAGTGCTTTCTTTTATTTTTCTGAAGCGAAGTTATCATTCTCCCTTCCGTAACGAGAAAGATGAATTAAACAGTTTTTCTTCCACAGACTGAGTACTGCTGACTTTTTCAAGCTGCTAATATAAAAAAAAGCCTACGCAGTTATTTAATTTCTTAATTGTTTTACAGTATTTTTTAGGCTTTTTGGTTAAATTATTTAAATTTGGGATACTTAATCTAAAACTTATTATATGAAACGACGAGAATTACTCAAAAACATTGGATTGCTTTCAATTACCGGAGCTTCGGTTGCACTTATAGCTAGTTGCCAAACCAAAGAACAGGATGAAAAAATTGTTGAAACAGTTAAAGAGCCTGAAAAAACGGAACGCGAAAAGCAAATCATTAACCGCACAAAAATGTCAATTCAAGATCCTGAGAATCCTACAGAGCTTGAATTAAAACACACCCCATTTATTGAGGTAAAAGAACAGGATGATAAAGGATTTACAAAAGTTTCTATAACAATTGGTTCAAAAGGGATTATCCACCCCACTGAAAATAATCACTGGATTGACTACTACAAGCTGTTTTTGGATGATAGGCTGATTGCAACAACTGAGGTTGAAATTGGTGCAGCAAGAGGTTATAATAGTTTTTTCGTAAAGCTTGATGGGGTAAAAACAATCAGGGCTGAAATTGGATGCAATCTTCATGGAATTTGGGAAAACACATTGACATTGGCTTAGTCATTTTAAATCAAGAGAGCTCTGGACTCATCGAACAATGAAGCTTTTCGAGCTATCTAAAGATTATCAGGCAGTTGGTCAATGGTCATTAAGTCATTAGTCAATAAATGACAAATGTCTAATGAGATTGACTTTTTGATATCCTAGGGAATTTTGTGGTTATACTCAAGGAGCTACAATTTTTTCAAGAATTCGGTATATTTTACTCAAAGTCTTTATTTTTGGCAAAAACTTGAAAATTTAAAAATTATGCCAGGAATTAAAGTAGATGTTGCTCATTCTTTAAGTCAGGATGTTGCAACAGAAAGAGTGAAAGGATTACTAAACAAGTTAAAAGCTGATTATGGTGATATGATTCAGGATCTGACTGAAAGTTGGAACGGGAGTAAAGCCGATTTTTCGTTTAAGGCCATGGGCATGTCGGTAAAGGGAGTTTTAAGTGTTGATGCAGCTTTTGTAAATCTTGATGGACAGATACCCTTAGCAGCATTACCATTTAAAAAGACAATTGAAACAAAGATAAAAGAAGAGGCAATTAAGCTTCTATCTTAAAAAAAATTGGCTTTGCACCTCTTGATTTTTCGAGTTGCAAAGCCTTTGTATATTAACCAAAAATACTTCCAAATTTAATCGTCAAGAAGAATTACACTGGTGTCTTCTTGTTTTAGCCAGCCTGACTCATTTAAATCTACTAAATCTATGTTACCAATCAGGTAGTTATCTTCAGGTGATTCATAGTTTTCATAAACATTTTTAAATGGACGAATATTAGGTTTATTGCCGTTTTTGTACCTCAGGTAAACTTTCACATCATGATTTTTAGTAAAAACTGCTTCACCATTTTGTTTGTGCTTTTTATATTCGTATTTGTAATCATATGTTAAAGCTGAAATATCTGATAAAACTGCTGAGCCTGTAGGATTGCCACCAGCACCTTTGCCTGAGAAGAACTGACGTTCAGAGAAAACACTTTCAACTGTTATCCCATTAAACTCGTAATCGATGTATGATAGTTTACTTTTCTTCCTCACAAATTTTGGGAAAACATATGCATAAACCTGATTGTCTTTTTTCTCACACCTTGCTATCAACTTAATTTTATAATCATTCTGGCGGGCATATTTGATATCGAACTGGTTGATATTGCCAATGCCGTAATTAAGGATGTTTTCATGGCCTACAAACATCCCAAAGGTATGAAGTAGAATAATGCTTAGCTTAAACTTTGCATCAAAAGCATTTACATCCAGCGAAGGGTCTGTTTCGGCATATCCTTTTTCCTGTGCTTCTTTTAAAGCCTGGTCGAAACTAACGCCTTCATCAAACATTTTGGTCAGGATATAATTGGTTGATCCATTAAAAATGCCCTCAATAGAGTTTAACAGGTCATTATCGTAATATTCTTCTAAGTTCCTGATAATAGGGATACTCGCGCAGCAAGAGCCTTCATAAAGAAAAGCTACATTGTTTTGGTTTTGCAATTGGTAAAGCTCTTCCAGATGCTCCGCAATCATTTTTTTACTGGCACTTACAACTGCTTTTTTATTATCTAGTGCAGTTTTTACAATCTCGAATGCCTCGTCTGCATTATCAATCAACTCTACAATTACATCAATTTCAGGATCGTTAAGTATTTCTTCTTTATTGGTAGTAAAAAAGTGGCTCTCAATTAGCCTTGGCTTGTCAGGGTGTTTAATACATATTTTCTTAATTTCAGCTTTTACTCCTTTTGTTTTGTTCAGTACCTCATACAAACCCTGACCAACGCAACCAAAGCCAAACAATCCAAGTTTAATGACTTCCTTTTTCACTTGTTTAAATTTTAGTTAAGTAATTGATATTTATTCACTTTTCTTAAACTATTTATATGGAGTTCATGAGCTTCGCAAGGTTAAACATATTCTTTTGTAGAGCGATTATTCGCTTCGCTCATGAGATCACTTCG
>JBNKRJ010000040.1:0-36076 GCA_050296515.1 Bacteroidales bacterium | reverse complement strand
TTGACCGTTATATTCTGCGTTTAAGTCCATGCTAGAAATATCGGAAGGATTTTGCATCTTCATATTGAACCTTGCCGCAAGTGTGTCGCCATTTTTATTGGTTGTTAGTTCAATTATCCTTGGAGAAGCGCCTTTAAGCAGGTTATCAACCAAAGTATCGCTGAAGCTTATCAGTTGCTTTCCTGAAGTAGAAAATACATTCCCATTAGTATACGATAATGTAATGTCATTGTCTTTTAGTAAGCTATCGCTCAGATTTATTATTAACTGATTTGTATTGAGCATAACAACACTATCGATTGTTACGGACAAACTATCAACATTCACAGTAAAGCCATTGAAGTAACTTGAATCTACAATCTCTTCACTTAAATTTACCTGAATTTGTTTAGGATTACTTTCGGTTACAGAAGCATATGTGAATACAGGATACCCCATTTTTAGTGAGAATTTCTTACAAAAATTCCAGATTTCTTCGCTGGTAAACACACTATTGGGATCATCTTTATACCAGTGACCTACACCTTGTAAGCTTATAAATTCAATTTCAACCCCTTCTTTACCTGGTCCCCAATGTTTCTTTGATGTTTGGGTTTCTGAATTGTTTGCAGGGTATGGCTGTGTTACTTCAGGTGTTGTAGGGCAACCGTTCCTTTCGATCCATGCATCCAAACATTCTTGTACCCTGTTGTATGGTACAAACGTATCGTCCATTCCATGTACATGAATTATTGGAATTGGCCTTGAACTATTGGTATTTGGTCCATCCATTAAAAACCCTGTTACGGGTGCATATGCCGCAATTTTGTCGGCAATTTGGGTTGCCGCATAATAAGTCATCATACCTCCCATAGAAAAGCCGGAAAGGTAAACCCGGTCACGATCGATCCCATAGCGGGTATTCATTTCATCAATAATGGCCAGAATGAAGTCGGTGTCGCCGGTACCCCAAAGCTGCCACGAATTGTCTATTGCCTGTGGAAAAACAAGGACAAAGTTATTAGCATCGGCAACCGATTTAAATTGTGTTTGATTTACTTGATCATTCATTGTTTGGTTCAGCCCATGCATGGAAATTACCAGTGGTCTGTTGGGTTCAATTCCAGAAGGTGCATAAATAATCATATCCCTGGTTGTTGATCCAACCTGAATGGATACTTCCTGTGCACTTAAATTACCAGCAAACAGGAAAATACTTAATAATACAAATAAGAACTGACAATCAATAAATTTTCCTTTTGTCTTGTCAGTCATTACTTTAAGCTGAAATAAACTGGCTTGTAATAATTGGTTACTCATTATATCTTTGTATTAAATTTATAGATAGTCTTAATTTTAAATGATGATTATTCATTTAATACCTTAAATACCACGGCAATATCATTTGGTACAATTTCTGGTTTCTTGATTACCAAGGCTTCTGCATTTTGTTGCCATGTAAGTTTTTCTTTACTTCCAAGCACTTCAATGCTTTTAATTTCAATATTTCCCTTAGTTTTCCCCAATGATTTTATTGAAATATCTTCAGCGGGCACCCCAAGTACAGTTACATAAAGGATGTTTCCTTTCTGATTAAAACGAATATCTTTGGCTGATAACTTGAGCTTGCCTTCGTTAAATCCCTGTGCATTAATTGGATTAACGGAATCAACGGAAGGACCTTCACCATAAATTTTCCATGGCCGTGTATCGAAAATACTTTCTTTATTCACATCCATCCAGGCAGCTATACCTTCCAGTATGGCCACTTCCTTATCATCAATGGTACCATCGCCACGAACAGGAATGTTAAGCAATAGATTCCCATTTTTGCTCACAATATCAACCAACATATGGATAACAGTTGCCGCCGATTTGTAGCTGTCATTTTCATATCTGCCCCTATTGTAATGCCAATCGCCAATGCAAGTACAGGTTTGCCAGGCCAGCTCCTGCCCTTTATCAGGTGCGCCACGTTCTACATCCCATACCATGCACTTTTTTTGCTCATTGGTTAAAACTTTGCCAAATAAAACAGCTTCAAGTTTTCCCTTATGCGTTGCCATGTTTTGGTTATAATAATGGGCGGCAATTTTTAAACCAGCATCACTTATTGGGTAAAGTGGCAAGCCTGTATCATCGAAATATACCAAATCGGGATTGTACTTTTTTATTAAATCCATGGTGCGGTTATAAAAGTTATCGCAGTATTCTTGTGAGGGAACGGTAACACCATCGCCCCATGCCCAGTTCCATCCTTTGCTAAGCTCATGATTTTGCGCATAAAGTTCCTGCGGATCAAGTCCTTCCCACCAGGTGCCTTTGCCATCGGCTTTTGTAAGTTTGCCATCGTAAGGCACTCCCTTTAGCGGCCCAACTGTGTCTGCTCCTTGTGAGGTTTCATACCAGGTCCATGCATGAGTGGAATGCACGCTCAATCCAAAAGGAAGTCCCTGTTCTTTTGCCGCTTTTGCCCAACCTGCTATAATGTCTTTCTTTGGACCAACACGGGTCGAATTCCATGTTTGATATTTGCTATTCCACAAATCGAGGTTATCGTGGTGGTTAGCCATAGCAAAGAAATATTGAGCGCCAACCCTCTTGTAAAGAGCCACTAGTTTTTCAGGATCCCAATTTTCTGCTTTCCATTCGTTGATCACATCTTTAAAACCAAACTGCGATGGATGTCCGTATTTTTTAACATGAAAATTATACTGCCAGCTCCCTTCCTGATACATACCACGCCCATACCAGTCGCCCATTTCAGGCTGGCACTGTGGCCCCCAATGTGCCCAGATACCAAATTTGGCATTGCGGAACCACTCTGGAACTTCATATTGACTTAGGGATTCCCATGTAGGTTCAAAATTTCCTTTTTCTATAGGTTCTTTGTTTGTATTTACTTTTACCTTAAACTTTTCCTGAGCATGAACACTCAGGCTCAGGAAAGTAACAACTATTGCAAAAATTTTCACTTTCATTTATGATGATTTTTAATTACATTGAATTTGAATAATGAGTACAAAATGCTCTAGTTTTTACTTCCCAGAAAACCATTTTCAATAAGCCACTTATGACATGCATTTGGCCATTCTGATTGTGTTCCACCCCACTCTGAAAGTCCATAGCCATGTCCCCCATGTTCGTATATATGCAATTCGCAAGGCACATTATGTTTATGCAGAGCCAAAGCATATTTTATACTGTTTTGCACAGGTACCGCCCCATCATCAATGGAGTGAACCATAAAAGTAGGCGGGGTTTTGTCAGTTACCTGAAGTTCATTCGAGAAATGTTCAAGCAATTTCTTTGTAGGATTATTACCCAATAAGTTCACTCTTGATTCCATATGGGTAATTGCTGAATCCATTGAAATTACTGGATATACAAGTAGTGAAAAATCGGGTCGGGCACTAGTAGTGTCAGAAGTACTATAAACTTTCTCGTTGAAATGGGTTGAAACGGTTGATGCCAAATGCCCTCCTGCGGAAAAACCTATAATTCCAATTTTATGAGGATCGATTCCCCACTCTTTGGCATGACTGCGCACTATGCGCATAGCTTGCTGTCCATCCTGCAAAGGGGCAATGCTCTTGTTTTTCATTATTACATCATCAGGCAAGCGATATTTTAACACAAAAGCTGTTATACCAATACTGTTCAACCATTTGGCAATTTGCGAACCTTCATTGATGAAAGACAAGCCGTAATATGAACCACCCGGACAAATAACAACTGCTGTTCCTGTATTATTTTCTACAGGTGCAGCATACATTTCCAGTGTTGGATCAGTAACAAACCTTATTTTAATCCAATAAGCTGAATCAATTGTCTCCTTGTAATCCGGGTTTGGTATTCCACCGGGTACATTACCTTCCCAAAGGCTAATCATTTTATTTTGGCTAAAAACATTACTGCCAAACAAAACAAACAAAACCATTACTACTGTTGTTATATATCTATACATATTCTTATTATTTATTACAAATTCAATTTTCAAACAAACTATTGCATTCTAATTTTAAATACCACTGCTATTTCATTTGGAACAACAGTTGGCTTTTTTATCACCAAAGCTTCCTCTTTTTGTTCCCAAGATAATTTTTCGTTACTGCCAAGTACCTCTATTTTTTCTATTTTATCTGAGCAGCTATTTGTTCCAAGTGCTTTCAAGTTTATATCATCATGCGGAAAGCCAAGTATGGTTGCATAAACAGTATTGCCTTTTTTATTATAGCGAATATCTTTAGCCGATAATTTTACTTTGCCCTCGTTAAAACCTGCCCCACTTAGGGTATTTACTTCATCAACTGATGGGCCTTCGCCATAAACAGTCCATGGGCGGGTATCAAATATGCTTTCCTTATTAATATCCATCCATGATGCAATACCTTCAAGTATGGCTACTTCTTTATCATCGATTGAGCCATCGCCACGAACAGGGATATTCAACAACAGGTTACCATTTTTACTCACAATATCAACCAACATACGTATGACAGTGGAAGCCGATTTGTAACTTCCATCCTCGTAAATGCTTCTATTGTAATGCCAATCGCCAATGCAAGTACAGGTTTGCCAGGCATCATGTTGCGGTTTGTCGGGTGCACCACGCTCTACGTCCCAAACCATGCATTTTTTTTGTTCATCGGTAAGCACTTTGCCGAACAAAACTGCTTCGAGTTTGCCGTTGTGAGCAGCCATGTTGGTGTTGTAATAATGAGCTGCAATTTTCAACCCCGCGTCACTTATAGGATAAAGCGGCAACCCTGTATCATCGAAATAAATTAAATCGGGATGATATAGGTTGATTAAATCCATGGTTCGGTTGTAAAAATTATCGCAATACTTTTGGTCAGGAATACTTGCCCCATTTCCCCAGCTCCACTGCCCCCACAAAGCAGTAATATTTTTGTCGCTGTTTTTGCTTAGTGGATGATATTGGGCATACAGTTCCTGAGGATCAAGACCTTCCCACCATGTGCCTTTGCCATCGGCTTTTGTAAGTTTACCATCGTAAGGAACACCCTTTAATGGTCCTGCAGTATCAGAACGTTGCGAGGTTTCATACCAGGTCCATGCATGAGTGGAATGCACGCTCAATCCAAAAGGAAGTCCTTGTTCTTTTGCTGCTTTAGCCCAACCTGCTATAATGTCTTTCTTTGGACCAACACGAGTGGAATTCCACTCCTGATACTTACTGTCCCATAAGTCAAGGTTGTCGTGATGGTTAGCCATGGCAAAGAAATACTGAGCTCCAACACGCTTATAAAGTGCAACAAGGCTTTCGGGATTCCAATTCTCCGCTTTCCATTCGTTGATGACATCTTTAAAACCAAACTGCGATGGATGCCCGTATTTTTTAACATGAAAATTATACTGCCAGCTCCCCTCGTTATACATACCGCGCCCATACCAGTCGCCCATTTCAGGCTGACATTGTGGCCCCCAATGTGCCCAGATTCCGAATTTGGCATTGCGAAACCATTCAGGTACTTTGTATTGCTGCAACGATTTCCACGTTGGTTTGAACTTACCTTTTGCAACAGGTTCTTTATTGGTGTTTACTTTCACCTTATAGTCCTCCTGAGCCATCAGCGGTTGACAGAACAGGAAACTAACAATTACAATGTAAATGATTTTCATTTTATATGATTTATTAACAAATAATTTTCGAGCTGGTTTATCAGCAACTACTATAATGTTTACCCATCCTATTGCAAGATTTAAAGCAGAATAGGATAAATATCGGTTAAATTTCATTTTAATTTAGCATTATGTCCTCTTAAAGTTTAAGTTGGTATGCTTTTATCGCATTTTCACCAAGTATTTTCACCTTATCTTTGTCCGGCAAGGGTTCAATAAAGTCAGTAACTATTCCTAAAACCTTACTATAGCTTCCTGCAACAGTACATACCGGCCAATCACTACCAATCATTAACCTGTCGGCTCCAAAATGTTGAAAGACGATATCAAGATAAGGTGTAAAATCATCGTTTCTCCAATATTTCCAATTGCCCTCTGTTACCATTCCTGAAAGTTTGCAAAACACATTAGGATGTTTTGACAGCTCAATAATATTGTTTCCCCAGGGTTCAATTATTTGATCTTTAATATTAGGTTTTGCCATATGGTCGAGTACAAATTTTTGATCGGGAAACCTGGCAACCAGTTCAGTAGCAAGTGTTAAGTGCTTCGGGAATATTAATAAATCGTAAGTAAGGCCATATTTTGAAAGCAACGAAATTCCATTTTGAAAATCAGGACGTGTCATAAAATTTTCATCTGGTTCGTCATGCACAACATGCCGCACTCCTACCAGTTTTTTATTAATGGTAAGTTCTTTCAATTGCGCATCAATGTTTGGCGAACACAAATCGACCCAACCAACCACACCTTTAATAAAGTGATATTTAGAAGCCAGTTGGAGCAGCCAGATAGTCTCATCTAAAGATTGCCTGGCTTGTACTACAACAGATCCGTCGAACCCTGTATTTTGAATTTCGCTGTATAGGCTGGATGGTAAAAAATCACGCTTTAATTCGTCCATGTTATCACCAATCCATCCAAACTCTTTTGTATTATAATGCCAGAAATGTTGATGGGAATCAATTTTCATTATTTCAATTTTTTACATCAATCAATATTTTAGATATAATACCAGTATTCTCATCCCAAAACCTAAATGCATCAGGAGTTTGGGCAAATGGGAATATTTTTGTTACCAAATCGGTATAGGGTTTTTCCTTTTTTTCAAACATGCTTATTACTGAAGGAAAAACCCTAAGTGCATTTCTTGATCCATAAATATTAACTTCTTTACGTACCAAAAGCGGTGCATCCATGGTAACCTCATTTTTAGGATAACCGATAAAAACAATTCGTCCGGCAAATGACACCGCTTCGAGCGCTAATTTATATGTTTGTTGGGTTCCGGCTGCTTCAATAACAACATTGGCCCCCTGGTTATTTGTAATGTTTCTTATTTCGGCAATTGCATTTGCTTTTAATGAATTAATTGTATGACTGGCTCCAAATTTCTTTGCTTGCTCCAACTTGGCATCGTCAATATCTACAGCAATTATAGTTGCCCCTTTGCGTACTGAAGCAACCAAAGCTCCCATACCAATAGTCCCACAACCTAATAATAAAACTGTATCGGTTTCAGAAACCTGTCCGCGATTGGCACCATGATAACCAACACTTAATGGTTCAACCAACACAAGTTCAATTAACGACAAAGTTTTACTTACAAATACTTTGTCGAAAGGGACAGAAATTAATTTTGTCAAGGCCCCTTCACGTTGTACCCCAAGTGTTTGGTTAAACTCACAAGTGTTGGGCCGTCCTGCCATACAAGCCGGGCAAACACCACAATTAGTATATGGAGAAACCGTAACTTTGTCGCCTTGCTGAATTTTATCAGGAACAGCCTCCCCTTTATCCACAACCACACCACTTATCTCGTGACCTGGTATACGCGGTAGCGTAACCAATGGCATCAAGCCCCTGTACGAATTCAAATCACTTCCACAAAGTCCAATATAATGTACTTCAATTAATACTTCATCTGCCCCAACTTTTGGTTGTTCAATACTAATTTCCTCAACCAGTCCCTGCTCTTTTATAGCAAACGCTTTCATAAAACATTTTTTAGTTTAAATTTTACTTATGGATAATTGTCCTAATTATTATTCCATTTTATATATCTGCTCCATTAACTGCCATTTTTGATCGGCTGTTGCCTCAGATGACGAATCCTGGAATTGCGACATATAGGCTTCCCATTCTCCCTGTCTGGGCTTGGTGGCAAGTTGTGCCATTGCCTGGTCGTGATCAAAATCAGGAACTGTTTCCATTATCATAAAAAGCCTTGTACCAAACAAATATATTTCCATATCGAGTATTCCAACCTCACGCATACCCTGGGTAATTTCTGGCCAGGCAGCCCCTTTGGCATGTGCTTTTTTATATGCCTCAATTAATTTGGCGTCATTCCTAAGCTTAAGTGTTTTGCAATATCTTTTAATTACTGCGGATGCTGAATTAGAAATCTTATTGTTCATCATTAATATTAAACTTTTGTATTAAACAGAATTGCTATTTTATGGCCAGAAACAGCAAAATATAATATAAAAATAAAAAATGATACCGGAGTAAAAAACTCCACAGACATACCGTAAACATCGGCAATCCGACCCATAGCAGGAGAGAATAAGGCCCCACTTGCAAATAAACTTAAACCGAGTGTTATCCCTTTTTTATATTCAAACCTACTCATATAGTATCCGGCCGACAATGCCATGCCAAAAGAAGCCATATATACAGAGAATTGAATTAGCCCTGATTGCGATTTCATTAGGTGAAGGATTTCCTGAAAATACTTCTTAAGCATATCTAACATTCCATGTGCTATCCCCCAAAAAAAGAATAAAGAAGTAATTAAGGCAAATGGCAC
The DNA here is from genome assembly GCA_050296515.1 of Bacteroidales bacterium. Lineage (GTDB taxonomy): Bacteria > Bacteroidota > Bacteroidia > Bacteroidales > NBLH01 > NBLH01. Next base: position 27,639 of record JBNKRJ010000040.1, on the reverse strand, counting down.
AAAATATTCTCTTGCTGTTAGTTTGCTTTTTTTCATTTTCTATTGGTTTAATATGTAAAACCTTTTATTTTTCAAGTGCAATATTGAGATAATTATTACTAATTAAGCCAGCATTAACCATATCAATGTAAAACTCACGAGGTAATTTTGTAAGCACTGAATTTACGTTATCTCTTATCCGTTCCGGGTTTGAAGTGTTTAAAGAAATTGCTATTACCCCAGGTCCTGACATGCCAAAACTGACACATGCATCAGATGGTTTAATGTCGTGTTTTTTACATATTGTAGTGAATTCTTCACGCCAGTGAAAAAGAGATGGATGGCTTTCAATATTCACTGGTTTATAGTCGAAATAGCTACTACCGGTAAGGAACCCTCCATGAAAAACAGCTGAATTGATAATCTTGATATGTTTCTTGTTTAATGTCTCTATAAATTTCAACAATTCAGGAGGATGGTTCATAATTGTATAGCTATTGGCTAACATTACCCAGTCTAATTCCACATGCCTGGAAATGAGTTCAATGGTGCGCCAATTCTTTGCACCAACTCCAATTGCTTTTGCTTTTCCTTGCTTTTTCAAATCAGACAATGCCTGATAGGCATCAAGAATGTTGTTTAATAATTTTCCTTCAGCCTGCTCATCGCTGGCCAAGGCCAAATATTCATCAGGATCATGCACTGAAAGAAGTTGGGGAATATACCTGCCTCCCAGCAATTCATTTCCCTGGTTCCAGCATTCTAATATCCCATCATAGCCAATTTTTTGTTCTGCATCGAATTTTAAATTATGCCAAACACCTGGCTCAAAAGAAGGTTCGGACGTTATAAGTGGTTTGCGAATCCACCCTAATTTATTGCTTATTAAAATATCATCCGGATTTACATCCAGTTGGTGTAAACACTGTCCCAACATTTCCAATGCCAACCCAGCCCCATATTTCCCAGCAGTGTCAAAAACAGGATGCTGGACATTTTTTAAACATTCACTAACTATAGCTAATTTTGTATCATAGCTATGAGCCTCATATAAATTCCCCAAAGCACTGGTACCAAAGATAATTTGAGGTAATTTAAGTCCTGTTTCTCCTAAAGCCGTGTATTTCATATTGTTATATCCTGTACAGTCTTTGCATTAATATTCAAACTATTTATTCTTTTATAGTTTTACAACAACCCTTTTGCCCTGGTAAGCCACTTTCTTATCTGGCTTTTCAGTAAGATTCGAGCCAGTCCCTTTGTCTTCCCCAACCATCACGATATTGAATTTGCGTTCAGTCAGCATTCCGGGAAAAGAACCTTTTCTCTCTCCAATGGTTAATGCCTTTTGCTTGTCGTTCCATAAAAATGTGATAGTTGAGTAAGCACCTTTCTCGTAGTTGTAATTATCATTTTCATCTTCATAAAGGGTGAATTCGCCATTTGCACCTTCATATATTCTGATTTCCAGGTTATCCCATTTCTTTTCTGCGGCATATTGTACTTTCGGCCCCAAAGGAAGTATAGAACCTGTTTTTACATATAAAGGAATGATATCCAAAGGGGTTTCCTTTTTCACTGTTTGTCCACCCGACAATTTTTCCCCTGTCCAGAAATCGCACCAATTGGTGCCATTTGGAAGGTAAACGTCTTTTGTTCTGATTGATTTAAAATCTTCAACTTTAACGGTATCGGTTCCCTTAACTTGTTCTTTCCAATACATTGGTTTTGTAACGGGACTTACCAATATCGAATGACCAAACATAAATTCATCATTGATATCCAGTGCATTTTTATCATTAGCAAAATCCATTACCAGGGCACGCATCATACTTGACTGATGAGCAGTTACATCCCACGAAGCTGAATAAATATAAGGCAAAAGGCTGTAGCGCAGATTTATATATTTTTCTATTGCATCGTAGGTGGGGTTTCCTTTTTTGCCAAACTGGTAAATTTCGCGCGGATACCCTTCTCCATGCGAACGCATCATTGGACAAAATGCTCCAAACTCCATCCAGCGAACCTGAAGCTCCCTGTAATCGGCATTCTCAAGAGGGTTTTTAAAATTCCATAAAAAGAATCCTCCTATATCGCTGTTCCAATATGGTATTCCACAAAGTGAAAAGTTCAAACCGGCTGATATTTGATTTCGCAGGGCATCCCATGAAGCAACCACATCGCCCGACCAGGTATTGGCTCCGTAGCGCTGCTGACCTGCAAATGCCGAACGGGTAAGTATGAATATCCGTTTATCGGAAGTTACCGAACGTTGGTGTTGCGAAACGCCGCCTACTGTCATTAAAGGGAAAGCATTACGCACTTTACGGAATGAACCCAGGTAAGTTTTATTATCAAAATCGGATGGCTTAAATTCCAAATGATCAGGCTCAGATGAATCCATCCACCAACCATCCATACCTAATGAAAATATCCCTTTATTCAGATAATCCCAATAAATATCGCGGGCTTGTGGGTTGTATGCATCATAAACACGCACACCTGAGGGATAATCAGGGTTGGGTGGCCAGCCTTCGGTACCAGTCAAGGGCCATGTTTTAAAATCCATAAGTGCCCCTATTTTATCAAGTTCCTTATAAGGTTTGGTATGAGGACCAAACGATGACCAAATCGATATTATCATGTGGGCATTGAGGTTATGAACATCATTGACCATTTTTTGAGGATCATAAAAACCCGGGTTGAGGAATTCCATGGCATTCCAGAGGTAATTGTTGCCCCAGTATTGCCAGTCTTGTATAATCCCATCGAGAGGGACGCCTAATTCCCTGTATTTTTTGACCACACCTAACAGCTCATCCTGGCTTTTGTAGCGTTCCCGGCTTTGCCAGAAACCAAATGTCCATAATGGAAACATAGGAGCCTGCCCTGTTAAATCGCGCATACCGGCAATTACACCATCGGCATTTGCACCGTATATAAAGTAATAATCAATTCCATCACCTACCTCTGATTTGAATGAAGTACTATCCTGGTTATCCTTAAACAAGGTTGGTGAATAATTGTCCCAAAACAACCCATACCCTTTCTCTGACAAGAAAAAGGGGACATAATCATCCAAATTTCCCTGGATCATATTGAGCTTGACATTCCGCTTAGACATTTTGCCTTCATGCTGTTGCCCCAAACCATAAATGGCTTCGTCTTTATCTAAAATGAACGACTGTCCCACGCTATAGGTTTCCACACCAGCATCATTAAAGTCGGTAAATGAAACTCCCCGTTCTTTCTCATTTAAAAGAAGACCTGACTTAGGGCTGAAGAATGAGATTTTTCCATTTTTCAGGTTTAACGTAACACTCAAGGCTTTACTCCCTATTAAAAGTTCGTCACCCCGCTGTTTGGTACTGAAAGAAACCTTCTCCGGGGATTTAACCACCGAAAGGCTTTGCTTTTCAAAACCTGTACCTGCTAGATGCTTCACAATTCTTACAATAGAAGGGCTGTAGAACTGAAGTTCTATTTTATTGCCATTTATTTCAGCTTTTACTCCTTGTTTTGTTGTTTTATAAACTTGCGCATGAGTACTAACAGCCATACAACATGCGATTATCAAAGAAATTATCCAAATTCTTTTCATCTTATATTTATGTTAATTGTAAAATCATTTTGCCCAAGCTTCCCCTTCGGGTGTAAACCTCCATTTAAAATATCCGTCCAATACTACAAGCCCTTTTTGGCCAGGCACAGGCCCCATATAGGGCTTTTGATCAAAATACATCACCAGAGGTTTGGCATTGCTGAAAGCATCCCATTGCGGAACTCCATTGCCGTTAGGGTTGCCATATTTGGCAAAATTCGTCCAATACGTAGCCATGGTTTCCGAAATCTCCAAATCGGTTTTTGTCGTCTGGGGATTAGAGGCATCGAGATGCTGAAATACAAAAGATACATCTTGCGCATGTGGCGAACCATGCCCAAAATTGGGTGAACCTTCAGGATAATCAGGGTGCTGGTCGAAATAATAATAATACACTTTTGATTTTCCTGTTTCTGACTGGAGCCGTGCCCAGGTCCAGTTATGCCACCCAAAAGCGGCATCACGTATCAAGTCGCGGGCGGTTTTAGGAACCGAGTTTTCCTTAACAGGATATGCCAAAAGCAAATCGTCAGCGAATTTTCCAAACCGCTTTTTAACCCCATCGGTATATTCTTGCGACTTTTTAGGCGAGAAACTTAATCCTTCATCTGAATTATAACCTATTAAAACAGGAACATCATTGTATTTACCGACTTTATACAATTTGTATTGGTCATCGGGTATCACGTATCTGTCGATGATTGGCCATGCGCTGCCAGTTCCCCATTCCATTGGAAGCTTTTCGGCATCAATTTTTCTCAATTCGGCAATAGAAGATGCTCCCACTTTTTGCAAATATTCTTTTCCCTCACTCTCAGCTTGTTCAAGGGTTTTCATGTTTTCCCCAGGGTACATAGTGGGGCGTGTTGGCCCAAAGGATCCGCCACTTTGCGAAATTGCTCCACGGAAAAGCCCTTTTGCCAGAGGTGAAGCGCACAACATACTCACGGAAATACCTCCGGCCGATTCGCCAAAAATGGTTACTTTATCCGGATCGCCACCAAATGCGGCTATATTTTTTTGAATCCACTGAAGTGCGGCAATCTGGTCGAGCAAACCATAATTTCCCGAAGTATGTTCCGGGTTCTCTTCGCTCAATTCAGGGTGGGCTAAAAAACCAAGTGGTCCAACCCTATAGGCTATGCTTATAAACACGACCCCTTTACGTGCCAGCTTTTCGCCATCATACCATGGGGTTGCTGTTGACCCGGTGCTAAACCCTCCACCATAAATCCAAACAAGTACAGGTAAGCGTTCTTCACGGGATTTTACCGGGGTCAATACATTCAGGTAAAGGCAATCTTCACTTTTCACCAGTGAGGTATCCCCTGGTTGCATAGGAGAAGGGGCAAATTCTGTTGTTTGCCTTACACTGTCCCATTTTTCAACAGGTTGTGGGGCTTTCCATCGTAACTTCCCAACAGGTGGCGCTGCAAAGGGTATCCCTTTGAATATCATCAAACTGTCTTTTATGGTTCCTCGTATCCAACCATCCTCAGTTTTTACCTGATCGGGTGGTATGGTTGTGCATGAACTTTTTACAGCTACTAAAGCAACAACTATACAGAAAGTAATGTTTTTTATTTTGTCCACAGGGTTGCTATTTTATTATTTTAGTTATAGTTCAAAATAGTAATGATTTATTTATATAGATTCTATCAGCTTAATAATAAGGTCATTTGTCATTAGACATTAGTCATTAATTGTAGAAAATGACTATTGACTATTGACTATTGACCATTGACTAATGACTTATATCTCATTTCAAGGATTTTATCCTAATAAATCATTACAAAATTAAACCAGGGCCTTTATTTTTAATTATGGTCTGAACTTATGAGTTTGGTCCGCACAAATTTCACAGAATAAACAGGGGCTCCGGGAATAGAGAAGCCCCTGAAAACTTGCATTATTAAAACTAAATTATTCCTTAATAAAAATTGATTGATATAATTTATCCTTAGTCGTAATACGCAATATGTATGTTCCTGGTTGCAAACTGCCAACATTTAGCTTTTTTGAACTATCATTCATTCTAGATTTTAAAACTAATAGGCCTGAATTGCTAATTATCTCTACAACCGGTTCTTTTTCATCTATTTTAATAAATAAATCATTTTTTGTTGGGTTCGGGTAAACTTCTAATTTATTTATATGGTTACTCATAATCCCTAACGTTTGTTCGGAAATTGTGATATCAAAAGTTGCATTTACTCCACTTACATCATTTGCAGTAGCAGTAACTGTAACTGTTCCTTCAGCTAAGGCTGTTACCAGGCCAGTTTGAGAAACCGATGCAAGACTTTCGTTGCTCACACTCCAGGTTACTGATCCATCATCGGCATCATCTGGAGTAATAACAGCAGTTAGTTGTAAAGTTCCTCCTACATCAATCCCGGTTGCATTTCCGGCTGAAGTTATCTCAATTGCAGAAACCAAGACTATCTGACCAGAAATTGAGATTGTTTTGGTACCCTGAATTGCAGAGTTATTATCCATAGCAACAACTGTAATTGTACCATTGCGAAGTGCTTCGACCAATCCAGTTGAAGAAATTGTTGCTTTGGCACTGTCAACAGCACTACTCAACGACCATCTAATATCTACATTGTCAGCGTCAATTGGGTTTAGCGTAAAAGACATTTGTGAAGATCCATTGTCAGTTGTAATATCATCCCCGTTAACTGTAATGCTTGAAAGTTCAACAAGCTGGTTACTTATAGTAATTTCCATTTCATCAGTAATTGATGTATTTGAATCATATGTAGCCCTTACAGTTACTTTTCCATTTCTTAAAGCTGTTAAAGTATTTCCGCTTATTGTTGCAGTATCGGCATCGTCGCTGACAATACTCCAGGTAACATTCTTGTCTATTAGATTGGTTGGATCAAAATCAACAGTTAAATCAAGTGTACCATTATTAGTTGTAATGGTATTTGCAGATGAAATAGTCATAACGATTTGATTTGACAGGGTTATTTGCACTTCATCGAATATGGTGTTATCATCAATATAGGTCGCTCTAACGGTAACTGTTCCGTTGCTAAGTGCTGTTACCACTCCATCGTCTGATATGGTGGCAGTTCCTGTTTCATTAGTGATACTCCACTCAACCAGTTTTATATCTGCATCAACTGGCAAAAAATCGGTTGTTAGCTGTAATGTTCCATGAGGGGTCGAAATGCTATTTCCACCAGAAATTGTTACAGATGTAGCTGGTATGAATGTCTGATTTTCAAGAATTACAGTTTTTTCAGTACTAACATGCATATAATCATTGGCAACAGCCCTAATTATAACGTACCCATTTTTATGGGCTGTCAGGGTCCCATCGGCTGCAATTGTTGCATTGGTAACTGTATTGCCTGAACTGTCAACCGTACTCAACATATACGTTAAAGTATCAGCATCCCAAGGAGTTATGTTAAATGTATAATTAGCCTGTCCATTGTCTGTTTTAACAGTATCAGCACCACTAATAGATATTGCTGTTACAGGATAGACCTGGTGTGTAAGGACTACTTCCTGCGTATCTCGGACAGTACCGTATAAATCAAGTGCACGAGCAATAACTTTGACCTTACCGTTTTTTATAGCAGTAACTTCCCCTGTTTCACTGAGGATTGCCTTGCCTGTTCCATTAATGAGAGACCATGCTACTTTTTGTTTTGCTGTAGTAGGCAATACTGTGGCCACCATTTGTTTGGTTTGTCCCTTTATGTTAATTGCATTGGTGCCATCTTCAGTGTTTACATCAATAGATGTTACAAAAGAAGGGTTAGCTTTAAGGAAGATATCATCAAGATAAAAATTTTCTGTGGTATTGTTTGTGAAACGTAGTTTTAGTGTGTCGCCGACAACCGCACTAAGATTATAGCTTAACGTATCCCAGGAACTGGTATTTGTAGGTAAGGCGGTTGTAGTAGTAACCTCAGTCCAAGCCCCACCATCTACCGAATACTCAACAGTTGGAGATTCTGTAAAGACAGTCTGGCCGTCTTTCCACTTAAAATTATAAGTAAGTGCAAGATTACTATATCCTCCAATAGCTATTTTTAATATTTCTAAATGATCAATAGTTGGCCTTATTGAATTAGGATAGAGTTCTGCAATACCATGAGCCCACGTCCAACCAACTTGATCATATTCTCCTTCCATTCGAATAGAATCGGTTGCAACATAGTGTTTTGCAGGAGCAGTTAAGGCTGAACCGCCCCACGCTGCTGTTCTGAGATCTCCTAAAGTTGTTTCTTTGGGGTCAGAAATCCACCATGCATTAACTGCGAATGTTTCACTAAAAATTGTAAGAACATCGCTTGTAGCTACTGTTAGCGATGGTCCGGTAAAGCGAATATCATCAAAATAATAAATATTGTGTTGATTGGTTCCATCTGTAGCCTTACCATAATCAAACTTTAACAGTACTTCTTTTATTAACGAAATTGAAGTACTTTGCGCAATACCTGAAAAATCAAATACCGCATCTGTCCAAGCTGTATTAACATCACCTGGCAAAGTAATGTCAACTGACTCAGAATGATTGTCAATGTCAATAAGGGTAGCTGTAACAACAGTTGACACAGCTGAATCCGTCAGGATTTTTACTTTTAAGAAAGGACGAATACCCAAACTAACTGGTTCGTCAAAATTAGAGACACTCACAGCATCACTCCATTGAGTTGTTATATGATAAGATGCCACTTTATTGCTGCCATTTGTTGCATCAATTACAGGATTGTCGATGCCTAATTTCAGGCTGTCATTAATCCAGGCTGTAGTTCTATCCGGATAGCTACTGCCCACTTCATAGTTTGCTAACACAATATCTTCTTGTGCCTTCATCTTAAACACAACGAATGATAAGATCATCATACATAATAAAATTCTTTGCATACTCTTTTTTTTAAGTTTGAAATTAATTAAATTGAAAAAGTCTTATTCACATTTTTAGTTCTACACATTTCAAAAGCAGGCAACATTGCGTCAGGTTAACGAAATTACACCTAACCGGCTGCCTACAAGGACATATCATAAATTGTTTATCTGACACCAAGCCAGTAAAGCTTTTTAACACACAAAAAAAAGCCTGGCGATTTGCTCTGCTGAAAAACTTTCCGATTTTCGCTTGTACCACCTTCTGCCGACATTTAATTATGCGGGCTTTAACTATTGTTTCCTTAACAAATACAATGAGTAATGAGAAGATTAATACTATTTGTTTCAGGTTCATAGGCAATCAACTTCAAGCTTTTTTATTAATACCCTTTGTATTTACTTATTTATATTAAATTTCACAACAAATGAAGAATGACTGTTTTTTAATGAAAGCAAATAAAATCCTTCTGAGAAAGGTGTCAAATCTATGGTAATTGGTGTATGTCCGTCATAATTTTTCACAAAAGTCTTGACTTGTTGGCCTTTCTGATCAAATACTGTAATTTGTGTAGGTTCTGCAACGTTTGACGGGATACTGATATTCAGGTTATTACTTGCCGGATTAGGGAAGATTTTCACATTACCAATTTGATTATCAGCTGACTCTATCTTCGTTGATGTACCATTTAGTAAAATAGCTGTGGTTGAAAGTGAAGGTACAGAAATAGTAAAAGAATTAGAATTAACTGTTACCGAGTTTGCTTTTAATGCATTGTCAGTGTGCGATTTAAATGTTTCAGTTGTTGGCAACGATGACAATTGCAGCGTATTGTAACTTCCATTGACAACTGAAATTCCGTTAAGGTTCACTGTTACATTGCGAGTGGAATTCATGTCGCGATTTACAACAATTACCGTTATTGAGTCAGCTGATTCACTCACTGAAGTGTAGGCCGAAACTGTATTTTCTTCCGATGAGGTACTTGAAACACTATAACTTTTCGCGTAACGACTGAAAAGGTGCAAGGTTTCCCACATACCAATTGACCAGTTCCAGGGTGAAAACAGTTCAACGCCATTGTTTGCAAATGTGCCCAGATGCGAAGCGTATATAACAGATTCAATGTTTGGGTTGCTGTTTGTAGTCATAGTACCCCATTCACTTACCCCTACAGTTATGCCACTATTTGCGCCAAACTCTTCGGTTACCCAATCATTGATACGCTTGAAAATATATTCTTTTTTAAGTGAGGTATCCCAGCCACCTTGACTTGAATAAAGTCCGTTTGCACCCGGATAATCATAGGTTTCATCGTAATAAATCCGGTGTCCTTGCAAAGCCTCAGTATTATTATTATACGAGGGGTAGTTGTGAATATCTATTACATCTACCAGTTTGATACCTGTTGCCTTATACTCATCGCCAAGGCGCTTGATGAAATACTCAATCCAGGGATAATACTTGCCATCTACGTATATACTTTCGTTTGACCATTTGTACCATTGCCATTCAGAGGTTGTAACGGGCCCACAGAGCTTAATGTCGGGATATAAAGCTTTCGCTTTTTTCGCTAACTCTATGTAGCGATCCATAAAAGCAGAGGCAGATATCAGCGTTGGCATAGCCCAATCGTGAGTCCCGTTCCATACATCAACCTCATTGTCCATGCTCCAATACACAAACTGGTTTTGGTTTAGCCCCATACCATTTGCTCCAAACCAATGATCAAGAATTGCCACCGAAGAGTCAGCAGGCCAAGGCTTACTGAACAAATCAATATCTCCGTCAACCAAAGCCTTACTTCCTCCATTTGGATCGGGTGTTCCTCCACCCGCTAAATTTTGACCAACACCAGACCAATACTGGGCTTGGTTGTAAGCCCAGTCATCGAAGTTGTGCTGATCGCTGGAAGCAGCCCTGCCTAGTAACTGAAATGCAAACATTCCCTGCATCCCTGGATGGTTGGAAGAAATATTCTGTGCAGCCGCATCCCAATCAGTAGTATAAACATTATTATACCAGTCGGGATGTACATCAAGTTTTGCCCGCCAATTATAAGCTGATGAGTTATTACCCCCATTCTCCCTGGCAAAACGTAATCCTGCATCTTTATAAAAAGTTGATGTTTTATCAAACCATTCATTTTTTCCATAAATGTATGGTGAAATCAAACGTTTGTTCTGATTGGCATTTACGGTTATGGTTACATCTTGTGCAACTACTGCCCCTATTCCAGAATAGCAAAGCATCAACCATAATAAGCAACATTTAACAAAGTATCTTATCATTTTTTTAAATTTAATAGATTATTGAGTTCATTACGCATAAATTTATTTTTTGAGGATCATTTTTCGTGTTGTAGAATAATTTCCAACCTTCAACTGATAGAAGTACAATCCGGTGGGCAATAAACCTCCGTTAAAATCAATTTTATGTGTGCCTGCAGGCAATTCTTTGTTGATCAGTGTTGAAACTTTTTTACCAGCATAATCAAAAACCTGCAATACGACTAATTCCTTTGATGAAGTATGAAATTGAATGGTTGTCACATCGGAGAATGGGTTGGGATAATTCGCCAGGTTCGGTTCATTTTTCAGCACCCTGTCAACTGATGTCGGATTCAACAGCTTGTCACCTGCTTCTATCATGATAAACTGAACTGACCGTGCAGGAACATCCAGTTTAATGGCTTCATCAATTGAATAAGCATTAGCCGGAATTGTCTCAAGGGTTTCGCGGGGCCCCCATTGTGTCCCTGACGGCCCTACACCATTTACAGATACATACAAAGAAAAGTCACCATTATCGGTGCCACCTGTTAAAGAATAATTATAGTATTGGTTGCCAACTCCTATATTATCAGGATATATACTTACAACCTGGGCAGTATTTCCTTTATTTACAATCACAACCCCTGTTTCACCTGAGGCAAATTTAGAAGCATAAGCTAAAATATCAGCGTTGTTTGAAGTAGCGGCAATAGCATGATCGCCAGTAAATTTCTGTGTATAATAAGCATAATAAAAATCAGGATGCGGCTGCCACCTTAAACTTGCGTCATCTCCCTGATAAAACATTCCATCTTCACCTGAGGCAAGTAACCACCTTGCTCCTAATCCAAAATTATTCTTTATTAATTCATTAAACAGAATGGTAGCCTGCATTCCATTGACAACTGATTTTACCGAAGCCGAACCTGCTTTATTGCCCTCCATATTATATTCTGTTAAGGCTACAGGCTTAGGAGAAGCATTGTATTTGGCGACATCCTGCTGAATATATTTGATATTTTTCTCCGGCTCATTTGATGCAACTGTCAATAATTTATCAGCGTTTGCATCCTCTCCAAAATAATTGTGCATCACGTAGAAATCTGCTGCATCACCAATTTCAGTTAGTACCCCTTCATTCCAGGTATGATCCACCGAATTCCAGCTTGTTGAAGCATCGAAATGCAATACCTGTGCACCGATATATATGGTTGCGCCCACCTCAGCTGCAGCAACTCTCATTGAATCAGCAAAAACTTTAAAATGCTGACCGTAAAGCTGACCGTTAATAATTTCAGGCTGACCATCCTTATTGAGATTGGTATCGATCTTCCAACCAGCTTCCCATGGACCGGCATTTTCGTTTCCAACTTCCCAGAATTTAGTACGGCCATTATCATAGCGCACCCAATCGGCGGCCAGATGGGCAGCCTGTGCAACCGGGTCATTGCTCAACCCATAACGGGCATAGCCATAATTGACTGATATGAGTCCTTGCGAACCGGTTTGCTCGCGTAGTATGTAATAGTTATCTGTTGTTGTGCTCCAGCTATCCTTTCCTGAAACAATGTTTAACGGCTTCCTTTCCCCCGTTGAACTGTCGAAATCATATTCGGGTAGATCGGATGGAAATCCATCCCAGAAAAAGTTATTGGCCCAACTCCCCCCAGGGAAACGGATTAAGGAAGGATTTAATAACTGGGTGTTTTTTACAAATGTGGCTTCACCTGTTACATTTCCACACCAAACAGCTATGGCATTTCCAAACACGTATTTTGAAATTTTCCCCAGCGTATCGGGCGATAAAGTAATCGTTACTGTTGGTGTATTCATCGTTTTGTTTGCATCCACTGAAATTGGAATATTGGCATTTTTGGGCTCAAAATCATCTAAAAAGCAATTTGGTTCTTGCGCAAATAGTGATGTCGCAAACATGAGCACAATTCCAAAAGATACTTTTATTTTAAGTTTAAAATTTTTCATATTCTCTTATTCATTTAGTACCTGCCAATATGTATTCATATTATAATCTTCCTACAAATTTTTCTATCGTAAATGATAAATCACCATTGCAGTTAAGAGTATATTCGATTTATGTCGATAACTCTGCCAGATTTTCAAAAACCTGGCAGAGTTTGTTAAAGAATTAAACAAAGAACTTTCTTACTTTTTAATAATTTTAAAAGACTGACTACCTTCTGCACTGTAAATTTGTACTACATATACCCCTGCTCTCAGGGAAGAGCCGATCATCTGTTCAGTTTTAACATCTGCATGGTCAATAACTTGAACCTGTTTACCCAACATGTTCATTACCTCGATACGGTTAACCTTTTCCGGATTGGCAATTTTGATGCTAATCTCAGAAGTGAACGGGTTCGGGTACAGAAGGATATTAGCAATTCCTTCTTCTGCCCTGTTAGCTGACAAAGTAGTTTCGATTGCACCACTTTTAAGACTGGAAATTGTCCATTGCTGGTTGCTACTGCCGCTGTAGGCCCACTGACCAAGATCGGAACCATTGGTTGTACGTCCCATGCCATCAAGGTACATTCCTGTAGCACGGTTCTTGAACATTACATAACTTCCGGCTGTTTCCTGCTGCCACTGCAAATTATAACTCGTAGAACTGGACCATTGACCAACATAAGATCCATTGGTATTGTCTCCCCTGCCATCGATGTATAATCCGGTATTGCGGTTCTTAATATAAACATAAGATCCGCTGGTTTCCAGTGTCCACATCTGGTTCCAGCTGCCGCTGCTGGCATATTGTCCGCATGTGCTTCCGGCAGATGTTCTGCCCATGCCGTCTATCAACAACCCTGTGGCCCTGTTTTTAATTGTTACAATAGTAGAACCACTGCCACTAACAGTGATATTGAAATTCTGTGTGCTCTGTGCCCCGCATGAATTTGTATAGGTAGCCGTTGCAGTTCCGGACGATGTTGGATTTATTGTTACTTCCCTCGATGTGCCTGAAGCCAATCCACTCCAACTCCATGAACCTCCTGTTGTCGGCTGAGGGCCAAATTTAACAGATGATCCGGAATTTATTGTAATGCTATTTGTTTGTTGCCATGAACCTCCATCAACCTGTAAATACGGAGTAATAGTGGTAGGTGTACAACTAAATTGGCTCGTAATGGCATTAACCATTGCAGGGTAGTACCAACTTAAATCGTTTCTGTTTAATTGGGCAAAACCGTATTGTCCTGAAGCACCATTATCCCATAACACTACCGGTAACTTTCGTGACTTTGCAGCCTGAACAAAGTAGCTTGCATGTGATGTACGGGCAGTAGTGTTTCCTTTATCAATAGAGCCCCATTCCCCAATGACCACTGCACGGCCCTTACTGATCCATTTGTTGTAATAAGATTCCATTTCAGAATCAATTTGAGACTGATCGGAAGAACCGAATGCTGATGTTCCTTGTTCATTAAGGCAGAAGTTATAAGGGCTGTAATTATGGACAGAAACTATTACTTTATTGTCATTATTAGGAACAACATAATCATCGGCAGCAACTCCTATACCAGAAGCTGCGTATGGTGGGCACATAATAAACCTTGATGAATTGTTTCCTCCGGTTGCCCTGATAGCATCGACAGCTGCCTTATTATACCTGTTTACAACATCGCGGCCTTCAGCCGTGCCACCTGACCATTCTTCGGCAGATCCTTCCAACCGTGGTTCATTCAGTGTTTCAAAAATTAAATAATCACCATAGTCCTTAAACCTGTTGGCAATTTGTGTCCAGATTTTAACTAATTTGTCTTTAACAGCTGCTTCATCGGCATAGGTTGGTTTACACCAGTCGCCTTCATGGTGTGTGTTTAAAATAACATACATGTCATTTGCAAAGGCGTAGTTACAAACTGTTTCTACTCTGTTAAGCCAGGCTGCATCGATAGTATAATTAGGGGCACCGCCTACATGAGGGCCCCATGTTGTTGGTATCCTGATGGTTTTAAAACCCTGTGCCTTAATTTTATCAATCATTGCCTGGGTCGTGACCGGATTTCCCCAGCTGGTCTCTCCACCGGAAGCATCCAGGGTGTTACCTAAGTTCCATCCCGTTCCCATATCAGCTATAAGCTGTAAAGCTGTGATGTTCCGCATACCTGTATAAGCGGTATTTGCAGATACTTTTCCATAAAAGGAGAAGGTGAGCAAAGCTCCAATAGTAAAGAGAAGAAATCTTCTTTTTGCTTGAATTTTGGAATTAGACTTCATAATTTTTAGATTTTTAGTTAATAAATAAAAAGAAAGATATCATTGCCTTTTTTGTGTTATTCCTTTCCAATCATCTGCCCTGAACGGAACAGCAGGTAATCCTTCTGAGTTTACCAGGTTACATTCAGGGTTATCGGCCCAGGCATATCTCACAGCCTTGGGATTATCAACTTTATCGCAATAAACTACAACTTCATAACCTTTAATTATGCCTTTACCTATTGAACTGATGCTCAATCTCTTGCCTCTCTATTTTACTTCAACTCCCAAAAGTGAAAGCATTTCAACACCGTATCGCTTACCTAATTCTCTGTACCCCGCTGAATCAAAATGGGCAGCATCCTGGCCGGTACAGCCTTCAGAAGAAATGATATGCGCTGTTGGAACCAGATCCGGCAAGGTACCAATTATCGGATTCATGCCTGAGCAGCAATTGCCTTCACCCGAGAACAATTCTCCTGCTAAAAGAGGTACCGAACTGGCATTTAAAGAAAGATCTGTTAACATGTCGTTATATATTTTCTTTACGTACTCCGGCCATTGTTCCTGCCCGGTGTTTGTTTCTCCCTGGTGCAAAAGAATCCCTTTGATAACACCGTCCTTTTGTGCCAATTTTGCCATGTCGATAAGATATTGATATGGATTTCCTCCATAGCCAATAACCTGCGAAGTAAACCAGTTATCTGTAGATGTCGAATCGTAGTCCATGTATATATCCTTATCAAACAGTCTGATGTCACATCCTGCAACAGATACATTAATAATACCCACAGAAATGCTATCCGGCAGGTTGGCAACCATAGTCCTTCCAAAATAATCGGCAGGCGACAAGCCTGAACCACACTGGCAAGTAGGCGGAACAGCAGTATACCATGTTGCTTTTTCTCTGTTGAGGTTGGCACAATCCAATGTCTGTAACAACTTGAAACGGCTGTCCACTGTCTTGTCCTGGCTTTCAATTGGTGCGGCACCATGCATATTAGATTGCCCAAAACAAAGGAAAATGTAAAAATTGCTTTCTTGTGCAATGGTATCGATCTGAGAAACCTGTGAAACTTGTGAAACTTGTGAAACTGAGATCCGTCTTGCCTGACCGTTTTGCGAAGAAACATTTAATGTTGCAGTGCGGGTTGAACCAGTGGCATTAGGGTCGGCAGTCAATTGAATTTCAGTGCTGCCACTACTGCCACTGGTTTGGTTTAATTCCAACCAGAAAGAAGCGGAATTGCTAATACTCCATTGGTCATTACTTGTTACAATAATATTAGATGTCCCTCCTTCTGCAGGTAAGGAAACCAATGTTGTGGAAACATCCAATAAAGGTTCGGCATCTTCCTCTTTTCCACATGATGTGAGAATGATGCCCCCAAAAAGAACTACTAACATTAGTTTACCAAACAATTTAGTTTGAATTCTATTTTTTTTAATATCCATATAAATTTACCTTTATTCAAATTAACTTAAATCGCTATAATACAGAATCTTATCTTTTAATTATACGTTTAATGCGATTATTTATAATGTAGGCCTCAAATTTTTATTTTTGTGTTATCCCTTTCCAATCATCTGTCCTGAACGGTACAGCAGGTAATCCTTCTGAGTTTACCAGGTTACATTCGGGGTTATCGGCCCATGCATATCTCACGGCCTCTGGATTGTCAACTTCATCGCAATAAACAACAACTTCATTGTCTTCAATTACTGCCTTTGCCCAGTGAAACTGTTTATCATCTCCGGCAATGGCAAAGCCTTTTACTTCTTCTCCATCACTAGTTGACAGGCCAGAACCTATGCTCGAAAAACGGATACGAATGCGATTTCCTTCCTTTTGATATGATTTATACATAGGTCCCGAAATAATAATACCATCCTGCTTGTAAACCGTTTTATTGGCAATTAATGCCAGGCGGCGACCCACTTCTTGTTTGTTTAGGGGATGAACAGTACCGGCATCCCCAATATCAATGACGCAAGCCATACTCGTATTGGGTAGCGATAATGCCATGGTTTGCGCCTCTCTCAGTTCTGCCCATTCGCTTTCAGATGGAAGCGGTTTTCGTTTCATGAAATTAGCCAGCTGAACATATAAAAACGGAAGCTTACCTTGTTGCCAGTGTTTTCTCCAGTCTGTAATTAGCATGGGAAATAATTCACGATAATTGTAAGCTTCTTCAGCATTCGACTCCCCCTGGTACCACAGAAATCCTTTGATGCCATAAGGTATAAGCGGGTTTATCATAGAGTTGAAGAGCACTGTGGGATACCCCTGGTTTCCGGGCAATTTCGGAATTTGTGGCTCAAGGTCTTTTTCATACAACCATTTCCCGGCCAGAGTAATCTCCTTTGAACCATCGGTAATAAATATATCATTCCCCGGATTCAAACCTCCTCCACCCCACAACATGGCAATTCTGACAGCAATTGTATTTTCACCTGCTTGTACCAATGCTGCCGGGATAGTGTAGGAATGAGTAGCATTACCAAACCATACATTTTTACATATCTCATTACCATTGAAATATAGCGAGTAGGTCATTTCAGGATGTCCCAGATTTATGGTAAGATCTTTCCCTGAATAAGATTCAGGCAACGATATCTTTTTCCGCATCCAAACCATCCCTTCATAATCTCCTATCCCGAAATTCTTTAACACTTTTGGCATCTCAATTTCTGTCCAACCACTATCATCATAATCAGGAGCGGTGAATATTTTGTCCGCATTGTTTTGCGGATTATATACAATCTCCCAAAAACGTACCTGTATAAGACTGTCTCTTATTATGTCTTCCCGATTATAATGAAGGGTATCAGCACTGAGCGTCCTCTCTTTGGTAATTGGCGATGTAAGCAACATCTCCCTACTTGTCCAGGGTTCAATTCTGGTACCCCCCCATGTGCTTTGAACAATGCCAATCGGCACCTTTTGATCAGTATGAATTTTACGGGCAAAAAAGTAGGCAACCGCTGACAACTCCTTCACAGAGCTGGAATCGCAAACTTTCCATCCACCAGTTGATATGTCCGTCTGAGGTTTTACTTCGTTGCTATGATTAACTATAAGAAAACGCATTTGTGGAAAATTGGCACTGGCAATTTCTTTGTCCGCATCTTTGGCCTGTTGTACCTGCCATTCCATATTTGATTGACCGGAAGCCAACCAAACATCGCCAACAAGAATACCATTTAACACAATAGCTTCATCAGGTTTTCCTTTCTCATAAATTTTGAGGGTATAGGGGCCACCTGCTTTAAACTTTGGTAAATGAACCATCCATTTCCCTTCCTGGTCTGCTTTCGTAGTTGCTTTTTTATTTCCCAGTTCTGCTATTATAGTTGCTCCCTGGGTTGAAATCCCCCAAACCGGAATTTTTAGCTCTCTTTGCAAAACCATGTTGTCTCCAAATACTTTAGGTAAAGACACTTGAGCCAGACATACTTGCTTAAAGAAAAGAGCCAGTAAAAAAATCAAAACAAAAATTCGTAAATTAATCTTCATTGTTAAAATTGCTTTTAACCCCTGGATTATAGTTGTTCCAAGAGCGAACTTGAGTATTAAAATTGTTTACAACAGAAATTTATGATGTGTGAATTTATTAAATAATAATAACCTCACCAACAATAAATTTGCCCAATCACATAAGCCACCATATTATATTTATTATGAATTTTATAAACGTGCAACAAAACCTCCTCCAGGAATTAATTTAATAGTTATTGTATCTTTAGGTGATAATTTTTGTTCTCGCCTGTCAATACTGGTATTACTATATTTATCATCATAAATTAAGGTTGCATTGGTTTCTTTCGTAAGAAAATCCAATGGTATCTTAATTTCTCTTTCTGTGGCTCCATTCATGACACCAATCCACCATGTTTTACCTTTACGGCGGGCAAAGGCAACTATCTCTCCAACCTCAGTACACGACAATACTTTGGTTTCGTCCCATGTTGTGGGAATCTCCTGAAATAAATCAAACATGGGGCTTTCCAGGTAAAATTTGTATTGGTCAGTAAAATGGGTGACAGGCGAAAGATATACGATTGCCTGTGCAAACTCATGCGCCCATGTAAATTTGGTAGTAGACAGTTGTTTAGGATCTAAGATAACCGGTGTGATATCTGCTGCTCCAGCCATTAAACGGGTAAATGGCAAACAAACATCCTGCTCAAAAGGAGCCACCCTGTTGTATCTTGTCATGTGATATTCATTGCCACGAACAGCCTCCCGTGTAATGTCATTTGGGTAAGTGCGCCGTAATCCTGTAGGTTTCACACTTCCATGAAAGTTCAACAGTAACTTCAATTCAGCGCAGTCCTGCATAGCACCCATGTACCACTGCATGATATCGGATGTAGCATCAGGAATGAAATCAATTTTGATTCCTGACGCACCAAGATCTTTAATCTTTTCCAAATAGGAGCGGCGTTTATCTGCCTCACGCATCTCTTTGGAATCGACCCATACAATTGATTTAACACCAACACTTTTACCGTAAGTAATAACTTCTTCCAGCAAAGTCCACTGGTCTTTACCCGGTTTATTCCAGTAACGCCAGCCATCATCTACCAAATAGTACTCCCATTTTAATTTTGCAGCGGCATTATACCAGTTTTCCTGATCATCGAACTGAGGGCCGCCAACACTCCACCATTGCCACAAACAGCGTCCTGGTTGTACCCACGAAAAATCTGTACCTTTGGCCGGAGCAGGACATAAGTTCATTAATAAATCGGAATTTATTAAATCGGTTAAGTTTTTTACAATAATGGTTGTTCTCCAGGGAGAAACATCATATCCAAGATAAGTGCCGTTTAATACAGAGCTTCTGTCATCAACACTCTTTCCAATATCCCATCCGTCCCTGGCAAAAGGAAAAGTTGTTTTCAGTACATTACCGTTCCTGACAAAAGCCATATCGGAAAAGGTTTCACAATCTGCTTCGGAAATCGAAAGGAAATGCCCTTCAACTTCAAAAGTTACGGGCCCCATTACCGGATTATCTTGCGGAATTTTTTCCAATTTAGTTGCATGGCTCAGCTCTTCATAACATTTACTAAAACCTGACCATGCCACTTTACCCGTGTTCACCGGAAGATTCCACGAAGTGTTTTCACCATTGATGCGCCTGGAACCTTCAGGTATAGTATAACGAATAGCAACTCCATCGTTATAAACCCGCACAATAAGCTTAAAGGGCTTCCCCGCTGTTTCAATGGGTATTATGGCTTCGTTGGCACGATTGTATGCGATTGAATGATTTCCGAACACCTCATAACTTTCATCTATTTTAGTAAAACCAGGTGTAGAAATAATTTTAGCATTTTTACCTAAATCAATGGAATCGACTTCAAGACCAAGGGAGGATGTTTCTAATACCTTAAACCCATCAAAATTAACAGAGTAGGAGAGTTGACCTTCAGGAGTTACAAAAACTGAAACAGAAATCTGATTGTTGGGGCTTACTATTTCAATTCCCTTTAAAGCAAATGCAGCATTAATTTCGTTGCTTAAAAATATTATTGTAATAATTGCTATTGCTATTTTTCTCATTTCAAATTTTTTAAATATCAGACGACCAGGTCTGAGTCTGATGAATTCCAGTGTTAACATTTTTCACATTTTAAAAACCTACCTTTTCATACCTAACCGAATTACAGTCAGTGAATTTCCGGGGAAGGTGCGCTTAAAACCTGTTCCACTTAGTTTCACTTCCTCAGTTTTCGGATATACTTTCTTTGGTTCGTCCAATGTATTTTCATCGAGCGGACTGGCAGATGTCAAAACTGTGGCGATACCTGTACCTGTCAGGTTTTTAGCTTCTTTCAAATTAATTTTTGATTTTATTGCTTTTGCAGATGCATTCACAATTTTCAAAATAACATCACCCGATTTTGTGTCGGTAACAGCACTCATTATCAAGCTTTTTACCGAAGCTGTTTCTTCAGAAATTTCCTGAACCAGTTTTCCATCAAGATACGCTTTTACGGTGTTTCCCTTAATTTCGATTTTCACATCGTACCATTGCCCCTGTTTAACTTGTCCTTTCATTTCGACTGTAACCATGCCCAGTTCAAGGTGGTTAACAGTATTGTTCCAACCTCCCAGTTCCCATCGATATCGTTTGTCATTGTTTCTATTATGGAAAAGTATCTGAAAACCATTATCACCCGATGTCATGCGCGCTTTTAAAGAAATTGTGTAATCTGTCCATGTGGTATCGCCCATAAACACAGTAACACCAGGAGCTATTGCCGATTGTTTTAATACTCCGTCTTTTGCACTCCATTCTCCATTTCCGGTTTGCCTTAAAGTTGTATCGAATTTTAAAAAATCAGGTTTATAAAGAACATTTCCATTTGGAGCCGTAACAACAACATCCTTAAATTCTGCCGAATTCATCCATGTTCCGAATCCAATGCAACCTGTGTTCCCTTTAGTTTCAAGTAGTGGGTTATTTTCAACCGAAAAAGGCAGGATATTCGTTCCTTGATTATTGGAAAACATTTGCTGCACATAATAGCTAGGTAAACCAAACCACCTGTAACTATCGAAATTAATGAGATTTACAGGCCACGCTTTGTGATTTGCATTGCAGAACAAGGGTGCATAAGCGGCCATTACAACTATATCCGAATTGCGCTCCACACCTGTCATCCAGGCAGCTTCACCAATTGCACCACGAAGGTTACCATTGCCTGTGCCCGAGGTAACTGCATATTCGCCAACAAAAATTTTAGAACCATTACGATCGTAACTGTCATATTTATTTGAATTCCCGATAAACCAATCAGGATTGTTGTAATAATGTTCATCAATAAGTTCAGGTGTAGGTTCGTTGGGGTGTCCGCCGGCCCATTCATTGGCGATGAGTTTCATGTAAGGGTATTTTGCAAGAATTGCGTTTACGAACAAGGGCCAGCGCTCGTTGTAAGGTGCACCACCATTTTCGTTTCCTATTTCAATATATTTCAGGTTGAATGGTTTTGGGTGGCCGTTTTTGGCTCTTATGCTGCCCCATACCGAAGTTTCCGGCCCATTGGCGTATTCAATTGCATCAAGGGCATCTTGTACCCACTGCCCCATTTGGTCGAGCGGAACCACTTCGTGGTGCGACATTCCTACGTTTATACAGTAGAGAGGCTCGGCACCCAAGTCTTCGGCAAGCTGAAGATATTCGTGGAAACCAAGTCCGTTAGTGGCGTTATAGCCCCAAAAATTCCAAAGCGGGGTTCGGGTATCGATGTTCCCAATAGTATTTTTCCATTGGTTCATGTGTTCCATATCATTGCCTTCCACCCAACAACCTCCCGGGAAACGAAAAAACTTAGGATGGATAGCATCAATCGCCTCCGCAAGGTCAGTGCGCATGCCATGGTTTTTCCATGTTTTATCAGGCAGAAGCGATACCATATCGAGAAATAATTTCCCATGTCCATCACCAGAAATTTCCAAACTTGCTTTTCCATCGCCTTTGGTTATATTCAAATTTACGGTATAATATTTCCAACTTTCTGTTATTCCTTTTATGTCACCCGAACAAGTTTCATTGCCTTTTGAATCGAGAATACTGATTTTTAAGGGAGAAGAAAAACCTTCGATGGCACGCGCAGCTAATTTTAGCGTGTAACTTTCACCCTGGACCATATTCATTCCCCAATATCCTGAATTTTTTAGTTTGAATGAACCATCAGAATTAATCAACAACGCTTTACGATTAAATGGGTTTAATGGAGGAACTGGCGGTTGGGCATAAATATTTGCAGTGCTAATTGAAGCCGAACTTTTTTCATCAGCGCTAATGAATTCCCAGTCCTTTGGTGTATCAGCGTCCTCGAACGAACGGTTTTTTACCATTTCAGAATACAATCCTCCATCGGCGGAAAGATTGATATCCTCGAAGAAAATACCGAATAAGGCGGGAGAAATTTCATGCCCGGGCTTATTTACATCAACTGTAATATTTGTTTGTGCCTGAACAGCATAGCCCAGCAAGAAAAGTGTAACAAAAACATTTATAAAATACATTCTTTTTATATTCATCTTTTTGAATATTATATTTTTAAAAGTTATTTTTTTACAATTACTAAAGTGTTCACTGATTGCTTTTTCCCGGTTATTCTAAGAATATATATTCCATTTTCGAGATCCGGTTGTTCAATAACCACTTTATCCCCTTCAATATCACGTGTTAAAACTATTTTACCTCTTACATCAATCATCTCAATTTTACTAAAGTCCACTGATGGTAATTCAACTACCAAATGATCACGAACAGGGTTCGGATAAACATGAATATTATTATTTGGTATTCCAGCAACTGAAGTATTACATGTATCGGCAATTGTCAGATCTAATGTAACAAGACTATCACAACCTACAGAATTTGTCAATGTGTAAGTTGCTGTGTTGTTACTTTCAGTATAAGTCACCCCATCAATCCAGGTATAGCTTCCACAGGCTGATATGACATCAGTGCCTGTTGATGGTTCAAGGATAGTCAAATCTAAAGTAACTACTGAGTCACAACCTACTGAGTTGGTCAATGTGTAAGTTGCTGTGTTATTACTTGCTGTATAGGTAACACCGTCAATCCAGCTATAGCTCTCACAGGCTGTTATGTCATCGGTGCCTGTTGTTGGGTTGAGAATGGTAAGATCTAAGGTAACGATTGAATCATAGCCTACTGAATTTGTTAGTGTATAAGTTGCCGTGTTATTACTTGCAGTATAAGTTATTCCATCAATCCAGGTATAACTTTCACAAGCTGAAATGACATCTGTTCCTGTTGAAGGTCCAAGAACGGTGATATCCATAGTCAAAGAACTGTTACATCCGTTTTGATTAGTAAAAGTAGCCACATAGTTCCCTTCCTGGTTCTTCTGGATATTTGGAATATTGACTTCACGAGTAGCAGCGGTAAATCCGTTGGGACCGCTCCAACTCCATGATCCTCCTGTTGTGGGTAGGGGGCCAAACATAAGATTGTCTCCACTATTCAGGCTGTCTCTGGTGGTTTGCTGCCAGGATCCGCCGTTAACCTGTAAATAAGGAGTGATGGCAGTAGGCGTACAGGCAATATCCCCATAGATAATACCTCGTCCAGAGCCTGCCACATAAAACCTCCCATAAACACGTGGGTCAGCGGTAACGGTGACAACAGTCCCATACTGATGTTGGTCATCGTTGATACGAACCCAAGTAGCTGCACTATCGTCCGAACGATAAAATCCATGCGTGCCGTTTATAGTCCCCACGATAAAGACCGCAGGATAGGTTTCTCCAGGAGCCGCTTTTCCAAATGAAACCGCCTCAGCACTTTCAACATTGGCCAACTTGGTAAAGCTGGTACCTGAATTGGTAGAATGATATAGCCCATTCAAATTGGCAAGCCAGATGTCGCCTTCTACTCCAAAAACGGTACGGATACGTGTTAGCCATGCCTGATAACCATAAACAGTCGGTAGGCCGCTAGCCTGTACAGAAAAAGAAGCACCTCCATCGGTACTTACCCATACCCTTCCGTTTACCGCATCATAAACATAGAATTTCTGGGAATTCACTCTGTCTGAAACGGGTTTTAATTCGGCAGGTATACCACCACTGGCGGCCGTCCAGGAGGAACCATTATTGGTAGAATAATACAAAGTTGGAACGCTATCGGGAGCCCATACAATACGGCTACCATCAGCCGAAACGGCTATATTACCACCACCCTTTATGCCGGAAGGTATGCTGCTAAAGGCGGTCCAGGTATCGCCACCATCGGTAGAGTATGAGCCATAATTGCCACTAGCACTATTGTAAGTTCGCACCATAAAGGTCGGAAGATCCTGGGCAAAATCGATACTTATATTGGTACCGTATAACGTAGAACGGCCG
The DNA here is from genome assembly GCA_050296515.1 of Bacteroidales bacterium. Lineage (GTDB taxonomy): Bacteria > Bacteroidota > Bacteroidia > Bacteroidales > NBLH01 > NBLH01. Next base: position 2,794 of record JBNKRJ010000040.1, on the reverse strand, counting down.
GCTGGAGGTGAAACATCCAGGTCGTCATGCTTAAAGCCGTCCTGATCGCCCACAGTACTTAGCAGTGGAGCACCAGAAGGGGGGCTAATCAACTCAGTTGCTGCCAATTCCTCCAATCCATTATTTTGAAAAATCCAGTTGGTTGAGCTGGAGGTGAGGTTATTTGAATTAAAGAGTCCATAACCTGTTACAAACCACGCATTATCGGAGTTAAAAGGATCAATATCAACATCGCCTATCCAGTGGGGACTGGAAGCTTTCCCATAAGGAGCCAAAGAATAATCCCAGGTAGCGTTGGTCTTTAAATCCGTCCAGTTGGCTCCCCCATCCGTTGTGCGAAATACAGCATCACCGGGCCACCAACGTCCCAAAGTACCTACGATCAAGTGATTGGCATTTTGAGCATCTACCGAGATACCTCCAAAACCGCCCTGTCCGGAAGCAGGCGACACATTGGTCCAGCTATTATTGCCAGGGTTGAGTTTCCATACTGCTCCGGCTCCCACGTTGTTTGGGCCGTTATTATCAGAATATGCAAAATAAATCATCCCATTAGAGGCCAGTGCCGCCATGCGGGGCATCAGGTTGTTAGGTTGGCCAGGTACTGCCGCCCAGGTGGCCCCGCCATCGGTACTTTTGAAAAGGTTATTAGTGCCCGTCTGCATTGCGCCCACATAGATTGTACTGGTTGCATTACCTGCCGAACTGCTGCTTTTGTCGAAAAGAACAAATGAAAGACCTCCCGAACCACTGGGACTTGTACTGACCGGAAAGCTGGTGACCTTGTTCCAGGTAGAGCCGTAGTCGGTACTTTTCCACAGCCCATCCGTGCTGGACCCCAGAAAAAGAATGCTCCCCAGGTTCGGATCTACTTGCAGGCGTTCACCGGCAGCACGTCCGCCTTCGTTACCTCCAAATTTGATAGACAGATTATTGCGGGTCCAAGTGTCTCCTTTGTCAGTGGAGGAATAAACGGCTCCTGTTTCACCCCACGATGGAGTATACAAACCTGTAGCCATGTACACCCGGTTAGGGTCGGAAGGATCGGTCGCCAGACTGATCACCCCATAATCATTACTTGAATCAAAACTATCAGAGAGTGGGATCCAGACCTTGTTGGTCGCATCCCAGCGATAGGCTCCTCCTACATCGGTGCGGGCGTAGACCAGGTTCTGCTCGGTAGGACTATAAATAATGCCTGTTACATACCCCCCGCCATTTATCTGAACGCTTTTCCACTGATACGTCTGTGCCTCTACTACCGAGGGCTGCAGAATTATCAGCCAGCAACTGACCAGCATAGCAAGCCAGATCGGGTACCAGATTTTTCGTTTGCTCATGTATTTCTGCTTCGTATCAGAAGCCTGCTTGCTGTTTTCACAATAGTTGATTGGTATATGATGATTATGTTTCGAAGTTGTTTTTCTTTTCATTGTCCTTTTATTTGGTCAATTCCGGGAGTTAAAAAAACTCCAGGAATTGACGTTTTATCTTAATTGTTACCTATTAAATCTTCATTGTATTATAGTTTTTTAGTAAAGCAAAACCCTTCAGAGCTTGTCTTCACAATATAAATCTCTGATTTTAGACCAAAATCTATATCCAACCTGCCACTACTTTTTAAATTCCCTTTCATATAGCATAGTCTTTTAAACATAATCACAGTAAAAGTTAGATTACAATCAGCCCGGATATTTAGTCTAATACAACTACAAATCCTCCATTCCCTTTCAGTGTAAGACTATAGTTCTTCTCTTTTAAAACATTTAACTCTGTTTTTGAGAACAGCTCACCGTTTGTACCTTCGGTAAAAATCGTAGCCTTATTCTTGTTAAATGCTGCCAAATCAAGATCTACTTTCTTTTCGGTTATTTCTCCATTAATACCCGCTATATACCATTTATCACCACTTCGCCTGGCAATGACAACGTATTTTCCTGGAAAACCATCCAAAAATTTCACATCGTCCCAATAACCGGGAAGCGTTTTTAAGAAATTCTTTACATCATCGGAAACTTTCGCCATTCCTTCTGGCGACTGGGCGTAATGTTGTATTCCGGATAAGAACAATACCGAAAGAGCCAGTTCAAAGGCGGGAGTGGTTTTTCTGATGCAACTGGAATTCGTAAGCCCGGTTAGGTTCATGGGTGTAAAATCCATCGGGTCAAATGCATTTCTTGTAAACGGCAACATAGCACAATGGTTGGCTTGCATATCAGCTGCATTCTGGTCAAATGTCACCATCTCCATACCATAAATTGCTTCGGCTGTTACCAAGTGAGGATAGGTTCTATGCCAACCTCGTGGCAATGTACAACCATGGAAATTTACAAGCAGTTGATACTTTGCTGCATCGTTCAAGATATCAATATAGTATTGAATCATGCTCTGGCCATCACCACCAAAGAAGTCAATCTTCACACCTTTGATGCCCATTTCATGCAGGCGACTGAATTCTTTCTCGCGACTTTCTTTTGTTAGCATTATGTCTTTGGGATGATAGGAAGTAATCGTGTTCCAATCGCCGGCTGAATTATACCACATAAGTAGTCCCACATTTTTTTGTTTGGCATAGGCGGCCAGTTCTGCAATTTTATCATACCCGATTTGGGTATCCCAATTGGCATCAACCAGACAATATTGCCAGTTCATTTCAGCGGCAAAGTCGATGTATTTTTTCTGCTCATCGTAAACAACCATATCTTCTTTGCTGTTGATCCAGCTCCACGAGGCTTTGCCCGTTTTAATAAAAGACGGATCCATACTGATAGCTTCCGGAGCCAGATCAGTACCC
>JBNKRJ010000039.1:0-6998 GCA_050296515.1 Bacteroidales bacterium | reverse complement strand
TGAGGGTTACATTTTTATAAAGGGAGCAAAAGGAAAAAAGGACAGGCACACCTTATTATCAAATCACCTGTTAAAGCTATTACGAAAGTATTATTTGGAGTATAAACCATCTTACTGGTTGTTTGAGGGGCAGACAAGTGGGAAATACAGTGCGAAAAGCATTCAAAGCGTTTTTAGGAAAGCACAAAAAGATTCGGGTGCAAATCCGTGGTCTACACCACACACATTGCGGCATTCCTTTGCCACTCATTTGCTTGAGAATGGGGAGAATTTAAGAACAATACAGGTTTTATTAGGGCATGAAAGCAGCAAAACCACAGAGGTGTACACACATGTAGTAGGCTTAAATAATAAAAAAGTAGAAAATCCTTTGGATAAAATTATAAATGAGGCTATTTTTAAGGTATAAAAGTTCATGTATTGCCGGAATAAAAAAACATTTTATCACCAACAATGCAGAAATAGACGCATGTTTTAGTGAAAATAAGCGTCTATACAAATGTTATGCTTAAATGAAAGTTTAAAGTTTACATTTAGTTGGGAGTTATTCTATATTGAGAAATTTAACGATCTAAGGTGTCATTTCTTAATTTTTCTTGTGCCAATGAATTGCAACATAAAGTCCATAAATTAGCATTGTGCGGGAATTGCGCTTCTGCCTGATGCTCATTCATTTGTTTAATTACTTAAAAAAATCACCTATGAAAAAACTACAGAACACACTAATTATGGGTTTGTTACATCTACTTTTATTTACACCAATTATTGGCTATTCTCAGGGAACCAGAGAAATTGATTATACTGATGATTCTAATTTTCCAAAAGGGAAATTGGGAGTAGTAGTGCAAAATTTCATCAATGCTGTAAATCAAAATGATTCAAGTAAAGTCAGAGAATTTATCGAAAATTTTTGCGCCAAAAGTTTTCAGGATATGTTTCCAATGGAGATGCATCAAGAATTCTTTTTGGGCGTTTATCAGCAAACCGGAGGATTGAGTTTTTATAGTATAAGAAGCTACCCCCCACCTGCACCGGAGAATGCAGTTCATATTGTCTTTAAAGACAAGAAATATAATTTATGGCATGAAACATATATAGGCTTTGAGGATAATAAAGATTATTTAATTAAGGCATTATCCTATTACGATGCAAGAATACCTTCTAGTGTGTATGAGTCTAAAATTGCAGAATCAGAACTGGGAGAAAAAGTTAATGAAACAATTGACAGGTTATGTAAAAAGGATATTTTTTCTGGCACGGTCTTAATTGCAAAAGGAGAAAAGGTAGTGTACACGAAAGCTTGTGGCGAAGCTTCTAAAAGATTCCATGTTGCAAATAATCTGGATACAAAGTTCAATCTTGGATCGATGAATAAAATGTTCACTGCCACAGCAATTATGCAATTGGTAGAAAAAGGGATTGTTAAATTAGATGACCCAATAAGTAAATATGTTGATGAAAGCTGGCTTCCGAAAAGCATGACAGATAAAATTACCGTCCATCATTTGCTTTCACACACAAGTGGATTGGGTAGTTATTTTAATGATACCTACTGGAACGGATCACGCGAATTATATAGGACTGTTGATGATTTTAAACCATTAGTTAAAGGTGACACAATTGCTTTCGATCCTGGAGCAAGATTTCAATATAGTAACACAGGAATGCTGCTTTTAGGAGTTGTTATCCAAAAAGCAACTGGTGAAGATTACTTTGAATACATCCGACAAAACATCTATGAACCCGCCGGGATGAAGAATTCAGATTCTTATGAAATGGATCAACCCGTTGAGAATTTGGCAATTGGATATATTCCTGTGTCCAGTAATAAATATGGATGGGAAAATAACCTCTATAAACATGTAATTAAAGGTGGTCCGGCAGGTGGTGGTTTTTCTACTGTTGGAGATCTCCATAGTTTTGCTCTTGCTTTAACTAATGAAAAACTGGTTTCAAAATCTTCACTGGATCTTTTATGGACAGATTACACAAAATCTCCATATGGTTATGGCTACGGCTACGGTTTCAATGTATATTTGAGCCTGTTAGGGAAAGTAGTCGGCCATGCCGGAGGCTTTGAGGGTTTAAACTCAAAGATTGATATAATGCTGGATAAAGGATACATTGTTGTGGTAATGTCTAATTATTCTTCGGGGGCTAATCCTGTAGCAAACATCATTAGTCACTTAATTAGCAGGCTGAAAGACTAAAACCATATTTGCTTTAAAGCTGTTATGAAGTCTGAATTATTCAAAAGTTTTAGAAGCTTGAAGCACCTGCAATATAAGTTAGCTGTATAAATCATTGAGGAGTATATGAAATTTGTAAGAAATAGAAGATAAATAAAGCATAACAAAAGCTAAACATCATGCTGACTATCAGTAAGATTGAAAGCTTAATGCATTGCGAAACATCGCCAAATTATTAATTTGGCTTTTAGATATTTGAAATTAAAAACAAAATTAAAAATTTGGCTACTGGCAGCCTTGAAGTGTGTTGGTTGAAAGGCGCACGCTGTTTAGCCGGCCGTTACCTGCAAGGCAAAAGAAACAATCGAAACCCTGAATACAAACTTTAAATTAATTAAACTATGGCTGAAAAATGTGGAAAATGCGAAAGTACAAATTTAGAACCTCGAGATCATGACTTATGGCATTACATGAGAAATTGCAAAGACTGTGGTGCTAGAACAAGATATAACAGTCGAGGCAAAGTAGTTTGGGTAAAAGGGGGAAAAGAAGTATCTAAAGAACCAGAAAATAAATCTTTTAACTATAATTCTATAAAGAAGGATTTCTTACCTCCTTTTAATATAACTGGACGCTTAGAAAACTTTGGTGGATCTAAATATATTCAAGACAGTAATGGAAATAGGATAAATAGTATTGACCAATTTGGAAATGTAAAAGATAATAGTGGAAATATAAAAGGATTTATAGATTCTTTTGGAAACATAAAAGATAGCTCAGGTAATATTACAGGACATATTGATAGTTTTGGAAATATTCATAAAAAATAATGCCCAAAGAGAGATATTCATGGATGCTGGAGTAGATTTCAATATAAGACCCGAAGAAGCAGATTATTTTATACCATATGGTAATAATGATATCGAAATTCCTGACATTGAAATAACAGAAGATTATATTGATGGGAGTATTTTGCCCAAAATCTCAGTTGTTATCCCGTCGGCAATGAATTTCACTTTGAAAAGAAATTCAATAAAACACATATTGTCAAAATTAGATCATTCAGATGTAATTGATGAAGTAATTATTGTAATTCACAAAGACGATTTAGATGTTGAGTTATATAATGGAATTGCAAATAGTTATCCGTTTATAAGAGTAGTTACATGTGATATTACGAATAACAGAGCATTGTCAAGAAATATTGGAGCATTTGCAGCAAAAAACGATTACCTGTTGTTTATCGACGATGATATGATTATTAAAAATTGGAAAATTGTCGATAATATTTTATATAGATTAATGAAATTCAATTATGATGTTGCATTATTTCCAAGACGACATTTTCTTGAATATCCAAGTATTTATGGTAATGGGAGTCTGGAATCTAGTTTAGAGTTATGGAAAAATGACCCAGACAATTCAAAGATACCCTTACTGTACAACCCTATTAAAATGAATTCACCTTATAAAACAATTAAGTTTTGTTTTCCAGGTTGTTTTATGGTTATCTCAAAAAAGAATTTTAATAAGATAGGTGGTTTCAAGGAAGATTTTTTAGGTTGGGGGTTAGAAGATGCTGAATTTAGTTTAAGGGCAATTAAGAGTTTAAAAGTTCTGAATTTATTTCTAAAGACATATCCTTTATTACACATAGATCATCCAGTTTCTCCATATAAATCAGATGAGCATAAATCAAACTACAAACAATTTAAAGAGTATTTTAATGCTATTGATTTAGATCAAATGTGTAATCAAATTTTTACAGGTAATGATTTTTATGATGTAGATAACTACAACGTTGACTACATTACACCACTGAAGTGTATTCAACAAACTTTTTCTATTCCTTTAATGTCAAAGGCTGTTGTTAATCGTTATAAAGAAAATATTGAAAGTAGATTAAGTTTAGGGCACACATCAAATCCAGAATGGATAATTATATATGGTTCAAGAAGCACTAACAATAATTGCATAAAAAGTGACTTTGATTTATTGTTTCTATTTAAAGGCGGTTTAATAAGAGATTATATTTCTATCTCAAATATGGATGCAAACATTGATGTTGAATTTAGTGATTTAGATAAATTTAATGATATATCGAATAGACCATATGCATATCCTTTCAATAGTTCTCTTGAATTGACAAAGTTAGCAAATGGAATTTTACTATATGGCGAACAAAATGAATTTAACAATTGGATAAAAGAAAAACTTGAAAATGCCATTAACAAGAGTAAACTAATATGGTTAACAACATTATTCGGGATGCAGTTAAGCAGAAATAAATATGGAGTTTTCATTAAGCGTTTTAGAAACTCTCTTAATGACATATTTAATAAGGCTGGGAAAGCACCCTTTAATCCATACGGTCATATCCAAGAAATAAAAGTAGAATTATTAAAAACAATAAATAATTCAATACCTGACTGGAAAGCTAGAACTTTAGAAGGAAGTAAAATTTTTGAAATTCAAATACCTGAACAATGGAATGCTCTCAATACATTGATGAAATACGACAAATAAAAGTTGTTTGCATTATAGAACCAAATATTATGCAATCCATTGGGGCTTCAATGCTTTTTGAATCGTTAAAAAACAGTTTTTTGGACAACAGTTTTTTTCGACTTTATATAGTGAACAATGGAGAATGTGTAGATAATCTTGTGGCGCAAATAAAAAGTAATTTAGAGTTTGAGGTTTTAGTCATAAAACCAAACAAGAATAATCCATATTTAAATAAATTGCAATTTACTGAGGATTCCTTTTTAGCGGATTATGATATTTTACTTTTGGATTGGGATTTGTTGCATAACAACACAATTAATTTGCACTTGCCATGCTGTAGAAAAGATGAGCTGTTTGCAAGATCAAATCCAACAAAACTCTATGATGATATTATTGATTTATTGGTAAAATCAGAACCAAGGGAAATTAGCGACCTACCAAGTTTTAATACAAATATGTCAATTAATACTGGAGTTATGCTTGGTCATTTTGAAGTCTTTAAATACATGAAAGAAAGAGCGCTGGAATTATTGAAGAATAAATATATTATAAAAATTACTGAGAAATGGAAGCAAGAGCAGTTTGTTATCTCTTTAATTACTCAAGAGTTAAAACTATCTAACTTCGAAAACAATTGGAATTATACTCTTCAATCACCAGAAATTCCAGAAGAAGATGTTTTATTTTGGCACTATAACGATGGGGATACTAGAACTTTCAATTTAAAACGAAATTTAACTAGATCAAAAGTTGTTAAAGATTGCTTGGATTCCATAAAAAGCGATTGGAATATATTTGCTAGAAATTATTTTTACATATATATGAACATCATTAAAAAGGCACCATTTAAGGTTTATATTTATTAAAACAATTTTAGTAACGACAGTAATAATGCCCAGCAGGTAACAATGTATATACAAAATATGCGAAATAGCAGTAAATTCAACGGTTGTAGCCCGCTTCAAAATCGTAACGGTTTGATAAGTTTGAAGCCCGCAATCGCCTACTTTGCATATACTCAACGTTAGCCAAAATGCGAAAACAAGCAATACCAAGATAAATACATAATTATAAAATGATTCAAGATAAAAGATTAGGTAGATTTCTTCTATTATCACCTCTAATCATATTGATATTAACAAGATTAGGAGTTGAGTTGAGTATAAATATATTCGAGAGAGAATTTTCGTGGATAACTGGATTTTTAGGCTATTACCTTTCGATTCTGATAGTTTATCTCATCGTTCTAATTCGATTCAATATTAACTTATTCAAGGAGTTGGATTTTGGTTTTCACCCAGTACCAAAATTTGGATTTCTTTTTTGGACTATTGTAATTCCTGCTCTGTTACCTATAGCAGCATTGATTTCGCAATTTGATTTCGTTCCAGGTATATTTTTTCTATACATACTGATTTTTGCGATAATAAATTCAGTAATTGAGGAGGTATATTGGAGAGGATTTTTATATAAATTAGCTGTAAGTAGAACTGTTCGGATACTTTTATCAGCAGGCTTATTTAGCTTTTCACATTATTTATTCTGGGGATATTGGTATCGCACACCGATAATAATGATTCCTACAGTAGTTTCTACCTTTATTATGGGATTACTGTGGATGCATTTTATGAACCGAGAGAGAAAGATAATTTATCCAATTTTGTCACATTTGGTTGTAGATATACTAAATTGTTCTGTTGCTGTGTATTTCGGGTTGATACATCCAGAGCACTTTTAAGAAATACATGATGATGAGAAAAATGTTTTTAATATTCGGGTTGTTTGGATTCATTAATATGTTCGGACAGAGTACATTAACTATAGAGATAACCAACTTACGGAATGATAAAGGTTTTGTGAGCTTAGAGATTCTGGACAAGGATAATCAGAATTATCAAAGTAAAAAAGTGAGGATAAAGAACGGTAAAAGCATTGTTCAAATAGATAATGTCAAGGATGGAAAGTATGCGATAAGATACATTCACGACGAGAATTCAAATGATAAGCTTGATACGAATTGGTTGGGAATTCCGAACGAGGGATATGGATTTTCAAATAACGCATATGGTTCGTTTGGACCAAAAGATTTTGAAGAGTGGATTTTTAAAGTAAAAGGAAATACTAAGATTACAATGACTACAAAATACTAAGCACTTTGGCTAATCGAGTAGACGGCTGACGGCCAGTTGACTGCCAGTGCGCCTCTCACACCACCGTACGTACGGGTCTCGTATACGGCGGTTCATTGTGTATCAATACAACAGCTCTTTTCACCTGTTATACCTTTGCCTTAATTTGCGG
>JBNKRJ010000038.1:0-17740 GCA_050296515.1 Bacteroidales bacterium | reverse complement strand
ATATTTTACTCCTTGTGTCCCTTCAAATAAATATTTTTCAGGCCTGTATATTTTCCAGTAACCCCTTAAGTCTTCAAGTAATTTGCTACTTAATAATGTATACCTGTCTTTGCTGTTTTTTGCCCCTTTTACATATATTTTCATTCTCGAACTATCAACATCTTCAATTCTTAGATTTAATAATTCGCTTCTCCGCAGCCCTGCTGAATATAATAATTCGATTATGCATTTATGTTTTATATTGGCTGTGTTTGATAGCATCTGTTGCACTTCTGTTTTACTTAAAACCACAGGTAATTTCTGCTCTTTTCTTGGCCTGTTTATTTCGTAAAACCTGTTTGGCATTCCATGCACAACCTCATAATAAAATTTTATACTGTTCACAGCCTGGTTTAAATATGAGTTCGAATAATCTTTTTGCGAAAGGTGTTGCAAAAAATGCTGAATATCAATTTCATCCAGCTCTAAAAGTTTTTTGGTTTTATAAAAGTTAATGAATTTCTCAAAAATAACTATGTACGTTTTGGCTGTATTTAAGGCGTACTTGTTTACCTCAAGTTTTTGCAGATATTCTTCGGGGCATTTTCTATATCCCTCATTTACAATTCTATTTCTGTAATTTTCAATCGAAAAACCGGTGTTTTCATTAATAGGTTTTGAATTGAAAAAATACTTTGTATTTACCCATGCAATACCTCTAAATTTACTGAAAATCTGATCCAGGTTTGCTTTGTTATTGGGTACAAAAGCCATTTGATGGGTGTGGCACCATTTTATGCCTGGTAGTTCTTTAATAAGTGCCTGTATCACTTTATCAGGATAAAACTTTAGGCCTATCATTTTTTGCTCTTTAATTAAAAGATGCCTTAATGTTATTGATTTTAGCCTTTGATTTGCCATAACTTAAAACAGATAATCATGTGTAAAATTACCATAAAAATCCATTCAATTTTTCAAATCAGCGAATTAAGTGTATATTAACGGTTAAAAACGATTAGTATGAATAGCTTGCTGATAAAAGAAACGGAATATGGCAAAATGTAAAATATGCAGTAAAGAAATTAGCGGACGTAGCGATAAAAAGTTCTGCTCTACAAAATGTAAAAACTATTATCACACGAATCTACGGCGTGTAACTGCAATTGCTGTTAAAGAAATAGATGAAAAATTGCATCGCAACCGTTCTATATTGCTCGAAATTCTTGGAAAACGAAAAACCCAAATTAAAATACCCCGTCTGGAGCTCGAAAAACGTAAATTCAGTTTTAAATACCATACACATTTTAATATAAATTCCTCACAAAAAACGTATTTCTTTCTTTACGATATGGCCTGGATGGAATTTTCAAACGATGAAGTATTAATTGTACGAAGAAATAAATAGATACAATTAATATTGCATTGTAAAATTGTGGATGGAAAGGAGAACGTAATAAAAATATTACAAAAAGAGCGATTGGTCTAATGGGAAATTTCTCACAGCTTGATAAGGGATGGAGGAGGTTTTCAATGAGGCCAATCGCTCTACCTTCAATAACGCTAATCTTTTATTCATAAATTTGACTTGGGAAACATCAGTTATTATTTTAATCTTGTCCAGAGCATAGAGCATCTGGCCAATTAAATGTACAGACCTACAGCAGGCAAGATGCCTTGGTTTAGAAGAACATAGCGAGACGCTATGCTCAGCCGGGGCCTTTTTGTAATCCTGTATCGATTCTTTGTATTTTTTTATGTAAGAATAACAGGTTGCCCGCATAGCATATTGGGTTACATGCGGGTACCTGAAATTGTCATCAATTTTAATTCCTTTGGTAAAAACCTCGGCTGCTTCTGCATATTTTCCTTGATTCATCAAATCATTTCCTTTAAAATAAAGGTTTTGAGGCTTTTCAAAGGCTACTGGAATATCGTGGACTACTCGTAATTATTGGTTTTTATTGGTTATTTAATTGTGATAGTATGATAATCCACTACCTGTTTACAATCTTGTTAACTGATGCAATACCGTCATTGTATTTAGTTTTTAGAATTATCAATCCGGAATTATAATTACTTAAATCAATTTCAGTAGATTTTGCTTCAACATTGTATTGCGTAAGTAGTTCTCCACTAATTGCATACAGCGCAATAGTTTTTATGATTTTATCCGATTTTATAAAAACTTTTTCAGTACTTGGATTTGGCCATATTTTCAGATCTGTCCTATTAATACTTTTGACCATAGTTGTGCTCTCTTCGGTAAGGGTTACCGTTTCGTTCATATCTGAATTAGCCATAGTTAGTGTGCCATTCAGGGTTTGAAATCCCTGGGCAGTAATTGTATAGGTTTGTGCCCCTTCAAGTACATTTTCATAAACTACAGTTCCATTTGCATCTGTTTGTTTTTCGCTATAGCCTTCGAGATCTACAGTTGCCCCCTCAACAGGAACGGTTCCATTGTTTACTATAATTGTGAGTTGGTTGCCCAGCTTGTTCATAATAGCAGTATAGCTACTTCTTACAGTATCAGCTATATACATTCCGCCGGTAAGGGGTATTGCTTCACCAGATTCGTTTTGCCACTCAACAAACTCATAGGCCGGAATGCTCGGTGTGGGTAAATTAAATGATGTTACATTAGTCATATTAAAAGCATCGTCACCTATAAAAATTAGTGAAGTGCAGGAAGTTAAATCAATAGTGGTAATGTCGGAATATTGAAAACACAAATAGCCAATTGATGATAAAGTTTTTAGGTTGCTCATATCAATAGTTTGAGCCACAGTTCTGTAAAATGCAGACTCACCAAATTCTTTAACGTTTGAAGGAATAAAATTTACATGAGTAGCATTTCCGCCATACGAAACAATTACAGTACTATCGGTTGAACCATCATTATTGCATTTGTACAAAAGACCATTTGAGCTTTTTCCATTAACACTGGTAATTTGATTGCGATTAAAACAGGCACTTTCGAGTTCAGGCAGTCCAACCGGAAGCACAAGGGTTGTTATGCTATTTTTATAAAATGCAAACTTGAAAATTACCTCAAGCGAAGTACATGCACTTAAATCTACAGTTGTTAACTCATTACTACTAAAAGAAGACCATCCAATGTAGGTTAATGCAGTGCAATCGGTAAAATTCGCATCTGTTATATTATTATTAATAAAGGCAAAATTACCGATATATTCTAAAGTAGCAGGCAGTTGTACTGTAGTAAGGTTTTTGTTTGCAAAAACCCCGGTGTTCGACGGGTATTTGTCTGCAATGCCTTTTACAGTAAGTCCATCCAGTTCATTTGGGATGATAATATCAGTTTCTGCTCCTGTAAAGGTTTTTGAGCAACTGGTAATGTAGCCATCAGCATCTACTTCTACATCATCGTTTTGCAGTGTATATTGGGCAAAGGTTGAATACTGAAATAAAAAAATTAAACAAGTCAGTTGTAAGATTTTCTTCATAATAATAAAATTTAGTTTAATTAAAATTTACAGGTAAAAGTCCACACACAACTTTTACTTTTTCTTCATATCCGGCAACAATATCTGTAATATCTCCTTCTATTACATCGGCCACTTGTTTTTGGATGGTAACATCAAACACAGTGCCCTGTGGCAGATAGTCAAATAAGGTGACAACAAACAGCAGGTTGTTATCCTGATCAGTGACATGATAAACGCCAAATGCGTCATCATCAGCCCCCAGGCTTTCTTCCGGATCACTAAATACAAAACCTCCATTTTCTAATTCTTCAATTTCGCAGCCCAATTCATCAACAAAGTTGATTTCGAGCCATTCGCGAATGTGTTCCTGTACGCTTTTGGGCAACGCACCTACTTCTGCAAGTGCATGCCTTCCGTTAAATTTATAAGTCATCATTCTTCAAATATTTCTTTTACTGTTTGTCTAGTTCTTCAATATATGCTTTATAAATATCGGTTTCGGAAAGGTCAAAATCTTCTAATATCTGCAATTCTTCTAAATAGTCATTTGGGTCGGCACCTGTGGAGTAATTCATGGGCGAACCTGCTAGTTCTTCAGCCATTGAAATATCATAATGCAGTTTATAATAGGCAAGCTTTTCCTCTTCGGTTTCAGTCTCTTCTTCAATATCAAACCCTCCCTGGCAAATGCTTACCACCATATCAGTTGTTCCATGACGAAAAACGGATCCATCATCATAAGGATATGTGTAAATCTGAAAAATCTTCTGGCCGGTTTTTGAATTGACAATATCTACTAAATTACATGATGAATTGTCTCCATCATCTAATTCACATCCAATCTCTTTCATATATTTAATCTGTTCTTTTTCGTGGGGCAACAGATGCTCTGCATCTTTACCAAGCGGCTGTTTTACGTTTTCAAAACGCAGGTGTCCAAATCCTATGGTTTCGGGTTGTTCAATGTGGTCGAAAATGTTTTTCATTTTTTTTAGTTAAATGTTAATTATTAAAAATGAGCCAAATATATCTGTTGCAAAAAGTTTCTTGCTATTTGGTATTGGCCTAATCTGATGAATAAAACCTTCAAGGCTGGTCGCTATTTCGCTTATTTGTTCTCCTTTTTCAGTATCAATAACCAGTACTTTTTTCCCTGCCCCAATATAGAGTTTGCCATTTACCAGGGCACCATGACATTGCTGATCCCAAATAATATTGTTTATTTCTTCCTCATCGGTTATTCCAGGAACAGCTTCATCCAGTTTACACTCCCAGATAATATCGCCTTTTTTGTTGTATTTTACAATTTCAAAGTCTTGACCGCAATATATTGTTGTTACGATGATATCATCTCCCTCAAAAATTACGGCTGCTGTTGTTTGATAATCATCTCTGAGTTGGTTTGTACCAGTGTCCAACACTTCAACAAAGTAGCCTCCTTTGTTTTCGGCATATACAAGGTTTCCACTTCCCTGATCCAGGGCAACATAACCCAGCTTTTGCGAATCGTTGCTAAAATTGATTCCTTTTGGATAAAAACTATTTTCAACATTTAAACTACCAATTTCTTGCAGGTTTGCTGTTGAAAAAACTTTTACTTTGTTGCCCTTAAAAGTTCCAAATGCCAGATATTCTACTGAAGGTGAGGTAATTGACACATAATCGAATAGTTCCATGTTTAAAACTTCAGTCTCCAATTCATCAAAGTTCCACGAGCATTTTACTTTTGTCACTTTCGAGTCCCATTTGTTCCCATCTTTTTCAATATAGCACCAGGCATCGTTTTCGGGCCAAACCATTTTGAAAAATTTATTGAATGTTTTTTGTTCTTTTACCAGAGCTTTTTCGGTGCTTATATCCAGCAAAGTAGCGCTGGTGATGTTATTGTTAATATTTACACCAAAAACTATTGCTTTTGCACCATCGGGCGATACTATTGAATTTACTAATTGATACATAATTTTTCTATTTACAATTCAAGCATTTTATAAATAATATTGATAAATAAGTCTTTTCCTTCCTGGGTCATGCTTTCCGGGCTGTTTGTAAAGCCCCAAAGCCAGTGTCCGTCTTCAGATACAAGAGGGTAGTGAGTGTCATTGTCTGCTTGTCTGCCAACTAATATAACACCCTTACCAACAGAAGGTTGATACTCAGCAATATACCCGGAATTATTGTAGAGCTGTAAAAGATTTGTTGTTGGGATGGTTATGTTAATTGGGGTGGTGAAAATTGAGAGATCTGTATCTACACAATAAATTGAAGTATTGTCAATATCAGTTCCATTCTGGTCCGAATTAGTCCATCCGTGCCCCCAGTTGATTGACAAACCGAAATTTTCAAAAAAAGACGCCCCGCCAAAACCAAGGCCTAAAACCAATTTGCCGGAATTGGTAATATTAGTTACTGCTTCAGTAGTGCCCCAATCATAAATATAACCTGTGTTTGAATCAATAATTATCAAAGAAAAAGCTGAAAAATCAGCAGTTGCCACATCATTGATTTCAACTAATTCAACGGTGGCATTTCTTGTTTCCAGTAACTTTTTAAACGAAGTTGCATCAGTTGAACTTTCTTTATAAATAAATGCAATTTCAGGTAATGATTTGCTTATTTCAAAAGTTTCACTTTCATCATAAACGCTATTGTAATCAGTTTTAGAAACCTTTATTTTATAATCGTTACCGGTACTTAAGTTTTCGGGGATGTTCCAGTTATAACTTCCTGTGTTTGAGATAGAATCGGCTATAGTTTCAACCAAAGCGGTTCCTTTAAACAGCTCAATTGTAACATTTTCATCAAAATTGTCTTCCCATTTTATTTGCTGCTCCGTTCCGGTAAAGTAGTTTTTGGTATTGTCTGGCGAAGTAATTGTTACGGTGTAGTCAATATTTTCAGGGTCACCTGCTTTGTCTTTTTTACACGAAAACAGAAGTGCAACTCCGATAATTAAAACCAGGGTTAATCTAATATTTCTCATTTTTTACTTTTTAATGTTAGTTAATAAAGTATCTATTCATTTTTTTACTTTTTATTTTGGCAATTTAACATCAACCGGATCAACATGCTCCATTAAATCTTTGATATGCACCGCACCGAGTTCTTCAAAAATCCATTGCTGATGGCGTAGCCAAAGCGCATAATTTGATCCCCAGGGTGTACCATGATGCCTGAAACTTATTTGCACCCACACTTCCTCTCCTTTCCAGCGGAAATCCATAGCCCATTGACTGTAGGTAAATTGAACAATTAATGAATCGTATGGTGTTCCTTGATTGTTATTTACTAAGTTTTTAAAATCAGGGATTTTATCTTTTATGTCGAGGATTTTTTCATACAATTCATCTTGCGTGCAATTTAGTTTTACTGCACATGCATACACATATACAAAGGGGATGGGTTCATTTTTGGGAAGTAGTGGTTCCAGTTCTGCCCGGGTTAGTTTTGAACCGTAAATGGTATCATGTTTTTTTGACATCTTCTATTTTTATTGTTATTGATTGATTATAAACAAGTTCTCTTAATTTAATTGTATATCCAAAACAATTTATGGTATCATATCGTTCATTCTCAGAAACCCCATCACATTCCTCTGTTTTGCCCTCTATCCCATGTTTTGAAAGTGAGATTTTAACCGCATGGCCCTCTTTTGAAACTACCAGGTGGGCTGTTGATTTTGTGGGGCCCCCTTTCATAGGTCGTTTGTGGCTAAAACTTTCAAGGAAAATGGACAAGCTGTCATTAACACTGACTTTTTCTGAAAGATGTACGGTAATTTCCCGATTTTGTATTTTTTTCCCCTTCAAACCTATGGAAATGTCCTGAATATATTTATCCGGCATAATTACAAAGCAAACAAGCAAAAGTTGATGCAACCCTATTTTTACATAATTCAGATACATCCTAAACAAAAAAATAATGTTGCATTTTTTTTAAAATTCCTCCTTATCATTTGAATATAAGTATTCAATTAACTGATGCTTTATTAGGCAATATTTACTATAAAATGGATGGTTTGAAAAAATGGATATGGTGTTATGTTTGCGGCACAAAATTACTTTTTTAAACATGTTAAGCAAAAAAAGCGGCTATACAAATGCTCTACATGGAATGAATAAGATACCTTTTTTTGCTTTTGTAAATATTTGTGTATCAGTAGATTGTGTTCTATTGTTGGAATAATTATATGTAAAAGGCTTTCTGTTTATTACATTTTGTGTTTATAGGTTGGCAAAGTTTTATATTTTGAAGATTTATATAATTAGATCATAAAAGTTGTTTACTTCAAACTTTTTTTTAACTAATAATTTGTCAAAATAAAATCATTAAAATTTTGTTCTTCTTCAATTTTCATTTTTTTCTTAAGTCGATAGCGCGCCATTTGAACACTTGTATGATTTATATTTAAAAGGTTCCCTATTTCTTTACCCGAAAGGTTTAATTTGGTATAAGCGCAAAGTTTTAATTCATTGATTGACAATTCCGGATAATTTTTCCTTAGTAGGTCAAAAAAAGTTGGATGTACTTTTTCAAAATGCATTTTTATTTGCTCCCAATTGTTGCTATGGCTAATTTTTGTTTTTATTTCTCTTTTCAGGGCTTGAAGTTCACCTACAATTTTCTCATTAGCTTTTAGTTCGGCAGTTTTTTTAATTTTTGTTTGTATTGACGAAAGAAGTTCCTTTTGCTGGCTAATTTGAATGACATGGGTCAATAATTCTCGTTTTTTTTGGTGCAATTCCAACTCAATTTTCTGTTTTTGAAAAGTTTCCTTTTCTTTTTCAAATATCAACATTTTGTTTTTTAAGCGAGTATTTTTCACTAAATAGATTAAAACTACCGCAATTAACACACTAACTATTACATAAACCAAAAGCATTTTGTTTTTAAATGCAGCTTGCTTTTGCAAAAGAACTATCTGAATTTCCTTTTCCCGGGTTTGAAACTCAACGTGCAATAAATCAAGCTTTTCTTTGCTTTCCTTATTCAAAATGCTGTCCTTTAGTCGTGAATATTCTTTGTAAAAAGCCAATGAAATATCGTAGCGATTAAGGGTATCATAAATTTCGGATAAAAGTCTTTTGGCCATATGTTCTTCATAAATAAACCCTGCCTCTTTAGCAATTGAATTACTTAAATTGGCAAAAGTGAGGGCTTTATTGTAATTAGCTAGAAACAAATACGACTCGGCCAAACCGCTGTAATTGGTAATTCTATAGTAGATTTTGCTTGAATCAATCATACTTAGCGATTTTTGATATAATTCCAATGCTTGTTGATACTTCTTTTCACTAAGCTTAATTACTGCCTGTCGATTGTATATAACTGCCTCATCATCAGTATTTTTGTTTTCTTTAGCAAGTTTTAAAGCCGCATAATAATATTCGTTTGCTTTAGGATAATTCTCATTTGCTGACATTATTTGAGCAAGATTATAATAAGCCACAATTTTACCATTGTAATCAATACTTAGTTCTAAAGCCTTATATAAATATTGCAATGCATTTTCATTATCATTAATAAAATGGTAGTTCAATCCTATATCAGCTAATAAAACAGCATATATTGATTCGTAATTTTGTTTTTTGGCCTCATCGTAGGCAATGGTTAAATATTTTGTAGAATTATCATAGTCGCCAGCTTGCGAGTAGGCATGCCCAAGCCCCATACTGACTTTGCCAAGTTGAAAGTTTTGATTTATTCTCGACAGATTAAAGGCACTTTTAGCATAAAATAATGCAGAATCAATTTTTGTGTAATAATAAAATCGATATAGGTCATACATTGCTTTTATACGCACTGTATCCTCCCTGGCCTGATAAAGCGTTTGATATAACTGTTCCGGATCCCTATTTTGAGCCTTTACTTGCATGAGGTTATGATTGATAGCCAATATTATGATTAACAGGGGTATAGTAGGTGTCTTATGCATATTTATTGTTTATTCTAATACTTTTTTGGCAAAAATAATGTTTGTAATGCGCTTTCTTTTGTACAAAACTAAAAAGTATTTGAAATTATCATAAATTGCTTCCTGGCAATTAAGTTACTCATTTAGCTGCATGAGAACTTTTTTCATGATCGAAGGAAGTAAAAGTTTTGCCTGGATTATGCAAGAACTATTTTGGAAGAATTGTAGATATACCTGCCTTTCAGGCAAAGTAATGGAACAAACCTGAACTGGCAGGGGACGGACAAATCTTACGAATAAATTTTTGTTTATCGGTATATTTGAGAATAACTCATTGATATTTATTTATATATGATGATAAATAGATGCAATAGTCATATCGGCTTTGTACACAAAGAAATTATTCCAAAATGATTAAAACTAAATAGGACGCTATTTGAGCATCAACCAGTTAATGTGGAAATTCAATCTCGAAAATATATGGCCAAAATTTTCCGGTAACCAGTATTTTATCTTCTTTAGCATTGTAGGCTATTCCGTTTGTTGCTTCAGAAAGTGGATTTTCATTTTTTGCTTTTATGGATAGTGGTGTTAGATCTATTAATCCCAAAATTTTGCCGTTTGAAGGGTCAATTTTTGCAATGTAATTTGTTGTCCAGATATTGGCATAAATATAGCCATTTATATATTCCAGTTCATTGGCATAAAGCGCTGAAGCACCATCGTAGGTGATATTTAATTTTTTGATTTCAGTAAGACTATCAGGGTTCCAATAGGTAATATAACTGGTTCCATCGCTCATGATAATCGAACTTCCATCTGTGGTCATTCCCCAACCTTCTTTATTTGAGTAATTAAATGTTCCAACCTGTTTAAAGTCTTGTGCATTGTAAATAAATCCCAACTGATTTTTATAGGTTAGCTGGTAGAGTTTGTCATTAAAAAAGAGCAAGCCCTCACCAAAATATTTTTTATCAATTTCTATCTTTTCGTCAATTTTGCCCGTGTTTAAATCCACAATTCCAATTACGGACCTGGTATTTGGAAAATTTTCAGGAGATCCGGTACTTTCAAAAAGTTTATTATCATGAAATAATAATCCCTCGGTATAAGAATTTGTGCTATGAGGGTAGGTTTTATTTACCGAATATTCAATTAAGGGAACTTTATTAGCGTTTCTGTTCCTTAATTTCCTCTTGACATTTGAATTATTATCACAACCTGTGATTAGAAATAATAGTATCAGTGATGCTAAAATGATTCTGGTCATCAAATTTTATTTATGGTTAATATTAGGTGATTAATTGGCAGTTGGTGCTACCTGACAAGTTGCACTAGCCACCAAGAATGGGGGCAAATGTATATAATTTCCTGTAAGCATATAACCAAATGGTTGATTTTGTTTTAGTATTTTCAATTTAAAAGCCCACTTTTAGCCTTACTCAGGTTTACATTTTCATACATTTACTCTAATGTTGTGTCCGTTTTTATTTGGTCAGCTATCGTAGGTGGATTTTAGTGAAAGTATTACGGATTAAAAACTTTCGCATTCTTTTTTTAATAGTTGTTAATTGAATATCAACAAAAAGGCATTAGTGCTGGAAAAAAGAGAAATTTTCTTTTTTAATCTAATTGTTTTGGTATTTCTATTTTGAAAACAGAGCCAACACCCGGCTGGCTTTTAATTTCGATTTTTCCATTGTGTTTGTCAATAAATTCTTTGCAAAGCAATAAACCCAGCCCGCTTCCTTCTTCATTATCTGTTCCTTTTGTTGAATGAGGTTTGGTAAAATCCCAAAGTTTTTCCAGCACTTCTTGCTTCATTCCAAGGCCGGTGTCAGAAACATAAATTTTAGTAGTATCAGGGTCGTTTTTTCCTTTAAGTTCTACTTTGCCATTTTTATTTGTAAATTTAATTGCATTTGAAACAAGATTTCTAAGAACAGTCTTAATCATTTCCTTGTCTGCATATAGTTCGATGTCTTTTTCTGTATTGCTGTAAATATCTATTGATTTCTTTTTAGCAATCTCGCTAAATTCGCTTATTATTTCATCAAAAATGTTGCAGAGTAGTAATTTTTGAGGTTCATATGCTATTTTACCGGATTGTGCATTGAACCACGATAGCAAATCGTTTAGCAAGTTGAAAGTGCTTTCTGAGATATTTTTTACAATTTCCAAAAGGTTAGCTGCTTGATCTATTGAATGATCTTTCAGGGCATCTGTTAAAAGATCGGAAAAACTAATAATATTACAAATGGGGTTTCGTAAATCATGAGCCAATATCTGTACAAAACGATCTTTGTCTGCATTTAGCTTGATTAGCTTTTTTTCGCTTTGTTTCAGGGCATGTTCAGTGTTTTTTAATTCAGTAATATCATTAAGTACCCCTTGTATTTCAACGATTTCATTATTGCTATAAATTGGTGCAATTGAGGTTTTAACCCAAAATACCTGACCTTCTTTTCCAATCACCCGGTAACCCAAAAATTTATTCGGGGTGCCTGCAAAAGCTTTACTCATGTCGGCAAATAGTTTTTCGTGATCATCCGGATGTATCAGGTCAGTAAATTTTATTACTTCTATATCGGATAATTTGTAGCCTAAAGCTTCTTCTGCATTTGGTGAAATATAAAGAAAGTTTCCATTACGATCTAACCTGAATATTATTTCATTAATGTTTTCAATAAGCGAACGGTATTTTTCTTCACTTTTTCTAAGTTCTTTTTCGAGAGCTATTTTTTCTTCTTCTGCCTGGTGTCTTTTTATGGCTCTTTCTATAACAATTTCCAATTCCTCACTCAGGTTTAGTGATTTGGCAATGTAATCAAGCGCTCCCAGGCGAAGTGCCTTAACTGCAAGATTTGCAGAACCTTGTCCGGTAAGAATTATAAATGGGTAGTTGTAGCTTGATTTTGTAAAATGATTGATGATTTCTACTCCTTCAATATCAGGCAGGTAGTTGTCAATTAATATTGCATCAGGCTTTATTGCAGGCGATTTTAAATATTTTATTGCTTCTTTGCCATTTGTTATGAATTTAATTTCATATTGATCAGAGTTAAAGATAGAGGCAATAAAGTTAGCATGGTTTTCATTATCTTCAACCAATACAATATTAGTTTTCTCCATAAAAGAATAAATTATAATGAACCGAGGTGATTTTTGAATCCTGCGTTATATTCGCAAATATAGCTTGATTCAATGTAAAATAGATAAAAAAATACTTAAAAAAATATAATTGTAATTTCGCTTACCGTTCCAGGCCCGATTAGCAGCCGTCTCGTTCTTCAGACCTGGAGGCCAGGCTCTTTAAGTTTTTGATTTATCTTGCTACACAAACTGTTATATATAGCAGCTGGGGCCAGCACTGTACCATCGGAAGGTATTAATGTAATCTTTTATTGTACTTTTCAGAGCTCAGCTAAACTCTGGAAACTAATTTCTGTTATACTATTGGTTGTAACACTAATTACTTCAGGATAAAGTTGAGGAGTGGATTGATTCTCAAATTTTACTTTACAATCCCAATCATTCCTTGCTGGTACAGCAAGCAGAAATGTTTCTGTTGTACTGCCCACATTGCAATGCCTGTGATGTAAGAATGGTTCACTTAAAACATGGTTTTTTATTACTCCAAAAGTACAGCTACCAGTATTCGAAAAACTCGTCTTTATAACTCCACAGTCTTCAAGCTCAAAGTTGATTCCTGTTTTTTCGCCTTCTACATTAATCAGCGTTGGGCCAGTAATCTTAAATGTGTAATCGCCATAACATCCAATAGGGTCTGCATAAACTCCATCAATTAATACCTCATTTGCACTTGGACCTTCTGAATTTCCCGAATTATCTATATCCATAAATGCTGATATGTATAAACTACCTTTATAAGATCCTAAATTTAATGTATAACTTCCTGGTTTAGAAATGGATGTGCTGAAATCCGGACTTCCAACAGCATGACTATTAGAAATATATCCTCTGATATAGATGGTTGTATTCTGTCCTGAATAATTACCATTGTATGAGATCACTCCGGATACTGACGTGATAATATCATCTACACTGTCTTTGTTGCAACTTGTAATTAATCCAGCGACAATTAATGTTAGTATTATAAATTTCGATTTCATCTTTATTGGTTTTATGACTGCATGTAACATGCCGTATTTTATAAATTCAGCTCATTCAAAATATAGCCAGGTGTTGTCACCTGACAAATTAGCCTTGACATGACACTGGTGCATCAATAAACTGGTTTAGTTGTTCAACAAATGTGTCTTCTGTCATTAAGGTTGTATCTTTATTATCGTCAGATCTTCCACAACCAAGTTGATCTAAAAAAATAATTGGTCTTTCATTGCCTAAATCACCTACTGGGTTTAGGTAAAAACCTGGGAAGCCATGACGCCAGTTTAATAATAAAAGTGGTGTTTCTGTTCCACTTCTGATAATTTGGTACCAAACCTTACCTCCTGTTACATTTACATATCCTTCTTCAGGAGTGAGTTTTACTTTTCGAAGGTACAGAGAAATAAGCATTACAATCAACACAAAAAAAATAAATAATGTTTATTAGATAGTTTACACCAATTTGAGGCTACGTTCTGAAAATCAATTTGCGATTGGTATAAACCACCTTAGAATCGTTAAATAAATTGCCAACTTATGGATTCATGATTTGCTATGTCAAAAAACATGCAGCCTTAGTTAAAGTTACTAATTTCATTTTAATTATGGTAATGATATCAATTTGTATTATTTAAAATGGTTGATTGGTTTTCAGCCATGATGGTGCTACTGAAATATTGTTATGTTTATGTAGGTTCAATGTCCAGACAATAATCATTATCTTTACAAAATGAATTCCACTATATTGCATATCAAAAACATGGTTTGTAACCGCTGCATTAAAGTGGTTACCGATGAGTTTGCCAAATTGGATTTGAATATTGAAGAAATAGAACTTGGCAAGGTCAGTGTTTCATCACCACTATCAAAAGATAAAATTGAAGAAATAAGAAAGGTGCTGGATGAAAACGGGTTTGAGCTAATCGATGATAAAAAAAGTAAGTTAATTGACAGCATTAAAACTCTTATTATAAAAATGGTTCATTATTCCGGGGAGCCAGTAGTCACTGTAAACAACTCTGACTATATTTCAAAAGAACTTGGGTATGATTACTCTTACCTAAGTAATTTGTTCTCATTGGTTGAAGGAATTACTATTGAGAAATACATTATCAATCAAAAGATTGAAAAGGTTAAAGAACTTCTGGTTTACGAAGAATTGTCTTTAAACGAAATCTCTTATCAGTTGGGTTACAGTAGCGTTCAGCATTTGTCTAACCAATTTAAAAAAGTTACCGGGTTAACCCCTTCGCATTTTAAAGAACTCAAAGAAAACAAGCGAAAACCTCTTGATGAAGTCTAATCCAAAAATGATGTAAATCATTTCAAAAATCGTGTAATGGAGCGTACATAGTTGCTTCCTAATTTTGTACTATAAAATTTACAGATTATGGAAGTACAAGCATATATTACTACATTTTTAAATGATTTTGTGAAAATACTTGGCGAAATGGCGCCTTATCTTCTTTTAGGGTTTTTCTTTGCAGGACTGCTTTATGCTTTTATCCCACAAAAGAAAATTGAACTCTATTTTAATGGCAAATCGTTAAAGTCATCTGCCTTAGCATCAATATTTGGAATTCCATTACCATTGTGTTCGTGTGGTGTTATTCCTACAGGAATGGCGTTTTATAAAAACGGAGCTTCAAAAGGAGGGACGGTTTCATTTTTAATCTCTACGCCTCAAACCGGGGTGGATTCAATACTTGCAACTTTTTCATTAATGGGATTGCCATTTGCAATTATCCGCCCCTTTGCTGCTTTGGTTACAGGCATTACAGGCGGATTGATAACAGGTGTTGTGACCAAAAATGAACCGGAAAAGAAAACTTACCAGGAACAGGCTGAGAAGAATAGAACACTATCGCAAAAGATTGTGGATGTATTCAGGTATGGTTTCGTCGAATTTATACAGGATATATCAAAATGGCTGGTCATTGGATTAGTACTGGCGGCTATTATTTCTGCTTTAATTCCAAACGACTTTTTTGAGTTGTTAAATATGCCTTCCATTGTTCAAATGTTGTTGATCCTGGTGGTTTCAGTCCCTCTATACATTTGTGCCACAGGATCAATTCCTTTAGCAGCCATCTTAATTCTAAAAGGTGTTAGTCCGGGAGCTGCTTTTGTGCTATTAATGGCGGGCCCGGCTACCAATGCAGCAACCATTACAATGATTGGAAAAGTGCTGGGTAAAAAGAGCCTGATTTCCTATCTCTCAACCATTATTGCAGGAGCAATAGGGTTTGGTTTAATTATCGATTACGCTTTACCTGCGCATTGGTTTAATGAAATTGCCAATCAGCATCTTCATCATAACCATGGGGGGTATTTAAACTGGTGGCAAATTTCGTCAGGGATTGTATTAATGTCCCTCATTATCAATGGGTATATTCAAAAATATTTTAAGTCAAAAAATAATTCAGTAATTCATTTAAATAACACAATTATGGATATTAAAACAATTAATGTAGAAGGAATGACTTGTAATCATTGCAAAAACAATGTTGAAACAAACCTTGAGAAATTAAATGCGGTCTCAAGGGCAGTTGTTAACCTTGCTGATAAGACAGTAACCATTGAAGGAGATGATTTTGATATAGAAGAAGCTAAGGAAACTATTAATTCGTTGGGCTATAAGGTGGTTTAATGGATGCTAAATATCCTCATAGTTTTATAGGCACGGGCTTTCAGCTCAATGCCATTAAGTTAATAGCTTCTGATAACCAGACTGTTGAGTTCGGCTTTAAATTACTGACTATCAATAAAGTAACTCTTGAAATTACAGTTGTATCAGTTGCTGGTTACTCATAATTTTATTATCTTTAAAGAGTATTAATAAAAAATTATTCGAAATTATGAAAGAAGCAGTTTCTATCCACCAAAATCTAACGGAAAGTGCAGGTAGGTCGGAAAAATCGTACCAAACTCATTGATGTTGTAAATCAATTGATTAGTGAACCCAGTTTTGTCGAAAGACATAAAATTTCTCCTAAGAATTTCATACGTGATAGGGTTTTTACATTCAAAATAACCGTCTTATTTTTAATCACTATCTTGAAAGAAAGTATCCAATCGGAATTAGACAATTTCTTTGGGAAAATTGAAGCTTCCGATACAAAGATAAATAAAGTTACCAGTAGTGCTTTTACCCAGGCAAGGGCAAAGCTTAAACACACTGCTTTTATAGAAATGAATGATACCCAGGTTGAATTCTTTTATGAAAATAGTGACTATAAAACATGGAATGGTTATAGGTTGGTAGCAGTTGATGGTTCGAGTATACGCCTTCCATCAACTGAAGAAACTCAACAAGAATTTGGTATCAATGAAGAAAAATTCGGTGAAAAAATTGTAGTCGCGAGGATTTCAGAAGCATTTGACCCTTTGAATCATGTAGTTATAGATTCATGTATCAGTCCATTTACAGTTAGCGAGCAGTCAATGATGCTACAGCACATAGAAAAAATGTCAAAAGGGGACCTGGTTATATATGACAGGAACTACCCTGGCTTCTGGGTTTATAAATTGCACCAAAGTAAAGAGATCGATTTCTGTATACGTATACAAACAAAAGGAAGGGGGAAATATATTGAAGATTTTGTAGCTAGTGGCAAAAGTGAAGCAATTGTTGATGTTAAAGCCACTACATTAGAATCAAAGCTAAAATGTGAAGAACTTGGACTAGATACCGGACATCTAAAATGCAGGCTGATACTCATAGAGCTTAAAAGTGGCGAAACAGAAGTCCTTATAACTTCGTTATTAGATACTGAAAGGTTTTCCCATGAATGTTTTAAGGAATTGTATCATTTGCGCTGGCCTGTGGAAGAAGATTATAAATTACTCAAGTGTAGATTGGAACTTGGAAACTTTTCAGGAAAAACAGCATTGGCTATTTATCAGGATTTTTACGCTAAAGTTTTTATGGCCAACTTGACCTCAATTTTGGCTTTTGATGCAAGCATAGAAATAGAAGTAAAAAAGGCTTCATGCAAGCATCTTTACAAAGTCAATTGGAACAATGCTGTTCAAAACATGAAAAGTTCAGGGTTTCTTCTTTTTATTAGAGAGAATTACCATAAGATACTGAACTGTTTACATGAGCTTTTTCAAATTAAACCAGTTCCATATAGAGCAGATAGAACATTTGTAAGGAAAAAAAGAGGAGGAAAAACAAAACAATTTAGTATGTGCTATAAATAGTGAAAATTTAACTGATGAAAATGGAAACGGGTAGGGGGCTAAAAACCTTAACTTAATGGCATTG
>JBNKRJ010000037.1:0-65407 GCA_050296515.1 Bacteroidales bacterium | reverse complement strand
ACTATTTATATGGAGTTCATGAGCTTCGCAAGGTTAAACATATTCTTTTGTAGAGCGATTATTCGCTTCGCTCATGAGATCACTTCGTTAAGTTAAGTTTCTTTATAAACCCCGAAGGGCTCAGCATAAGCTAATCCCTCTGCGCCTCCGCTAAAGCTTCAGCGGCACGCGGAATGAGGGTTTCATCTGTTTATATATTTAAAACTGAAAAAGGTCTTTTAAAAGTGAATTTCACGCAAAGACCGCTAAAGTTCTTTCGCAAAGAGCACAAAGACTTGACAAATAACTGTTTATTCTTTGCGTTCTTTGTGTTTTTAACTTATGCGAGCTTTGCGTGAAATTATTTTTCTTTATACACGCACTTTACAAAAAACCATTTTCGTGCAAATAATCGCCTAAAAATTTATCTAAAACAGGATTCACAATGTACAATCCTGTTGTTTTTTCGGAAACTAATCCGGCCATTTGCATTGCATTCATATTCTTTTCAATTTCAGACAGTTCAACCTGCAATACTCGCTCAAGTTTTGCTACATCCATTCGTTTATGCAAGAGTAACTGAGCCAGAATCACTTTCCAGGTAGGGTTTAAATTTTGCAGCACATTTAAACCAGGCTTTTGAGGCGTTTTCATCACCAGTTTTTCCCCACCAAACTTAATTACCGATGCAAGCCAAACGTAGAGGGCTAAACCCGGATTACCCGCAGAATAATTGAAATAACGATTGAAGATCCCTGCCATTCGGATTTCAGAAATTCTTTCTTCCGGAATTTTCCCAAATGCAACTTTTAAGCCTCCAGAACGATGTCGGATTAAAATCAGATCCTTTAACTCTTCAGAATCAAATGGCTGACAAACAATTGTACTAATAAAATAATCATCGATACTTACCAACTCCCTCAACCTTTGGTAAGCAAATTGATTCATATTCATTATAAAAAAGCACTTAGAACCATAGTTTTTAGTTAGATTCAAAATTTCCTTAATAACATCCAGTCCATTCTCAGAAGATTCCCACCAGAGTTCGAGATCATTCAAAACAACTACTGATTGATAAGGCAATTTCTCAAAGATCTCATTTACTGAACCACTTAGATTTGTGACATTGCTTAATGTTAGCTCTAATTCCTTCAAGCTGATTGAACCATCGCCTGGAGGGAAAATATGATATACTTGCTTGCCCGTACAATTCTTTTTTGTAGCGTACCTGCAAAAGGCCGTTTTCCCTGAATTCCTTTCACCAACAACCATTACAGCACCGTGACAACCAGCAAGATAGTGTTTCCAGGCCTTGGTAAACAAACTTTGTTCAACAGGTCTCTCTATCCAAAAATCTTCGCTGATGCTTGATCGGCCACTGAAAAGGTTTTTATAATAAGCAGGAATTGCATCAAAAACTTTTTTCTCAGGATTAATTTCATCCAATAAATCAAGTACTTGTTCAGAAATTGTTCGCTGGTTGCTATTACCACTCAGCTCACGAGCGAGTAGAACCCCTTCGCTTCTGGAATAAAGCAGCCTGGTAACAAATGATTTAAACCCTGTACGAATTTCATCAACAGCCTTATCTAAAGGCCCTGAACTTTTTTTCTGTTGAATTTCCTTAAAGGTTTGAGAAATTTCTTTGCTACTTTTCGCTATTCTATGTGGAGAAAGTGCCTCAAATGCCCTGCTTGTGCTGGTTTTTATATCCCCTTCAAAATTGTCTCTGATTTTTTTTGCCTGTTCTTCGTCCCTGTTAATTTCATTTATTGCTTCCTCAATTATCTCCTGTACTTTTTCCGCCTCATTTTCAGAAACATTGTCAATGTTCTCGAGCTCAAAATGCATGTAACTCAGATAATCTTTTAGCTGAAAAACAATTCTTTTAAGTTCTTCCGAAAGCGATTTTAACTCAACTTCAATCAGACTTCCAAGTAAAAAATTAATAAAGTGTTTAACTACTCGTTTTAAAGGAATTTCATTCGATAATAATTGAGGCCCGATATCCTCACTATCTGTGGCTGTTCCCAAATCGATTACTTTTATTTTATCTGGCACAGATTCGGCCACACCATCAATACCCTTATGCAGGAAATCCAAAAATTCGCTTTGCTGTAAGAAATTACTTTCCAGCTGTAGTTCAGGCAACTCTTTCGGAGAAGTAACCGACTTAATTTCAGCAACAAAATTTCTAATTTTCAGCAATAATCCCGATTCTATTTTTTGATTTAGGTTAAGAATAAAACCTTTTAGCTGTTCTTCGAACCTAAACTGTAACGAAAACACTTGTAAATCTAGTTTAATAAGATTCGAATAAAGCACTTTATTCTGCAGCCAACTCTCTGGTAATGAAAGAATTTCTTCTTTCAGATTTTGATAAAACTTCTTGTTTCTGCGCTTCCTCCCAACAACTTTATTTGCATTTATTTTTGTCAGGTCGGTACATAATAATTGAAGGTTTTTTCTGTATTCTTCCAATAGCCAATTATTACTCAAGATTTCATTTTGAGAATTTTCTTCGTCTAATTCACCAAGCCGTACAATTACAGCCTGTCTCAAAGCATCCAATTTTTCGGAAGGAAACTCAGGAGTCAAAATCGATTTTTGAAGACCTTCCAATTCATTTTCAACTAATAGAACAGCATCTCTTATTGATGCAATAAATCCCTGCCCTAATTGATTAAACCGAATTAAGAACTCATTTAATTGCCTGAATGCATTTTCTTTCAAATAAAAAGTCAGGATTTTTCTGTAATTATGTTTTAACGAAATCGCTTTCTTCGAAAATGGAGAAGACCATCTTTTCCTTAATTTCAAAACCTTTAACCCAAGACGGTCTGTCTTTTTTATTTTAAACTCGCTTCTGGCAAATTTCACCTCCAGCTTCTTATTTACAGAATCAACCTCCTTTTCAACTTCAGCTATGTACCAATCTATTCCTTCGGATAATTGGGTCTCAACTTTTTTCAGCTCTTTATCTGAATATTCATTTATAATACCAGCTAACTGAAAATAAAAATCGTTTTTTGCCCTCGCCCAGATTTTGTTTTTCCGGTGCTTATTATCCTGGTTTTCTATTTTGGCTAAAGTGTTTAATACCTTTTGGGCCAAATTATTTAACTCTTCAACAATATCTTTACTGGCCGAAAAGTAGGGCCTAAAAGCTTTCTCAAACATACGATCAAGCTTGCTAAGCCTTTCACCGTCAATCCTTTTTATTTCATCATTGACAACCTGATAATCAGTATATTTTAGTTCTGGCAACTCCAGTTTTTCCTGAATGGATGGAAGCTTCTTACCTGGTTGAGTTTCAGCAACAAGATTGTATTCCTCAAAGTCATCCGAAGCACAAACCAGAAGTGTTGTCCCCAGCTTTTCAACTGTCTTATTAGTAAACTCATACGTTTTTTCAATTTGTTCTTGTTTTTTTGCTGAAATTCCAAGAATAGTCAGGCATGTATTAACCGATTCTCTCCAAATAATCTCATTTACCGACAGTTTATCAACACTATTGTCTACCACTTTTACTTCCATAGTCAAACGAAAATCCTCTACAATTTTATTGATCATGTTGTAAAGCTTTTCATTCATGCCACTTTCATTGGTAACTGCCAATAATCTTATTCTGGCATCTTTCCAGTTTGGCGAAGAAGTTAAATGCCTTAAAATGGTTATGCCAAAAGAGAGATTATTACCCCAGCCACTCCACCAAACATCTATGGTTCTATAGTCACCAAAGCTCCTGTCGCTCTTGTAGTTAATAAAAAGAGCATTCAAATTATTTTTACCAAGCTTTCTAATAAATTCAATAAACTTCTGGCGATGATTTGGGTTTTGATTCCATCCCATCAACACACTGTTTGGTTCAACACCACTAAAACCATACACCCTAACTACCTCATCCATACCACTATAAACATCCCGACAGGTATGAACATTCATAAAAAAATCTTCTGTTTTAAACCTCTTTTTTCTAAGCAATAAATTTTCATTCGATACCTGCATTTCAAAGCCAGTCAACATTCCCAGCCGCGCAGTTAGATCCTTGCCAAATTCAACCAAATGAGGCCGGTTCTCCTGCTCTCCCGAAAACATTAAAACATTCGGTCTCCAATTCCTGGTTTCGATTGTTTCTTTGTTCAGCCTTTTTAGGCCCTTTTTAACCAGCGAGGCCCAAATACTCCCCCAGGCATCTCCTGAACGAAGCTCCAATTCCTTCCGTTTCAAATACAGGTAGAGTACCAAAAGAATGGCCGAAGCGCCAATCATTGCCACAAAATCGAGCTGAATCATCACAATAAAACAAGCAATCGCTCCAATCAGGCTTATCCAGGCCGGAGGTTTAAATGTTGGTCTGAAATCGGCACTGGTCATTCGCTCGAAAGCTGCACTTAAATTCAAAAAACCATATGTGGTAATAAAAAATACGGAGACTACGCGAGCAATAACATCAAGTTCACCAATTAAAATGCCTCCCTCTGCAATTAAAAAGGTTAGGATAAGGGCATTTCGGGGTTCATTTGTTTTGCCGGTTCCTTTTGCAAATATTTTTGGAGTAATTTTATCCATTGCTGTTGCCTGCAAAATTCGCGGGGCACCTAAAATACTTCCTAAAGCTGACGATAATGTGGCACCCCAGATACCTGCCAATACCAATTCGGGCAAATAAGCTATTTTCATCAACACCTGCGGGTCATTGGCAAGTGTTTCTGCGTCAACCGTATATGAAAAGAAAAAAGCAAGAAAAATATACACTACAAAACCTACAAGAACTGCCGACATAGCTCCTAAAGGAATTGATTTTTTTGGGTCTTTCAAATCTCCCGACATGGAAACACCAGCCTCAAAGCCGGTAACGGCAGGGAAAAAGATCCCAAACAAAACCATTAACGGGACTGCCGAAGGAGTACTTGTTAAAAGAGGCTTATCAGGTATAAATTCGTGCTGTCCTAAAAAAATTGACAATAAAGACAAAACAATTGCCGCCATGATAAAGTACTGAGTTTTTAATGCCAATGAGGTACTGATAAAGGTGATAATAGTCACTAGCAATAAAATAGCACTTCCAGCCAACCTGATATTATTAATGTTTATTTCATAACCCCAATACCCGAGAAAACTCTCCGCGAAACCAATCAGGTAAAGACTCACACTAAATGATAAACCTACAAACAAAGCCAGACCTAATGTTCCGCCAATTGGCAAACCTAAACTCCTGGAAATCATATAGTAAGTACCCCCAGCCTTTACCTTTTTATCAGTAGCAATTGATGAGACACTTAAACTGGTACTGGCAGAAATAATATGTGCAATAACAATAATTCCAATGGTAGCAAATAGTCCAGCCTCACCAACTATCATTGGAAGACGCATATACATAATCACACCAAGAATAGTCAAAATTGAAGGTGTGAAAACGCCTTTAAAAGTTCCGAATTTATTCGATTGTGTCAAGGTTTAGAAATTTGAAGTTAGTAATTTGACCTTAGTAATTCGAAAACTAAAATACAATAAAAGTATCTAATACACATTTTAATCAATTAAAAGTTCTAAACAGTGTTATATCAAGTATAATATTTCAGATAACTCACCAGGTGATAACACCCTGCTGGTGCACTTGTCAGGTGTTGTCACCTGACAAATTAAAAGTTCTATACCGGGTAGTTGAATTAGAGCAGAGTTTAATTATTTTCAGCATGTTCAAGTTTACCTTTATAAAAAACCGTACATTCCTTTTTGTTGTTGTTTTTAGGTTCCAAAATACTGAAAAAGCCAAGGTTATCTATTTCCGGCTTTTTTGAAGAACCAGAAAACCCTTGAGTTAAGTCACTACATCCCTTTTTATTAAGCAAACCAATTTTAAAGTCAAGACTATCACTTTTGTAGCTATACCAGCCTTTTAATGCTATCCGGTTTTGCCTGGTCCTAATGGCAACATCATCTACAATTAAAGAATCGCTAACAATTTTCCAATCAGAAATCATTCTGTCAATCAACGATTTCTTTTTCCGATCTGTTACTTTCACCCGGGCAAATCCTCCTCCCTTTGTTGCTAGCAAACCAATTGGCCCGGCATAAATTACCACACCAATATCCAGGAAATTTAAAGTGTGACTTTTTCTGTAACTATCAATGAATTTATCCAAATTAGCTCCATATAAAGTCAAATTTTTAGCTCTCAACCTTATTTTCCCATCTAGTGTTTGCAAAATGCTCTTTTCATCATTTCCTTTGAAATTAAGGTTCATGTAAAAATCGGCTTTTCCTGATAAAATACTATCTTCCAAAAAGTTAACAAACATTTCTCCTACAGGGAATTGTTTTAAGGAATAATCGAGCGAATAGGTTGGCGGCTTTTCATAAGGTGAAATAATTAGTTTTCCCTCGGCTTTCACTCCTAAAATGCTATCATTTTCAGGGACTACCGTAATTTTTTTGTTTTTGGCATCAATCGAATAAACAACCTCATTAAAATTATAATACCTGGCTTTTATCTTTCCAATTCTCAAACTGAATTTACCTATAAGATCATCCCACTTATCATTATTGAAATAAAAACCTTTAGACTTTAAAACAACATTATTGAGCTGCGTTTTGTTGTTTTTTTCTTGATAATTCAATTTGTCAAGAAGAAGTTGGAACTGCCTGAACTTATTATCCTTAATTTGAAATCTGCAGTCAATCAGGGAGGTTAATGGCGATAACATCATAAGCATCGCACTATCAATCAATGCATTATCAAGTATATCAATCAACCTAAGTTGTTTCATTTCGGCTTTAATGTTTAATCGGGCTTTTCCTTTTTTTTCGCTTAAATAATTAATATTTCCCAGCAACTTACTATTTGCGGCTTTTATTCTAAAATTATCGAAACTGAGCTGGTAACCTTCTTTATAATCTGCAAGCAGCAAGAGTCCTTTATCAAAATTTAGTGGTTTTGATATACTATCAACGTGTCCGGTTAATTTATTAATATTGATCCTGATTTTAGGAATATGCTCAAACTCAAATAAATCATTTTTTTTAGCTGAAGCTTTTACTCTAATATCTAAATTTCGAATATTAAGGTTAAAATTATTTTGATTTTTTGAGTTTAAAGTCAGGAAATCGTTTGGTCTAATCAAGTTGGATTGGATAGTCAGCTTTGCCCTGATCTTTTTGCCTTTATCAACCAATAAATTCGACAGATTTTCAAGATTTCCATTCATCTTCAAATCGGTTTCTGCCACATTAAACTTAATGTTCTCCAACTCCAGCTTATTATGATCGCCTGAAATAAAACCACTTAAAGAACTAAATGCAAGCGAATTAGATATTTTAAAAGAAGTACTATCAAGTTTAAGATGGAGCTTACTTTTTTCTACATTCATTGATTTATAGTCGGCTCCAAAGCTACCTTTAAACTCACTTTCCAGTTCGACATAGCCCTCCAGGCTATCAATAAAACTTTGTCGAAAAAGTTTCTCAAAACCCTGGACTTTTGCTAAAAGCGATATTTTATAGTCAATATCTGGTGAAGGAAACTTTTTTATGCGAAAAACGGCATCCAGATATCCATTAGGCAATACTGCTTTTAAGGTGTCAATTTTCAGGATTGCTTTCGATAAATCTTTTTTACTTCCTGAAACAAAACTACCATAAAGTTTAAGATTTTTAATGGAATCAGTTTCCTGAGGAATTCGGACTGATAAATCCCTGATCCCAAAATTAACAGACAGTTCAGGAATTTCAT
Organism: Bacteroidales bacterium; assembly: GCA_050296515.1. Taxonomy (GTDB): domain Bacteria; phylum Bacteroidota; class Bacteroidia; order Bacteroidales; family NBLH01; genus NBLH01. The sequence continues at coordinate 57,693 of JBNKRJ010000037.1, read as the reverse complement.
CCTTTAAGCTGCCTCTAAGACTTCCATTTAGGAATAAACTCCCTGTTTTTAAATTTTCCAGTCCGCTTTTAGACAGTAGCAAGTTCAAAAAACCAAGTTGCTTATCTGCCCCTCTCACTTTTAAATCAACATAGCCTTGTTCTTTTAAGTCAAGCATTCCTTTTATCCTGAACTCTGCTCTTGAAAAAACCAGTTTGCTTGGTTCAATCCACAAAATAGAATCATTTCTGGCAATGCTGAATCTTGAGTTTAACTGAGTTACCAGGCCATCAAAGCTTGTATTTTTAGATAGCTCAAGGTTTTTGATTTCCGACTTTAAATACAGATTGGTTTTTATGGTATCAGGCATAATGCTCAATGAAGATACCATGCTGTAAATAAAGAAATTATGCTGACTTCCGTCTAATTGGCTGTTGTATTCAAGATGTACATTTTTAAGACTAATTCTGTTTAAGTTAAGCCTTAGATTTTTGCCAATAAAACTCTTTTTCTTTTTACGCTTTTTTGCGATTTGAGTAGAGTCTTTCGTTGTAGTTTTTTTCCTTTTAACAACGACTTTCTTTTCTGCACCTGACTTCTTTTTTTCTAAAGCTATTTCAAAATTATGTTGCCTGTTTTGGTATTTAACAATATCCAGATAACCATTGGCAAACAGCACTTTAGTGACAACGAACTTGTCATCAAACAAGTCGAAAAAGTCTACCGCTACAAAAACATTCTCAAACTCAGTTACCGGATCTTCCAAAATGGTACGCTCATCTTCTTCGTGCTCATAAAGGCTAAAATCTTCTAAAGCAAGAGAGATATAGGGAAACTGGGCAAAAGGATCCAAATAAATGTTTGAGAAGCGGACTTCTCCATTGATATTTTCATTTAGCCCAAGCAATAAACTTGCTGCAATATCGTCTTTCTTGACTAAAAAGTATAGAAAAAATACTCCTGTAAGGAATACAAACAGAGACACTAAGTACAAAATTATTTTCAGTATCTTTTTTAGAGATTGTTGCATTTCTAAATTTTGTCATTAGACATTAGGCATTGGTCAATTATTAGTTTGAATCAAATAACTAATGACAAGTGACTAATGAACTGAAACTTGCAAATAGGAGTATATTTAGTTGAACCAAAATATAAATAAGCGACCAAACCTTACAAATCATGCACAGATTTACTCGGAATCCTTTTCAAAACAAGGCCAACCCTTGGTGGCAAGTACAACTTAAGAAAATAGTTTCCCGCCTCAGATGGTTTTCCATATTTAGAAGTAAAATAAGTAAGCTGCTCATCTATAAGACCAAAGCCGCCAAACTGTTCAGAATCTGTATTCAACAAAATTCTGTACTTTCCAGCATCAATATTAATTCCATAATCTGTATACGATTTCTCCGGGCTAAAATTACACACAAATAGTAAATCACCGCGTTTATAGGCCAATACCTGGTCGCCCCTGTTATCCAGAATTTTATAGCACCACTGCTGATCCAGGCACCTTTCATCGGTAATTAGCTTAATCATAGCCTTATCAAAATCATCAAGATAATGATACCGAAGCAGTTCATTCTCAACCAAAGACCACTGTCTACGTGCATATTTGTAAGACCATCCATTCCCTTCCCGTGGAAAATCTATCCATTCGGGATGACCAAATTCATTCCCCATGAAATTAAGATAGGCCCCTCCGCAGGTTGACAAAGTCACAAGCCGGATCATTTTATGCAATGCTATGCCCCTGTCAACAATTAAGTTTTGACTTTCCTTACTCATCGACCAGTACATTTCCTTATCCAACAATCTGAAAATAATTGTTTTATCCCCCACTAATGCCTGATCATGCGATTCAGCATAACTTACTGTTTTTTCATCGGCTCTTCTGTTTGTCAGCTCGTAATATATCTGGCTGACATCCCAATTTTCGTCCGCCTGCTCCTTAATCAATTTTATCCAATAGTCCGGAATTCCCATAGCCATCCGGTAGTCAAAGCCCATTCCTCCATCTTCAATCTTCGCAGCCAGGCCTGGCATTCCACTCATCTCCTCAGCAATAGTAATTGCTTTTTTGTTTACCTGGTGAATTAATTTATTGGCTAATATAAAATATGCAATTGCATCTTCGTCCTGTCCTCCATCGTAATAGGCATTGTAACCATCAAAACTTTTAGAAAGGCCATGATCAAAATAAAGCATACTCGTAACCCCATCAAATCGGAAACCATCAAACTTAAACTCTTCCAACCAATATTTACAGTTTGAAAGCAAAAAATGCAGGACTTCGTTCTTGCCATAATCGAAACAATAAGAGTCCCAGGCAACATGCTCCCCTCTTTCTCCCGGATGAAAATATTGAGTTCGTGTTCCATCAAAATTCCCCAGACCTTCCAACTCATTCCTAACTGCATGAGAATGAACAATGTCCATAATAACAGCTATTCCGTTTTTATGAGCCTCATCAATTAACGATTTCAGTTCCTCCGGAGACCCAAAACGTGAGGATGGAGCAAAAAAACTTGAAACATGATAGCCAAACGAGCCATAATAAGGATGCTCCTGAATGGCCATTATTTGCAAGGTATTATAGCCCCCTTCTATAATTTTTGGCAATACTTTTTCCTTAAACTCTATAAAACTCCCCACCTTCTCTTCTTCAGTTCCCATTCCAATATGGGCCTCGTAAATAATAGGGTGCTCAAACGGCATTTGAAAATTTTCAATTTCCCATTCATACGATTTTTCAGGATACCAAACCTGGGCGCTGTATAATTTTGTATTGTCATCTTGCACTACTCTCCTACCCCAGGCTGGTAATCTTTCTCCTCGTCCACCTTCCCAGTGCATTGACAGTTTAAACAAATCGCCATGTTTCAACTTATCTTTTGGGAGCTTAATTTCCCAATTCCCTTGTTTTAGGTTAATCAGTTTATAGGTGTCATTTTCCTTCCACTCCGAAAATTCACCAACCAAATAAATTTGTGTGGCATTGGGTGCCCATTCCCGGAAAACCCACTTATCACCGGAGCCATGTAGGCCATAATAAAGATGCCCCGAAGCAAAATCATACAATGATTTAGAGTTCTGGAGCAAATCCACTTCTTTTCCAAAAGCTTTTACTGCTCTTTGCTGAATTACCTGGCTATAAGGCTTTAACCAGGGATCATTTTCTACAATTTTTGGTATCAAAACAGTTGAATTTAGTTTAGTTTGAGTATAAAATTAGGGTATTTTATTTAGAAAAAGAGAAGTTAGCACATTTTAAATTTATGTTTGGAAGTATTTCTCGGAAGGTAAATGAAAAAGCCTTAGCATATGCTAAGGCTTTTTCACATGCCATCGCAACTGGTTGTATACATAAACAATAAGACCTCCCATTGTTTAATAATCTAGTATTTTTCAATACAATAGTGCGCCCTATATGGTCAGGTTTGCATAGCCAGTTTCTATAGTTCCAGAACAGCGAAGCCCTCACTGGAATTAATTTTTCTTAGACCTAAAATATAGAGAAGTTTACTCGCTTCGCTAAGTGAGATTGCCTGTGGCTAAGTTATAACTTCGCTCAATGCAAGGAACCCAAAAGCCAAACTATGTAATACTAGAAAGCGTAATAATTAATATTGAGCACGAACAGTATGTTTAGTATAGGGGAATTTCATTCCCCTAGTAGTAATTCTTTTCATCGCAGAACTTTGCTTGCAAGTATATTTAATTGCGTTTGCAGGTCCATGATTCTATAGGTACGGGATTGAAGCAATCATATGTGGGCGCTGTAGTTGAAGGATTTCCATAATCTGTAATATCTTTAATATCTGAGCCTCCAGCGATTTTTTTCATCTCATATTGGTTTAAATTCGAAATAGTTTCTTTGTTTAATTGTAACTGTTTATTCAAAAACTTCTTCTTCATAACATTAATTTTTCATCTATTTATTAATCAAAATGCTTTATATTCCCATTAGTATAAAACTACCCCAAATTTTTGGGTAGCTGGTATTTAAGTTTTCTATCATTTTTATTTTTACTTCTTGTAATGATTTGGAATAGGTTTTACCAGATAATATCCTTTTATAAAAATCAATCATTAATCCACTTGTATTTTTATCTAACACATTCCATAAAGAATAGATAATATTTGGTGTGCCTTCGTTTATAAAATCCCTGCTGATTGCAATTAATCCTTCTTCGTTTACTAATTTTCCTAGGCCTCCTTCGCAAGAACTTAAAACAATTAAGTTTGCATTTAAATCTAAACTGCTAATCTCACTTGAATATAACAATCCATCTTCTATGCTTGCAGAGTCAGGGCTATTAGTGTCTATAGTATTGTAAAACGCTAATCCGGATAAATTAGCATTGCTTTCGTTAGAAAAACCATGTGTAGATAGGTGTATGTATTTATATCCTGAAACGTTTTTTTTAAAGTTATCCTCGCTTGCATTATTATAAAAGTAGGTTTTGGCCTCTTTATTTCTTTCTAAAAATAGCTTTGAGATTTCGTTTATTTCTTTTTCCGAATAAATTAATTTTGAAAAGCGTTTTCCATTAATCACTATTGTTCGTGTTGTTGTATCATTAATACTTAAATTACTTTTGTTTAAGTTATTTTCATCTTCAAAAACCGGAGCAAAACCTACAAAATCCTTAAGATATTTCTTTTCGCTATTATCAAGAGCTTTATTAAACATCCAGATATTTAACGAAAAATTATACTTAATTTCATAATCCTTAATTAAATAATTGAGATTTCTGAAATCAATATTCTCTACATTTTTTTTATTATCATAAAGTGTTTCAAATGGAATATAGAATAGGTAATCATCGGGTATAATTATTAAGCTTTTTTTTGTTTTTATTCTATCTTTTATTGGTTCTATCAATTTTTTATATAAAACAGAATTGCAATTAATGTAATTTGAGGACTCAATTTTTCTTAAACTTCTGTAATAGTTAATTACATTTTCTTTAAATGTACTATCGATATTTATATTTATAATTTCGTAATCTTCACTATCAATTGTTGTGATAAATATATTGCCGTCAGACACAAAGTATTCTACAATAATCTCATCCTTTTTTATATTCGATTTAATTTCATCAATATCAAATTCGTTAAAATGAGTGAGCTTATAATATTGGGGGTATGTATTTTTTAAATAATTACAAAGGGTATCGTACTCCATAGCGAGTAGGTTGTATTTATTTTTGTTATCTTGAACTTGATTTGATAAGGGTTTTTGATTGTTTATATTTATTTGAGTTTTATAAAATGCCAGTTTTTTAGCTAAATCTTTTTCTTTCTCTATTAATTCTTTAGGTAAATTCGATTTTTGTAAAGCATTTGCAGTATAGGAATTATCGCGCAATGTTGAACTTTTGCATTTGTTAATTAGTCTTAAAACATTTTCAGAGTATTGTTTTTCCGGACATATGCTATCAAGTTTTAAACTTACATTAATTGCTTCGTTAAAATAATGTTTCCTCAGGTCGCTTAATACATATTTCGATTCGTCGTCACTTATTTCCAATCTAATTACATCAAGCAACTGAAAAGCAAGATTATATGTATTTAAAGACTGTTGTAGTTTGTTTGTCAATGAATTATCATTTTTATAGAATTGATGATACACCCTGGCTTTACTAATTAAGTTATTATAAAGTGCTGGTTTTGATAATATTTCAAATTTATTGTTAATTGCGTTTGTCCCTTCAATAAATAATGTAGGATTATTTAACTCCTCATTATAATCAAAACCTTTGATTAAGATTGCTATAGCGTATTGAAAATAGCTAAGTGCATTGTTTAAATCATTTTGCTCTAAATAAACATTTCCTATTAAGTTATATAGCCAATATTTAAGTTTCGTATCCGAAGATTGGTTCTTTTCAAGATTTTCCAATGCTTCTAAATATGTCTTAATCGCCTTTTTATACTCTTTGTTGAGTGAATAATATTGTCCCAAAGTTAAGAGGCTCTTTGACAGAATTGGATGAGAATTACCCAGTAGTTCTTTTCTAATAGCTATTGATTTGTTAATTTTCTCTAGAGCTTTATCATAATCTTTCAACACACTATAAACTTTCCCAAGATTATTTAAAACTTGTGCAGCATCTGATGAATTTTCACCTTTTTTTTTAATAAAAATATCCAATGCATTATTATAATATTTTATAGCATTATCATATTCTTGGGTGTATTGATATACAACACCTAATTTATTATAGGTACTTGCTTCCCATAATCTGGTTTCTTCGCTGCAATTTTTAATGATGTGCCATAAGTATTGCTTTGCTTTTTCATAATCTTTTTTAGCTATATATGTATAAGCAATATTATTATAACTCATAAGAACATCAAAGTGCCCCTTTTCTAATACTTTTTGCCTAATATCAAGAGATTTTAAATAATATTTTAACGCATTATCGTTATCGCCTTTGAAATAATTTGTTGTTCCAAAAGTTTGATAATATTTAGCGATAAGAAGGTTATATGAGTTATACTCAGCATTTAATTCATTTACAAGAGCAAAACCTTTTTCTAAATAACAAAATGTAGAATCAAATTGCTTTATATGTAGAAAAATTCTTGCTTGAATGTAATGCATTTCTGATTTTTCTAACTTCTCTTTTTCTGTACTTTCTTTAACTTTTTGATTAAATAAATTGTATGAATTATTAATAAAATACCTTGCAGAATCAATCTTATCTAAATTCATGAAACACCAGGCAGTTTGCCGATAGCCTTTTACTAATTCAATCCACAATTTATTCTTTTCAAATAACTTATTTGCTTTGTAATATTCATCTATGGCATTTCTATATTCTTCTTTATTAAGCAAGCTATCTGCAAGTCGTTCAACTGTTTTGGCAAAGGAAATTTCTTTTGCCTTTCTTTTGTTTTGAGCAAACAGAGAGCTACCAATAAATATAAAAAAAACAATTTGTAATAAAACTATTCTAATCATTTACCGGGGAATCATTTTTTAATAAAGAACAAACCTAAATGAAATATTTCATTTGAACTTTCAATTTTCCAGATATAGGCTCCTGGAGGCAAATTTTTAGTAATTTTCAACTTATTATGCTCTAATACTTCGCTTTCAAAAACCAATTCATCCTTGTAATTAAAAATTTTCAGCTTAATATCATCATTTATATTGCTATTCCAACTAAAATCAATAGTCTGCTTACTCTCTAATATTGTTGAATCTTTAGGATAGTCTACCTCAAAAAAATCGGCTCTTGTGTTTTCCCCCAACAGAGAAAGCATTATTGGCGAAACCTGGAACTCTTTTCCTGATAAATCTGCTTTAGCTATTAAATTACCAGGCTCCTCCTTTTTTATAATAGTTGCTTTTTCTATTTGTTTGGTCTCATTAATTTTCTTTATTGTATCCTCAGATAATTCAGAGTTTGCTATAATTTCTATTACACTATCATTTATATTCGGCTTCTCATCCATCTTATTTGATACCACGGAATTTTTTCCCGGGTCAAATGTATAAAAGCCAATAATTCCAAGGGTAATAATTACTATAATAGAAGCCGCAATTTTATATGAATTATAAAAATTTGTCTTTTTTAAAGTTTTAATATTCCTCTTATTATTACTAAAATACGGGTGTTCATCTATATTAGGTACATTAATGTTTTTTAATAAATTATACCCATCAATGATTTCTTGTTTGCATTTTTTGCAATCTTCAACATGTTCCAGAATTTCGTGTGGTAATACCTCAACCCGGTTTAATAAATGAGCATCTATATATAAACTTATATATTCATCGTTTAAATGACCATTATCTGCGATATATTTATTTGCCTCAACCATTAACAACTTTACTTTACATATAGATTAATTAGCTATTTCAAATCGGACATTTACTTCCTTTTTTTTTGAAAAGTATTTTTCAAATAGAATCTGAATAGTTTCTTTATCGTAATTGGCTCGTGGTGGATTTCCATTAATTGTTTCAATTATTTCATCAATTTTTCTTTTTGTCCATCTTCGTAATGTGTCAGCCTGGTTAATGTTTTCGTCACACCTATTTATGTAAGGAGCTAAAATTTGAAACAATTCAAATTCCGGAATTATTTTAACAGGATCGACCGCTTCAATAAGTTTATTGATTTCATTAACTTTTAATTTCGAACAATAGTTTTTTAAATCATCCACTACTATCGGCAATCGATATATTACTTTTAAGCATAAAATAAGCTTGAACATTTTTGTATTAAACATAACTAATATTTTACTTAAGCGATCAAATTCATCATTTAAGTAAAATTCTTTTTCTGCATTATTATCTTCAGATAGACTTATATGATTTGAGGTTTCTAATTCTGAAAAGATATGACGCTTTCGTTTATTAATTTCTTCTAAACAAATATTTCTTATAATAGTAGAAAAATAGGTTTTTAATAGCGAAATGCCTTTGTATTGCTTACTTATTATTTCAGATGAAAGTAATAATCTTTCATTAACAATTTGAATGAATTCATTTTTATCTGAAAGAGGGATGCCACCTGTACTGACAAATTTATTTACTATAATCGTAATTATATCCTGATATTCTACAATTAAAGCATTAGGATTAGACTTTAATAGTTCTATTTCCCTATCATTACTTGTCATAAACATAAATAAGCTACCAGAAAGCACAAAAATAGTATATAGATTATAAAGTATATAATTTTTTTGATAAAGGGTTATACTCCAATGTAGTTTATTAAAAGAAGTGAAAGAAATTCACTTTCCTATCACACTGAATATCTGTGACATAAAAAATAATCTTAATAAAAATTCAACTTTTTTGTCCAAAAACAAAGGCCTATTTAATCTAAAGAGTGAAAATAAAATTTAAGTGCCGAATTTTGATGCTGTAAAAATAGTAAGAGATTAATAAACATAATATTATGAGGATTTTCAAAAAAGAGCAGTTTAAAGTATTTACGATTAACACAACTAAAAAAGCATGTATTAGAAAAGAGCTAAACCCAACCGCTGCTATTATAGGCAGTTTGCCCTTAACAGCAAGAATATCAAGCTGTTTTTCAGCTAGATATAATTTCAACCTTTAATTTTCATTAACAAATTATCTTATGAGAAGAGTATTTCTATCACTAGTATTTTGTATGGGATTTCAGTTTATCTTTTCCCAAAGCTTCAGCTCCGACTTTTACAAAAGCTTTGGTAACAATAACTGGAAAACCATTGCTGCAACAATTATCGACACCCTGGGCAACACATATGCTTACGGTAGTTTTTCTGGAACCATTGAACTGGATGCCTCTAACCAGGTTACCTCAAACGGTAAAAGAGATGTTTTCCTGGCAAAGATTGACAAGGACGGCGTCATTCAATGGTTAAAAAACTATGGGGGAGATTATGACGAAAATGCTTATTCTCTAGTAGAAAATAACGGAAACATCTACCTTGCCGGGAGCTTCAAAAGAGAAATGACCTTTTCCTCTTATACTTCCTTACAAGCTATTAGTTTTACCGAGCTGTTTTTTATAAAAGTGAATGCAGCTAACGGTGAAATCAGTCAGCAACCTATTGCTATTCAGGGTTCTTCGGCAGCACAGCAAGCCTTCCTGCAAAAAAATTCAGGTGGCGAAATAGTAATTGCAGGTACTTTTAATAAAGACTTGATCATTAATGGTAACCAATTAACAGCCAATGGCATAACGGATATTTTTTATGCAACCTACGATAGAACCGTCAACAACTTTAAAAACGAGGTAAGTTTTGGCGGAAATGATGAAGATCAGTTAAATGACTTTTTAATTAGTTCTTCTGATGAATTCTACTTTGTAGGAAGTTTTAAGACTGATTTTTCTTCTGGTTTATCCACACTCGAGGCAACAACCAGCAAAAAGAGCGATGGTTTTTTTATAAAAAATGATAAAGCAGGTGCAACCACTATAGCAAAAAAAATTGGCGGAGACTACAATGATCAGCTAAAAAGACTTGCAGTTGATGCTGATGGGAATATTTATATAGCCGGAGAATATGAGTACAATATTGTGATTGATGGCACCCCTTTCAGCACAACAAAGAAACATGACAGCTTTCTGTTTCAATTAGATGCCAATGGCAACCATGGCTGGGAAACACAATTAGGAACCAATGCATACAATACCATCTCTTCCATTGAATTAGCAGGAGATATGATTTACCTTACCGGGGCATTCAGGGGAACGTTGGAAGATGAAACTTCTTCCCGTAATTCAAAAGATGCTTACTTAGCCCTTTACCAGAAAGAAACCGGTGCACAAAACTGGTTGGAAAAAGCCGGGCATAACCATGAAGACAATTTAAACATTAAACGCTATTCTGATGGAAAAATATTAGTTAGTGGCTTTTTTAGCAATGCATTTGAACTCAAGGATAAAGACAATTTCGAGGTATTTGCAATAAATGATAAAAACTACAAGGATTTATATGTTGCAAAGCTGGTTGATTGCAGTACTATGCCGGCACCTGATTTAGGTGAAGACCAAACTGCATGCGCCAGCTATCAAATTACAGCGCCTGATGGTTACATTAGCTATTCGTGGAATGGAAGTGCCTTTTCTGATGTAAAATCCTATACTGTAACTGAGACAGGAACTGTTAAGTTAACAGTGATTGATAATAATAACTGCGAACTAACCCGTGAAGTAGATATTACCATTAATGAAGGAGTAACTATTGATCTTGGAGGACCTGCCAAAACCGTATGCGAAGGAGACAGCCTTGTTTTGGATGCAGGCAGTGGATATGATAATTACACATGGGATGATGAAAGTACTTCGCAAACCCGCGCGATTAATACATCAGGAGTTTATACCGTACAGGCAAGTAATACCAGCACTTGTGGCTTGGGAAGTATTGATGTAACAGTAATTCCAGCCCCAGTTGTAAACCTGGGACCGGATGTTATAGCACCTGCAGATACAACTATTTATATTCACACCAACCTTTCATCCGATGAATACAGTTTTAAATGGCTGGATAATTCCACGCAACGACACCTATGTGTGCCTATGCGCAAAGTTGAGCAACTAGGTGGTTCCGTTAATATTTGGGTAGATGTAACTAGTTTAAGTACAAGCTGTACCACTAGGGCGTCTGTAAAGGTGCAGGTGAGCATTCCTCCTGTAGCTCCAATGGCTGTAAATAATGAAATAAATTTAAAAAGTTCAGTAAATACTTCACCAAGTACATTAACAAACCGGCAAGAAATTGTAAACAATAACACGGAATATAAGGTTTATCCAAACCCTTCAAAAGGAAAATTTTATTTAACAGTTCCAATCCCTGAAAAAGTAAAACAGGTAGATGTGTATGGTCTTAGAGGAAACAAAATAAAAACTTACAAGAATGGGTTTACATTTCCTTTAGAGGTTGACTTGACCGGAAATGCCAAGGGTTCATACTTAATAAAAGTAATTGGAACCGAAACCTTTACAGACTTTCATGTAATTCTAAAATAATTAACTCGATTAAGACTTATTATTATGTTTATACCAAAGCAAAAATTCACTTTAAGAAAAGTGTTTGTAGCAATATTCTGCGCCTTTTCCATTTTCGCAAATTCTCAGCCTGCAACAGAGGAGTTGTTTTCTCCAACTCCAACAGCAAGTGAGTTTGTCAAGCATATTAATTTTCCTACAAATTATTATACGGGCACACCTGAAATATCAATACCCATTTGGACTTTAAAAAGCAAGACCTTAAGCGTGCCAATAAGTTTATCTTATCATGCTTCAGGGATAAAAGTCGAACAAACTGCTGGCTGGGTAGGCTTGGGGTGGACACTAATAGCTGGTGGACAAATTACCAGAGAGGTAAGAGGGAAACCAGATGACAAGGTTCAAACTGGATATATAAATAAAATACATGAAATATATGAAGATTATATAAGCTTTAAATCATGGTTCGACGATTTCGAATGTAATGTTAAAAAAAATGTTGTGGAAAATAATCCTTATGACTTGGAACCAGATGTATATAGTTATAGTTTTCCTGGAGGCTCCGGTAAATTTGTTTATGATTATGTTTCATCAAATCCTCAACAAAATAAATACGAATACATCACAATCCCCTATGATCTGATTAAAATTGAATCAATTTCTAAATCAAATATAATATTAGATGAATGGAAAATTACGGATAAGAATGGTATAATTTACTCCTTCAAAGATTATGATTATAATTTTGATGGTCAAAATATTGATAATAATTACAGGTCAACATGGTATTTGAATAAAATAAAAGATCCTATTAATAATGATAGCATTGTTTTTAACTATGAACCTATAGATGAATATTTGGATGTGCAACATTCTTCAACTGAATATATCAGTCAGGGAGGGGGAGGACAACTTGAGGGGAATAATACCAATCAGTCATCAAAATTTATAAATGTAAAGGGATACAAGTTACAATCGATAGTAACAGCATTAATAAGAGTTGATTTTAAAAATTCAAAAACAAGAAGCGATTACCGTGATTCAAAAGGTGCATTGCTGCAGCAAATCGATATCGTTGATAAAACAAATCAAGCACCGATGATTTCGTATGTATTCGATTATGAGACTGTTGTTACACATAATTATGTTGGAGCAACAATCTACCAAAATAGAGATTATTTGTTCAATAGGATATTTCTTAACAGAGTGGTAAAGAAGGTGAGTGGAATGAATGAAGAGCAGGTGTATTTATTTAATTATTTCGATAAAAATAGACTACCACCAAGAAACTCATTTGCACAGGATAACTGGGGGTATTACAATGGAAAAAATAATCCAAGTCTTATACCAAGTATGATACTGTATAATGGACCAACTCCTTATACATACCAGGGAGCCGATAAGACGCCAAATTTAACGGATGCTCAGGCAGGAACACTGCAAAAGATTACCTGGCCTACCGGTGGAAGCACTGAATACGTTTATGAATTACATGATTATGGTTATATCCGTTCACTAGCAATCCCATCAGATGATGGCGAAACCTATCTTAAAGTTATTCCTGCAAAATATTATGCCGAAGGAACGATATATCCTGATTTTATTGCTTCTGAAACCTTGGTTATTCAAAAAGATCAATTTGTGGATATTTCAGTTTCTATTCCTGATTTTGAATTTAAAGGAGAATCCTATTTTTTTAGAATTAGTAATATTAGACACCCAGAAATATTCTTTAATGTTAATAGAAATAAGAAGATTCAATTAACAGAAGGAGAATATCAAATAGAAACTTATTTGGGAGGCATACTTGAAGACACAGAAGAAGGAAAGCTTCCCGTATCAATCACCATTGATTATAAGCAATACGAAGAGATTGTGGTTAATGGTAAACCTATTATTGCAGAAGTAGCCGGAGGTCTTCGAATAAAGCAAATTAGGAACTATGATAACATCACCGGAGAAATCATTAAAAAAAATTATGAATATTTAATGGAATCAGATGCTTTTACTGAGAAACCTCGATCATCAGGAGTTTTGGTAAATGATCCCCCAAACTACAAAACCACATTGTCTTCCATTGAAGAACAGCCAGGTGGAGGGCCAATGAATTTTCTATATACTTTACTTCATTCAAGAAGCGTAAACAGTATTGGTTTATCGGCTGGCAGCCATGTTGTTTATAGGCAGGTAACAGTTTATGATGATAAAACATCAGATAAGGAAATAGATTTAGGTAAACCGTTTAAATATTATAATGGGAGATCAGTTTATACTTATTTAACCCCTTTCGAATTTCCTGATGCAGCTTCTAACATTTACCCTCCTTTACCAGGAGGAAAAAATGAGTGGAAAAGGGGAATGCTAAAGTCAGAACAAATTTATGATTCTGGTGATCGACTTTTGAAACAAGTATACAATGATTATAATGAATCATTATCTAGATATAATCGAATAAGAGGGCATAAATTTGTTTTTAGTAAGTTGGCAATTGGAGATATTCCATATATTGGACAAGATTGTCCATTTGAAGTTGACTATGTAACTTACGATATCACCACAGGGTGGAAATATTTGAGCTCTTCTATATCTACCGAATACTCATATAATGATGAAGGAGTATTAATCAATAGTCAGATAACAAAGACTAATTTTGGGTACGATCCTTCAACTACAATTTTGACTTCAAAAAGTGACATCAGATCTGAGACAGAATTTGAGAAGTTCCCTGAAACTATTACGGAAGAATACAGTTATGGTTACCAGGACGATGAAAAAAAGCAGCAGTTTATTGATAATTTTCTATATACTGCCAAAACCAAGATAAAAAAAAGACACAATTCTATTATTTATGATGGAATCAAAATAAACTATAACAACGATTTATTGCCCTACTCTGTTGAAAAGTGGCGAAATGACAGGTATGAGCCTGAATACAGTTACACTTACAATGATGATAAAAGAATAATTGAATATCAGAAAGTTGATGATATCCATGTTTCGATTATATGGGGGTACAAATCACTTTTTCCTGTTGCAAAAATCACGGGATTAAATTATGCAACAAGTGCTTCGCTATTCTCTGCTAATGAGCTGGAATCCATTCAAAATAATACGCTGTCAATTACACAATTGCGGGCACTTCTTTCTGGGTTTTATAATTCTGAGTGGTCAGCCGATAAAAATGCTTTTGTAAAAACCTTTACTTATAGTCCTTTAAAGGGAGTATTAACGTCTACAGATGAAAATGGAAAGAAAACTGAGTACAATTACGATGGTTTTGGCAGACTCCTTGACATCAGGGACGATTCACGAAATTTACTTCAAACCTTTGATTATCATTACAAAGAATAACCACATAGGTTGACTTACCAAAAGAAATAAACTAATGAAAGCGATAAAATCAATAATTTTTTTAGTATTTATAGTTAGCATTTCAATTAATGCTAAAGCACAGACTCCTGTTGATCTTCCTATTGGTAGCCTTAACTGTGTATCAAATGTATCTCCATCATTGTTGTTATTTGGCTCTTCAGGGGGAACTTCAACTATAACAGCTACAGATGCTAGTAGATGTAAAAGCTGGAACATTACTCCAAGTGAATCCTGGATAACTGTAAGCCCAAGTTCTGTAGTCGCAATTGTGGGAGGCATTGTTGCAATACAGGTGACTTGTGCGGCGAATCCAAGTACAAGTCCGCGTTCTGCTCACATCAATGTAGGTGGAACTAGTATAGAAGTAAATCAGCCGGGAAAACCAGCAACTCCCACCATTTCTTCAGTAACAAATAATTGTGGCAACAGTGTGCTAAAAAGAGGGACTCCTCCTACAGGAACTACCTGGTACTGGCAGGGCACCTCATGTGGAACCAGTACAGCAAACAGTAATCTCAATTACACCGTAACTTCTTCTGGAACTTATTATTTAAGGGCAAGGACATTGGACGGAACATGGTCAGCTTGTGCTTCAAGAAGTATTACAGTCAAACACCAACCTGCTGTTTATAGTGTTTCAGGTAATGATTATAGATGCCCTGATGGCGATGAAGTAGAAATTAGATTAAGCGGTTCTCAAACAGGAGTAAACTATCAGTTGAAAAATGGAACAACTAATGTGGGTGCTTCTAAACATGGTACAGGCAATCCTTTATCATGGGTACAGAAAGATGAGGGAACTTATACAGTTGTTGCTACCGACGCAAACAGTAATTGCACCCAACTAATGAATGGTTCAGCTAGAATTACGATGCTACCAGTTCCTACTGTTTATGATGTAACAGGTGGTGGTGAAAGGTGTCTGGATGGTTCCCCAGTTTCTGTAGTGCTAAATAATTCTGATGAAGGAATCGATTATAACATTATTTATTTAGGAGGAATTGGTAAGGAAATACCACCACCAAAAGAGCTTGGTGACGGAAAGTTAGTTTGGTCTGTAACAGAACCTGGAGCGTATAAAGTAAGTGCAAAATTTGCAAACAATCCATTGAGCTGCCGAGTTGAAATGAACGGAGAGGCCTTAGTTATTGTAAACCCCTCTCCAAATGTTTATAGATTAAGCGGAGGAGGAATACGATGTAAAAACAGTCCTGGATTAAATATTAATTTAGCAGGTTCACAAACCAATGTTTATTATTATTTGTTAAAGGATGATCTGCAGGTTGGTGATGGTATTAGAGGTACAGGTAATAGCATAACCTGGAACAAAACGGAGGAAGGCATTTATACCGTAAGAGCAGTATCGGATAAAGGTTGTAGTCAAATGATGGAGGAAGAAGTAAGCATTGAAATTAAAAACCTTTTGCCAACAAGTACTACAGGAGCAGGTCAATATTGCCATGATGACAATGCAATTGATATCAGTATTACCGGTTTAGATGCAAACACAAACTACTCACTGGTTTTAGGAAGTGATATTCTTGATACCAAACCAGGAACTCAATCTACTTTAACTTTTACGGTTGATCAAGCTGGAATTTATTCAATCAGGGCCGATAATTCTTATTGTTCAATAACTTCTGATGAAACGATTAAAATCGAGAAAAATGTATATCTGCCAGTTATTAGTTCTCATCCTGAAGATGTAAAAATGTGTGAAAACGATCCGATTCAGGAGGTTAGCTTTTCAGTTGCTGCTGTGGGTATAGATCTTCAGTATCAATGGCAGACTAAACCTGAACTTGGGGTTAATTATATTGATATTCCAAATCAAGAGGATGGTATTTATAGTTTTACTCCACCATACCATACCGAGCAACATGGAATTCCTATGTATTTCCCTGCCCATCAAAATATTCGATGTATTGTAAGTAATCAGTGTGGACAGGTTACTTCTGAACCTGGAAATTTGCTTATTACCACTCGTCCGTCCATAAGCCTAACAGCAACACCTGATGCAATTAATGCCGGGGAGAATTCTCAATTAACAGCAAGTGGTGGAACTTATTATAAATGGTTGCCATCAACCACTTTTTCAACAAATAACAGTCTCATAGTCAGTCCTGAAAATACCACAATATACACTGTTGTAGCAACAAATGACGAGATTTGCTATGCGCAAAGAAATACTAAAGTAAAGGTTGAGTTAGCTGTAACCCTTAAATTCCAGAACGGAAAATTAATACCTGTAATAAAAGGAGGGGACTTAAATTACACTTATTCTTGGACCGGACCAAACGATGTAGATCTAGGAAACGCTGAATTTATTAATATTGATGAGAATGGAGAGTATACAGTCGAAGTTTCAGATGGAGATGATCAAAGTGCAAGTGCCTCAATCAGTATAAATTATTTTGGTAATTACGATGTAAATTATGTAAAAACCAACACAGTTTTACAAGCTGGTTTATCAAAAGATGAGCTCTCGTCAGCAAATAGTCTAATTAATTACAGGTATATTGATGGCCTAGGCAGGCCAATGCAGAATTTATCAGTGAAGGCAAGCCCGGCAGGAAAAAATGTTATACAACGGATTGAATATGATAAATATGGCAGGGAAAGTAAAAAGTACCTTCCTTATTCAGTTAGTAGTGATGGTGGCTACAGAAACACAGGAATGGTTGAAAGTGAATATGCTATTTTCTTCGAAGACTTTTTCCCAGATGATGATGCAATATTTGCCGAAACGAAATATGAAGAATCGCCATTGGATAGGTCAATTGAGCAGGGTGCACCAGGGAATGCATGGCAAATTGGAGGAGCAACCATAAAATACACCTATGGCGCACCTCCGGCCAGTGATGTAAATAAATGGACGATTAACAATAATGGAATGACAGCAGAAGATTATGTTGCAAACGGTTTTTGTAAAGCGGGGACCCTTTATGTAACTATCACCGAGGATGAAAATGGAAATAAAACTGAAGAATATAAGAATATTTTAGGTCAGGTGATTTTAACAATATCCCCGGGCGATTTGCGGACCTACTACATCTACGATGATTTCGGCCTGCTCCGCTGCGTGGTACCGCCCAAAGCTGCTGGAACAGTAAATGACAAACTCTGCTACTTCTACCGCTACGATGCCCGCAAGCGCATGATAGAAAAGAAAATCCCAGGTGCCGAAGCCATTTACATGGTTTACGACAAGCGCGACCGATTGGTATTGACACAAGACGGCAATATGCGCAGCAAGAACCAATGGATGTATACCAAATACGACAACCTGAACCGCCCAAATGAAACTGGTATTTACACCCATGGTGTTGACTTGTTGCAGGATGACATGCAAACCTTTGTGGGTGATGCACTTAATTTTCCTTCAACTACAACCGTGGAAATGAAGTTAAGTGAAACCTATTATGATGGTTATACTGGTCTTGATGCCTCTTATGACTTCATTGATGCAAGCAAAATAGACGATTTTGTGGATGATGGAACGCATCCAACAGATCAGAATGGAAATGGATATTTTGACCCAAACGATCAAATTAAAGGCCAAATCACCTTTACCAAAACCAAAGTCCCCGAAACCGGGCAATGGCTTGTTACCGTGAACTATTACGATGACAAATACCGTGTTATCCAAACCATTGCCGATAACCACCTGGGTGGGCGAGATGTGGTAAGTAACCGCTACGATTTTGTGGGAAAAGTAATGGAAACCAACCAACAACATACTGTTAATGGCGCAACCAAAACCATTATCAAACAATTTGTTTACGATCATGCAGGCCGCCTGCTGGAAACAAAAATGGGACTGGGTACAGAAACACCTAAAACCATTGCCACAAACACCTACAACGAACTGGGGCAATTAGAAGGCAAAGCAAGCAAGGATATTATAAGTGGAACAGCTTTGGTAAACACCAGTTATTCATACAACATCCGTGGCTGGATGACAGATATGGATAACACCGATAATCAGACCAACGATTTATTTAACCTCGATTTGCGATACAATACCTCTGAGGGCAGCCACCCCCAATACAATGGCAATATTTCGTATATGAAATGGAACAGTCGCCAACTGAAAGCCGACAAAAGCTACGATTTTACATACGACAACATCAACCGTTTAACAGCTGCAACTTATGCTGGTGCCGAAGGAGAAAACTACAGCACCTCTTATAGTTACGACTTTAATGGTAACATTGAAACACTGACCCGACAGGGATTTCTTGACGACGGGAGCTTTGCCGAAATTGATCACCTGGCCTATAAATACCAGGGCAACCGCTTAATTGGTGTCAACGACCAAAACAACCCAATAGCACAGGATTACGGGTTTACCGACAATGGCCTGTTTAGCGAAATAACCAATGTTGATGATACCACCAAACACGAATACTTTTACGACCCTAATGGCAACCTTATAGCCGATTACAACAAAGGCATTGAGGCAGTGCGCTACAACCAGTTAAACCTGCCTGTGCTGGTTGACCTTGGAAATGACCGCCACATTGAGTATCTTTACGACGCCGCTGGCATAAAACTACAGCAGCGCGTATACAAAGGTGGAGACCTGCAAAAGGAAATGGATTACGTAGGTAACTTTGTATACGAAAACGGTTCTTTGGCATTTATTTTAACTGATGATGGAAGGTTGGTACCCAAAGAAGGCGGTGGCTATAATTATGAGTATTTTATTAAAGACCATCTCGGCAATACAAGGGTAGTGGTCAAAGATAACAACGGAACTGCCGAAGTTATGCAGGAAAGCCATTACTATCCTTTCGGGATGCAAATGGAAGGGATGTCTTACCAGAATCCACTTCAGACTTCACTTAATAAATACCTTTATAATGGAAAGGAGTTGCAATGCGGTGAGTTTAGTGATGGTACTTCTTTGGATTGGTACGATTATGGGGCGAGGTTCTATTCACCAGAAATAGCGCGCTGGAGTGGTATTGACCCCCTAATCGAATGGCATTTTAGTAATACACCATATAGTTATTGCTATAATAATCCAATAAATTTTATAGATCCATTTGGTTTAGATTCTGCAAAATTAATAAATGAGACAGAAACAACCTTGGAAGTTGAGGCAATGGATGAAATTGAAGAAGTCGTGGTTACACCTGGCGATGGTGATAGTAATGGTCCAGATAATGGTGGAAATAGCGAAGAACCAGAAAGTGATGAAGAAAGTGATGAACCTTCATTTCTTGATGATCTTTGGGATTTTGGAGTTAGATTGGATTCATATTTAATGGGAAGTGGAAGTTCTCAAAATTCAGGAATTTCTTTATATATGCAAAATGGGACGGGTTCACCAGGAGTTACAGCAAAAAAAGGAGTTGATGAAATGCTTGATGTAACGGATTTGATGACAGTTCTTGGTTCACAAAGAGGGGGGACACGAGTGAATCCTAATTCTCGGAATATAGCTGTATCAATTAGAAAAGGGCAAAAATGTGGGCAAGCGATTTATAATACAACATCGGACAAGGACAAAAATCCAAATAATAAGACTGATGCTTTTGGTAAACAAAGGAATGAATCCGACTCTATTGATGTAAAACATTACTTAGGGGAGTGGAACTCAGGAGGAAACGCACCCGATAGTATTATGTTGAGAAAAAGAATAGGTGAATCTGGAGGACGAGATGTAACAAATGAATATTGGAAAAAAAAGAAATAATATGAAATTTTTTAAAATCACACTTATCATTTTAGTTCTATTTCAAAGTTGCAACAATTTAGACGATGAAATAAAGCAAGCTCATCAATATTTTTTAAATGAGGAATATTCTAAAGCAATTAGATTATATAGTGAAATTCTAGCAAAAAATGAGAATAACACTCAAATATTAAATGCTAGAGGACTTACTTACTATAGAAATGGAGATTATTTACTAGCTCTAAAAGATTTTAATACTGCATTAAATTTAGATAGTATGTTTGTCGATTGCTATTTCAATAGAGGGTTAGTATATTACTATTTAAGCGAGTATAACGAAGCTCTTGATGATTTTTCTTTTGTGATTAATAACTCAGATGGTTCGGGAGATGCTTATTATCAAAGAGGATATATAAAATTTATTCAAGAAAACTATACTGAAGCATTAGATGATTTTTCAATGGCAATTAACTTTGAAAAAAAAGCATGTTATTTTGATAATAGGGGCGTATGTAAGTTTTATACGAATAATGTTAAAGAGGCTATTTCAGATTTTTCTACTGCTATAAACTTAGATTCAAATTATACTTCCTCGTACTTTAACAGAGGGAATATGTATTACTATTTAAAAAAGTACTCATTGGCTTCTAACGATTTTAAAAGAATCCTTCAAATCAACCCAAATGATTCAAATGCAATTTTGATGTTATCAAAATCAGAAGACAAATTAGGTGTTCCAGATAAGAGTATGCAATAAAGTTGTACTTTGTTTAACACCCCCTTGATAGGATTTTGGGAACATTAATATTAAAGAAGCTCAGTACATTGTGTGCTGGGCTCTATTTTAATACGGAGAATTAGGTGAAATTATACAAATTGTTTTGCTGTACCATATTTAACCAAATTTTCATATGTAATACGACCTTTTAATGATGCTTCACAAGCATTTGAAACATCTTTGTTTTTAAATTTATTTGTTACGTCAAGACCATTTTGTTTTACAACAGTTCCAGTTACTTCTACTGGTTTATCACTATAAAATGTTTTTTCGTGGCTAATTCTAAAACCGTGTTGTTTAATGATTTCTAAAAGATTAATTGAAATTGATTTAAAATCTTGTTGGCTTGAAAATGTAAGATCATCAACAAAACGGCTATACACAATATGATTGGCTTTGCATATTTCAATTAGCTCCATATCAACATTATGAAATACAAGGTTTGAAATTGAAGTACTTGTGGCTGCTCCTTGTGGTACGTGACCTTTGTAAGTAGTTAACTTGGTTAAATATCTGGCATTGTTTGGGGAATAACCAAAGTCAATAAACATTTGGTATACAATTTTGTAATCAATATAATCAAAATAGCCTCTTAAATCAGTACATAAATGATATTTTTTACCTTGGTGGATTTTAGCATTTTGTATATTACTTCTTCCTTTTATTCCACCATATAAATATCTTTTGGTTGGGGAGTTGTTAATTAATTCAACAAGTAATCTGCTATTTATCCTATTCTGAACCCATTTTAATGCTCCATAAGAAGGAGCTATATTTCGTAATTTTATTTCCCCGTTACGTTTTACTTGCTCAATAACAAATGGTTTATAATATTTCTCCGCTTCTTCTGCAATTTTTTCAATCTTTTCTTCAGAATAACCTAATCTTTTGCACAGAGTTTTAAACGACTTCACTTTCTTCTACAAAATTTTTATACAATATTGGTTTGAAGTTTTCAAACAGAAACTCAAACAATTGTTTCTTATCATCCGAAATATCATCTTCATTCATTGATAAGAAAAAAACAACGGGTAGCGGAACATCTAAAGCAGTTGCAATCTCTTTTAGCTTTGATATAACTGGCTCTTTTTTATTGTTTTCGATACTAGATAAATATGCCTGAGTTATATTACATTTAGCAGCTAAATCAGATTGTTTGATCTTCCTTAGTTTCCTAATTTCAGTAATAGTATTTCCTAAATCCATAGCTTTAAAATTTAGAGTTAATTCAGGGTACGTCAACTAATTTTTTTGTTTGATAGCAATAATAACTTCTTGGTAACTTCCAATAATGTAAGGTTTTCAAATCCCTTATCATCAGTTTCTAAAGCTTCTTTTAAAAGGACTAAACAATCTTTTAAAATTACAATGTCATTACTTGACAACAAATCACGGTTCTTTGAATGCAACCATTGTTGCTCCAATTTGTCGATAAACTTTCTAATTAAAACTTTACTTTGTTTCATTTTATTAAAAATTTAATTAAACATATGATTAAAGATAAAAGGCTAACGCCTTGCCCATTCCATTAGGCCTTTAATCTTACAACCCATTAAGCGTGATTTGCTTTTTACCCTAAATTTTTCTTGCCCGATTTAGTTGAATAATAATATTAAGATTATTCACTATTGATAGTAATGAATTACATAGTTATATCGGTGTATGACGGTAGAGGCATTACAAGATTACAACAGTATAACCGTGTTGCCGCTAGTCAAAAGATAGTATAAACTATCGTGCATTAAACTAATACACTTTAAGAAGTGGGTCTGTTTAATAATCGACTTATTTCAAAGAACTGGTGCAAAATTAAATATAATTTTATAATCTCCAAACATTTTAGTAAAAAATATAACTGTGAGTTAAAATTATTTTGTATAACCAGGTATATTTTAAACTTATAGGTATAAATACTTGTTTTAAACATAATCGCTATATAGTTGGTATAAGATGATGATAATGAGTAAATACCAGCTATATTAGACGCCAAAATTGGCAAATGAAACTAATACGCTGGTTTATAACCTATATAAAAGAAAACAAAAACACAGGCGAAGAATACGCAGGACACGCTTCAGGTTTGGTTGATGAAAATTTAAACAAACAACAGGCTGCTCAACGTATTATGAGAAAACGAGACTCAAACCACCACAAGAAAACATTTGGTAGGGGCAAAATAGATAAGATCTCCACAAATAAGGATGCTATTATAGGCAGGGAGCAACTACTCATAAATGAGTTTCGAGAAAATGGTAATTGTGGAAATACAAGAAACGCAATAAGCCCAAGAAAAAAAGAAAAAATGGATCGTTGTATTAAAGCAGGATTAAGACTGTTTGGTGCAGGAGCAGTACTATTTATTGTATATTTGTGTTTATAACTAAACCCAATGGAAAAGAAGAAACAGCAAAGAAGAACAGTTGGATCAGTGGTTAAGATACCATTGGAAAACAATTACCACACCTATGCAAGAATTTTAACCGATGATTTTGCATTCTACGATATACATACAAAAGAAGATCTTTCTATTAATGAGATAGTAAAATCGCCTGTATTGTTTTTTGCGGCTGTTTATGATGATGTATTGAAAGATGGGTGGGTGAAAGTTTCTAAGGCATTATCCATTGAAGCTCATTTAAAAGATAAACCACCAGTATATACGCAAGATAGATTAAACCCAACAAACTATACGATTTATAAAAATGGTGAAGAAATACCAGCAACTAAACAGGATTGTATAAATCTTGAATATTTGATGATTTGGGAAAAACAAGAAATTGAGGAGCGATTAAATGATCATTTTGCTGGCAGGAAAAATGAGTTTGTTGAAAAAATGAAACGGGCTGAAATGTACAGTATAAATAAAAAATGAAAAGAGAAAATATATAAGATAGATATAACTGGAACTAACCAGTATTTCATTGAAAAAATGCTTTTGAAGAGGGTTGTAATCTTATAGCTCTCTTTTTTAATTACTCAAATGATAATATGTTTGAAATAAATAGTATAATTCAGACTAGGCCTTATTAGTTGTGTGATTATTTAAAGGAGCTGTATAGTAGTTTGTTTTGGCATAAAACAAATAATACTTAACTTTAAGTGCTATAGCCTGAAACAACCTTAATGTATTATTATGAGTTTATCAGATCAAGAAGAAAAAGACGAGTATTACTATTTTAGTAAAAGAAGTCTTGATAAAATCTATGTTAGTAAAGAATTTCCTTTTAAAACCTTTTCTGGAAGTATTGAGAAGAAGAAACGATTTATAAAAAAAGTATTTGAAAAATCTGAAAATACTGAATTTGTAAAAGTAGATGGCGAGATTGTTTTAAGAAGCTCCGCAACTGGCAGAGATCAAGTTTCTGTGGTTTTAGTAAGAGATGAAGAAGGGAAGTATATGAGCTTTACTTTACAAAAATTTAGGGATAATAAAGTAAGCGGATTAAAACCAGTTGAACATAGTTTTACGTTTCATCGACACGAATTTATTGCATTGCTTAAATTTCTAAGTGACCTTAAATTTCTAGATTTTGAAGATGAATCACGTTTTGTTGTTAATGACTCAGAATTATCTCATAAAAAAATACTGTTAGGGCTTAAGCCAGCTGGTGAAGAAGGAGTTTTAGTTAATAAGGACGACGCACAATTAATAAAATCTTTAAATAATCTCAGAGGGGCAGACAGAGAGAAACTTTTAAAATCACTAAAAAATAACATCCTTACAAAAGAAGATATTGATATTCTTTCTGGAAGAAAAGAAGGTTTGGAGCAGTTTAAAATAGAGATGGCTAAAGAAAGACAAGATTGGGATGAAAAGAAATGGCAAACATTTTTTATGGATAATTCTTGGATTTTTGGCTATGGGTTAGATTATCGTTTTTTAAGTATAATACAAAAAGAGGCTAGTGTTTCAGATATAGATATTGATGGGAAAAATACTGTTATAAGTGATTTCTTAATGAGTGATACAAGATTTACAGTTCTAGTAGAGCTTAAAAGACCTGATACAAAGTTATTTGAGAAAGATGGTAATCGCTCAAAAAGCTGGAGACTTTCCAAGGATCTTACCTATGCGGTTTCACAAATATTAGCTCAAAAAGCAGAATGGGAAATAAAAGCACAAACGGAGCAATACAGGGAAGATGGGGAAGTAATAGAAGAAAAAACATATGATCCTAAAACAATTTTAATTATAGGTAATACTGAACAATTTAGAGGAACAGATCGGGACTCACGAGTTAAGGCTAAAACATTCGAGTTATATAGAAGAAACTCAAAGAATATTGAAATTGTAACTTATGATGAACTTTACGATAAAGCTTGTTTTATTGTAAATAACCAAGTAAATACAGAAGAAGGACAAGAAATTGATGATGATTAACCGTTTTAAGGTAATAAACAAAGAATGCTGCTCCGGAGCAGCATTCTTTGTTTATAAGAACAATATTTGATTAGAAATACTCAAATAATTTCAAACTTTTTACTACATCCTAAATATATATAATATAGATCTAATTGCTGACTTGCTTGGCGGTACCATAACATAAAATATACGGGGGTGCTAATATTGCACCTCTGTTTTAAACTGGTATTAAGGAGCAAACAGTTTAAAAAAAATTTATGTTATGGCAAGAAAGAAACGACCTTCGCAAAAGAGGAAAACTTATATTGAACATATAAGCAAAGTACCCAAAGATGATAAACGAATTAATACGACTCTCTTTTTACCCAAAACGCTTGGGATTAAAGAAATAGAAATAATACTTAAAGATTACTGGAAACGTAACAATATTAAAGTAGAGCTAGTACCTGAGTATGGGGCGTTAATGTTGGATTTAATTATTAAAACCAATTTTGCTCTAGAACGTTACTATAAAAATAAAAAAAACATAGATGACAGGTATGAGTTTAACCTTAAAATGAAACTTGCACAGGGTTATGCACCAATTGGCTCAAAACAATTTGAGTTTTGGGTTAATAAAGATTATTATAATGAATATAAGAAAGCTTTTGAAGAGGCTGGTATAATAGAGAATGACGGTATATTCCTCTATTACAAAGAAAACAAATATAATGATCCCTTTTTTCTTGAGAACTCTAAGCCCTATTACTGGAAGATTACCCATAAATATTACAATAAGGATGAAAAAGAACCTTACCAAAAATATAAGTTAAAAGATGAAAAAGTTATATGGTTGCAATACAAGAGGAAAATAAGAAAATACAAAGAAACCAAAGCTAAAGCGAATAAAATTGGCAGGGGATATTTAGTAGAAAGTGCTCAAAATGCTTTGATGGCAATAGATACAGAAATGATCATTGATTATTTTACTAAAAACCCTGAAGAATATTACGAACTGGATGCTCCTGATTTAAGTGAGAAACAGCGGAAGGAAAAAATGAAATATATTAAAAAGAAACAAAAGGAAGGAAAGAAACGACCTCCAGTTGAAACATATGTAGAGCGGATACTGAATGCTTTAGATAGTAGTAGACCGATTGCAGTTAACAATGTGAAAGATAAATTTGGCAGGCTGCATAGTTTTATAACTAATATGCCTAAAGTAATGAGGCCACATATACCCTTAAATGGCAGCTATGATAATGTTGAAACAGATTTTACCAACTCACAAATGATGCAAATGGCACAAATTATTAAGCACCCCGAAAAAGTAAAGAAAATATTAAATGATGAATCCTTAAATGATGTAATTGATCTTATTGCTTCATATAAGGGAGAAGATATTGATGAATTTGTTAAACATTCAATGGATGGTACAATATACGAATATGTACAAAAGAAATTAAACTTTGAAAGTAGGGATGATGCTAAAGACAGGATGTTTAAAATGATCTTTAGTGATCCTAAAACCAAAATAGCTGAGTTTAAAGAAAAAAACAAAAATGGACATATACCTGAAAACTACCGAAAAAAATATAAGGACATACACGATATATTTCCTTCTTTGTTAAGAATATGTATTAGGGCTAATGCAGATCAAAGGAAGGGTATACCTGAAGTATTGGAGAAGCTGGAAGCTAAAATTGTACTGGATATAATTGCTCCTAAATTTGAGAAGGCTGGTTTTGGAGATATTGCAACCATACACGATTCCTACCAATATAACAGGAAATTTCAAGAAATTGCAGAAAAAATAATTAAGGAAACATTTGATGAGCTGGGGTTAAGTGAGCCAAAATTTAAACACAAACCACTAAATAAAATGAAGGTGCAAAAAGACGGGTAGATTATAGTACCCTCCCCCTTATTATTTCTTTTCTTCTATGTTTTCTCTCTTTTATGTTTTAGTTGGTTTAATTACCTACTTAAAGGAAAATAGTAATGCTTAATTTAATTAAAGATCATTTTTTATTTTTAATGACAGAGCTGTGTTACCAGTTTAATTTAATTACAATTTAAATGAGGTACAAAAAGACGGGTAGATTATAGTTGTTTCCCGTTAAATTATTTCTTTTCTTCATTTTTTCCTGATATAGGATATAAAATACTCACTGAAAACTGATTTAACTTTCTGATTTTAAATTAAAAACCAAAACACTCAAGATTAATAGGTAAAGGGGTTAAATTTTTGCGGACTATAGCTTAATAAATTTAGCTAAACTGGATACTCATAGTTAAAACTCATTTAACCTGCTGAAAAAGAAGTGTAAGTACGATCAGTTTTTGGGGCACCTCCACAAAAAAAAATGATTTATGCCTCCTGCCAGGGTTGATCATCACTCTTTTGAAACTTTATTAAAGAAGATTACTAAGACCAGATCCAGAACAGTTTTGATCTAATTAGGGTTAATTTCTAACTTCGAGATCTTACCTCCAAACTGGATGGTTTATGGTGATCTAACTTCATCGAAATTAGATCTAATGCCTTTTAGATCAATCACTTCTGGAACGTGCGATCTGAAAGTTCCAATATCAAAAAAAATTTTTTTATTTAAAATAATTACTGCTCATTTGTGGTAGTTCGAAATAATGATCTAAGGAGATCTTGAATAAAACAAAAGAAGATGATAGATGATCCATACACATTAACAAAACACCAGATAATAAATAATGATTTTTCATTTATTGGGGGGATACCTCCATAGCTACACCAGTTAAATCTCTGGAACTGGATTAATTTCCTAACGTAAAAACTATAAGTGATCGAAATGATAAATTTCCGAAATGGGAAAAGTACACCCTTATAGTTAAGGTGATGAATTAATGTAATGCATTCATTTCCTTTTAGTTAAAGTTTGTAAAAAGTGAGAAAAAATACCGATAAAGACTTTTAACCAACGTATTTAGAATCTATCTTCGCTCATAATGAGTTAGTTACGTATTAAAAATAGTTATTATGGAAAACTTGAAGAAACGAAAATTTGTTGCCTATTTGAGATCTTCCAAAGACAAACAGAAATTTTCAATACTCTCACAACGGCAAATAGTAAAACAGTTTGCTGGTGATAACGAGATTGAAAAATGGTATGTAGAACACGAAAGCGGTGCATCTATGAACAGGCCAGAACTGGCAAAAGCAGTGAATTGCTGTAAATTAAATGGTTATACTTTAATTATAGCTCGGCTCGATAGATTGAGCAGATCAGTGCTCCAATTGGTTACCCTTATTGAGAAAGAAAAAGTTGATTTTGTAGCCTGTGATTTTCCAACATTAGACACCTTCGGGTTACATATACATATTTCAGTTGCCCAAAGGGAATTAGAGATGATAAGGGAAAGAACTAAAAGAGGTTTGGAACAAGCCAGATTAATGGGCAAAAAACTAGGAAAACCAGAGAATTTAACGGATAATGCAAGAGCAAAGGGGAGAAAAACAATGCAGGAAAACGCATTTAACCACCCAAACAACTTAAAAGCAGGGAATTTAATTGTGCTGTTAAGAAAAACCAAGAAAATGAGCTACCAAAAAATAGCCGATTACTTAAACAAAAACTCTTACCGAACCCGTAATAACGCTCTATTTGCAAGCAGTACCGTACAATTTTTATTTAGGAGGTACAAGGATCATTTTGAAATTTAACAACTATGAAAGAAAAAGTTATAATAGCAAACGATACAGGCGATTTAACCTGCCTGAAAAAGAACACCTATGTAAATGATTACACTATTATTTCAGTTAATAACAGGGGCGAATTAAGCACTGGACAAATTGAAGAAATAACAAACAATAAACAGGTGGATGAGCTAATAATGCTATTGACCACCGACCAACAATAACGATTTTTTTTCTACAAATACAAAGATGTTTTGGATGTGAGATTTGGTTTTGTAGCCTTCCTGAATGGCGAAAGTATAAAGTTTACACTAAACTACAAGGGTGAAGAATTTATAAGACAATTATTAAACAACAGAGTAACAACAAAAAACGAAAGATGATGATACAGCATAAAATACGATTAGATTTAAAATACAAAGAGCTTAAAGCTCAAATGCCCAAACATAAACAAGCGATCAACTATTTAGAAGAACTGGGTATTAACTACAAAAGGGTTGATGTAGCCTATTGCCCAACTGGAGCAAATGATATTATTTTCCCTGAAGGATCGTTGATTTTTCCTAAGTATGACAATGTGAAAAACTTGGTTTCATTTTACGCTCTAAACATAAAAAACGATCAGGAATTTCTATTGAACAATAAAGGTTTATACCCTAAACACCCCTCCAGTACCTCCACCCACCTGCATATTACAGAAACAATAATAGATGCAGCCTCTCTTAAACAACACACAAAAATTATTAGGGATGATGTGGTAGCTCTAAACAAATACGGAGATACACCCGATGATTTATTTGAAGGTATTAGAAGAGCAAACCAATTGCAAGAGATAACATTTATTGTAAGCAAGCGAAACCCCAACCAGAACTACATTTATGAATTAATGTGCAAGATTGAAGATGTAAAACCCCACCTTA
This sequence comes from Bacteroidales bacterium, assembly GCA_050296515.1. Taxonomy (GTDB): domain Bacteria; phylum Bacteroidota; class Bacteroidia; order Bacteroidales; family NBLH01; genus NBLH01. The sequence goes on along the minus strand of JBNKRJ010000037.1, from coordinate 27,481 downwards.
AATATTACATAATTGAAATACCTAATGGGGAAAGCTTACACCGCCACCTTAAACACAAACCCTTGATGTATCTGCATGGCTTAATAGAAAGTAGGAAACCATTAAGCTTTAACCAGGAAATATACTTCAAGCCTGATAGCTCTTGTATACGTGGCAGATACAAAAACATTGATTTACTGGTTTTGGGTAAAATAAACGGAACTGATTTAGATAGATTGGAGGTTAACCTAAAGATTTTCATTGGAAGCCACAGTATTTATAAACATATAAACCTCTTCAGCTACAAAAAGCTAGATAGCTTTTGTAAGCAGGTTGCCAATGAAACCAATACCAGTTTTAAAGATATTAAACAAGCAATAAACCAGTTTACCGAAAAGCTGGAGGAGTATTGTATGAATGAAGGATATGTATTGTAAGAAGAAAACAACAAAACGATAGATGATGGAAAATTTAGAGATATTAAACGGGAATTTTATAACATACACTGATGATTTATTTGTTGTTGATGTATTGGGAGGTGTAGACTTAGAACAAATTGAACGGATGGTTTGTACATTGAGGATTAGTTACCAGAGTTACCCACCTTACCGAACAACGATTGATTTATACAACGAAAACCAAGTTGATAAATTAATAAGGACGCTGTGTGATAGATGGGAGTTAAGGTTAGGTGATGTTTCCCCAAGTATAAACCAGTTAATACGACAATTGGAAGAGTATAAACTCGGAAACCTGAACTACACCAAAAGGAATGATCAGGAATTTATACTAAGCGATGATGATCGTAAAATTGCTCATAAATTGCTTAAATCTAAAACCCTATTCAAACAATTAGCCTTCCATTTAAACAATATTGGGGTGGTGGGTGAAGATTTAAATGCACAAATAATGTTTTTGGCTATGGCTTCACACAAATATGATAACCCTTTCTCAGTAATTGCCCAAGCTAAAAGTGGAATTGGTAAAAGTTATATTTTACAAAAGCTTTCAGAGTGTTTACCACAGAACTCATTTAGCTACCACACAAACATAAGTGATAATGCCCTCTATTATTTCGATAGTAATTATATAAATAACAAAGTTTTGTTTGTTGAGGATTTGAACTGGACTCTAAAAATGCTTTCTCCATTAGCGACTTTGCAAACACAAAAAAAACTTACAAAAACCCGTGCTACAAAAGATAAAGATGGTATGTTACACACGACCTCATTTGAAGTAGCAGGTAAATTGTGTTTGTTGGCGTGCGCGTACCCTCCAAGTAAAAACTATGAGAGCCTGAGCCTCCCATTTTTAATGATACACCTAAACCATAGTGAGGAACAGGATGCGATTATAATGGAATACCAGAAGAAGGTTAGAGCTGGCTTGATAAGTGAAAAACAGGTGCAAGACTCCCAGCATATATTGAAAACACTGATAGCAAGCCTTGATTATAAACGTGTAGTAAACCCGTTTGCCACCTTGATTAATTTACCTAAAGATGTAACGCACCCAAGAAAATCACTATTGTTGCTGTTAGATTTCATAGAGATTATAACCTACTTTTTCCAACACCAAAGAAAAGAAGTTGTAGATGAAGAAACAGGGGAGGTTTTTATACAAACAGATCCAGAAGATGTTAAGTTAGCTTTTGAACTTTTGAAGGATAGTTTGTTTCGTAAAGCAGATGAACTAAGTATAGCAACAAGAAGTTTCCACCAATGGTTAACCAAGCATTTAAAAGATGCAAAAACAAAATGGTTTAAAGCCACAGATATTAGAAAAGAAAAAGCCATACACCCACGCACTTTAAACAGGTACATAAACGAGCTTAAAGATTTTTCCTATGTGGAAGTTATAGGTGGCAATAAGCATAAAGGAGGTTATTTGTACAAGATAACTGAGTTTGGCAACCAAACAGATGTGCAAAGCCGTATTGAACAAGAGCTAAAAGCCACAATGGATAAGATATACGCCAAACACAAAGAAATGATAGAAAATAAAACCAGTAAGACAGTTGGACAAAAGGCTGTGTCTAACACTCAAAAGCAGGCTACACAAGAAAAAGACAGTAGGACGACAGAGAAAGAAAAAAAAGAAGATAAAGAAATTGCGACCCAATAAATTTTGAACGCCTTACAAATATAAGGTTTAATTTTTAAAAGTGATTAACCGAATGAACGAATTTATTAAATACCTCCAGGCAAATGGTTTAAGCCCTAGTACACAAAAAGCCTATATTTTTAATACCAATAAATTTTTAGAATGGTACGATGCTGAAGCTATTAACACCCAAAAGAAGGATGTTTTAGATTACCTGAAATACCTCAAGAAAAACAAGCAGCAAAAAAATGCTACCAGAAGGAACACCTTGATTTCGCTTAACCATTATTTTGAGTATTTAAAGGAAAGCAAGCAAGTTGCAGTTAACCCAGTTAATTTAATAAAATTGAATGATAAGAATGGGAAGCAACTTTGCACAATTTTCTCTGTGGAACAACTCACAAACCTTGTTTATGATTTTTATAATACGTATGTGAGAAGTTTTGATGACAACCATATACCTAAAAACCAACGCAAGCACTCAGAACTAAGCAGGAAAAGGAACTATTGTATGTTAACTTTCCTTGCTTACCAAGGGTTACACTCCAATGAGTTGCAAAAAATAACAATAGATGATATTGATATAAACAGGGCTAAAGTTAAAATAAGAGGAGGGAAAAGAACCAATGAAAGGGAGCTCTCATTAGAAGCAGCGCAAATAGGTACATTAATTAACTACATAGATACAATAAGAAATGAGATCTTAAAATATTATAGTACCAATAATGATAATTTGTTTCTTTCAATGCCAAAGGTTAGTAAAAGCACTACCCAGCAAACTGGATTAATGGAAACACTAAAGCCGTTAAGGAAACAAATAGAAAATATTAATAGCAGTTTCGCCAGTTTCCAACAATTAAGAGCCTCAGTAATTACAAACTGGATAAAAACACTCGGTTTAAGAAAAACTATGTATTTAGCTGGCCACCGCTATATACACTCAACAGAAGCATATTTGCCGAATGATCTCGAAAGCCTGATTGAAGATATTAACAATTTCAACCCGTTTTAAATGAGTGTTAATTTTAGGTATATACTAGAGCAATACGGGGAATGGCTGGATACACGTGATTTCTCAGATGCAATGGTGAGTAATTATAAAAATATGATCGGTGTATTTTTTAGATGGTTACAAAGCCGAAACATTAACCACGTTAAAAATATAACCAACAAACATATAAATGATTATTTCGAGCATTTGCAAATACGTGGAAACAAAAGATCGCAGGGAGGATTAAGTACTTCGCATTTAAATAGTTGTTTTGTTGCCATTGATAAACTATTGGAGTATTTGCACCAAATGGGAAATGATAATGCTCCCCACCCAACTGGTTTTCGATTGCCAGTAGATAAACAACAACGTATTGAAAATATACATCCATTTACACAGGAAGAAATTAAACTATTGCTCAATGAAATACCCAACTCTTACCCAGAGTTAAATTTTAAACAAAGGGAAGCCAAACACGAACAATTAAAATTGATCTTCGTTTTATTTTACGGTGCTGGCTTAAGAAGGGCTGAAGGCATAAAACTAACAATAAACGATATTGATTTCGACAGGCGTACTATTTTTGTGCAAAAAGGGAAGAATTACAAAGATCGTATTGTGCCAATGAATGAGAGTATTTACAATGCATTACAACATTATATTTATAATTTTAGAAATTTACAGAAAGTAGAACACAACAGGCTTTTTATTATGCATTACAACTCCCTGTTAGATGGTTTGAAACACTTGCAGGAAATTTGCCCCAATGAAGAAATTAAAAACAAAAGAGCTATACTTCACTTATTACGCCACTCAATTGCCACACATTTACACTCCAATGGTATGGGTATTGAAAACATCTCTCGTTTTTTAGGCCACTCTTCATTAGATAGTACTCAAATTTACACCCACATAGTAAACAAATAGCCCTGATTTTCTTCAACTAAACTCGCAATTTTAATTATTTTTGTTACCCAGTTGAAAAAGTAAATGGGTTGCATTAAGCTACATATATTAGATGATCAATATAATAAGCCTGATCTAAAAATAATACACTCAAAAAAAGATCTGAGCTCAAAAAATACTGCTAATAATGCACGTAGATGTGAGGAATACCTTTACAATGGCAAAGAGTTGCAAGATGATTTGGGATTGGATTGGTATGATTATGGGGCGAGGTTCTATTCACCAGCTTTAGCCAGATGGCACTGTGTTGACCCGCTTGCTGAAAAATATTATTCTCTTTCTACTTATGCTTATTGTGCTAATAATCCAATTAGATTGTACGATGTTGATGGTAGGTATTTTGATGATAAAAACGAAAAGAAGGCTGCTAGAATAGAAAGAAGGGCTGAAAGAAGAGCTGACCGACTTGAAAGCAAAGCTGACAGAATAGATAACAGGGGTGGAAATAGTGGAGACTTACGCGCTAGAGCTGGCGAACTTCGACAATCGGCAACAGATATTGGAGATATGAGAAATGATGCAAATACTGAATATCGATATTCAGGGCTTAACTCCAAGGAAGCTAAAAACAATAATATCGTAGGTCCAACTGCAACACAGACGGGAGTAAATGCTAAAGGTGATAATGTTGTTACCATGTTTACAGAAAATAAGATGGGGAGCAAATTACATGAAGGGAGACATGGTGGTGATATTGCACGAGGAACTTTACAATTTAATGCTAATGGAGGCTATGGCGTTTCTCACGAAATTAGTGCATATAAGGCACAGTATTCTTGGAGTGGTCAGCTACAGTATAGAGACCAGCCAAATCAAGCAGTAATGTTACAAAGAATGATGGCTGGGCAAAATCCAACAACAGGGACAATTACAAATATTAATCAAATAAATGCTAATGTTGTAAACTCAATGGTTGACCCTGGTTTTGTACCTATCTATCCACCAAGAAATGCTAACGGAGTGCTTATAATACCTTTAAATATCTGGAATACTCATTAATCATGAAAAGAATATTGCAAATTACGGTTATTATAATCTTATTGGCGTATGTAAGTGGGTGTGTTACACAAAAGTATCCTATAAAATATGCGGTATATAGAGGAGATAAGGAAATAAATTTCCCTGATAATAAGATTGAAATATCACTTTTAAATGATACTTCTGGAGTTTTTAGAAACTATTTAAACACGGACAAAGTATTTGTCCAGAATTTTAATTATGAAATAGCAGATAGTGCATTTTTACTCATTAGCAGTTTAGATACTTTAAATCAGGATATAATCTCGTTAAACAATAACGATACGATTACTATCTATAAACGAAAAATGCTATATTTTTATAAAGGAGAAAGGAAGTACTTATTGTATTTTAGGAAGAAAGCATTCTAAAATATTGAGAATAAGATAAAAGAAGACCCTGATGGTGCCAGTATGCGAGGTCTTTTCCTATGGTTCAGGTTTGCCTCTGCTGGTCCGAGCATAGCAATGCCTCGCTAGTTCGAGTTTTCAACTCGGACTCTGCGTAAGCGCCATCAGAGCGGTAATGATAATAGAGTGCAAAGAGTTTGATTATTTCAATTTCTTTGCTTTTTTAGAGTATGTTTTATGGTGAAGTACCAGCTGCACCCGCTGGCGCGAGATTTCATCTCGTGTCCATTGTAGAAAGGAAAAGGGACTCTCTGCTTGTGAGAGTATGTAGTTCGTGTTCTGCATAAGCAGGTAGCCAGAGTAAAATGTTAATAAAGCAAAGAGTTTGATTAATTTCAGGCTCTTTGTTTTTTTATCTTACAGAGTAGCCATGAAGTAAAGTGCTAGTTATAAATTGGCACTTGCAATGCAAAAAAACTTATCTTTGCATTAAAACAACTTCATATGGATTTATCGATTGAAAAAGAATTATTTCTTACACGCTTCGAAAAAATTACAGACGTAGAGCTAATCAAAGTGCTAAATGCTTTTCTTGATTATGCTCTTGCTAACCAACCCATTGTAGATTCTAAGCAAGAAAAAAGTACCAAGGATTATGAGTTAAGTGAAGAGCATAAACAAATTCTAAATGAAAGGATCGCCTATTACAAAAACAACAGAGACAAGCTAATTAGTTGGGAGGATGTTAAGAAAAGAATAAAATGAGATGAGTAAAAAGAAATTCAAAATCAGTTTTATTCCACCAGCGGTTGAAGATATAGAAGAAGCGAAATATTGGTATAATTCAAAACAATCGGGATTAGGCGATGAATTTATTGAAGAGGTTGAAACCACCATTGATACTATCCAAGACAATCCGTATCAGTTTGCTGAAAAACATGAGCATGTCCGGCAAGCACAAACGAATCGCTTTCCTTATTTAATCTCATACATTATTGAAAAAATAGAGATTATTGTATTATCCGTATTACATGGAAGTCGTAATCCAAAAATATTTAAGAAAAGATATAAAGAAAGAAGGTAAGATGCAATTTTTAACTGTGGTTCACTGCTGATGTAAGATTTCACCATCGTTTACCGTAGGTTCTGATTAAAAGAACTGCAGTGTTAGGCATTGCATTATAGCAACAACTAATCTAAACTAAGGCGTCTTGCCTGTATTTAACTATAAACAAAAGTACCTGGCTGTGTTGTCAGGTATTTTTGTTGTAGGTGGTTTTATTTGGTCGGAGGCCATAAATTAAGAAATTAAATACCCTGGAATTATGGAAACAATTACAAGTAAATCACGTATCTTTGTTAAAAAAGAACAATTATGAGTACAGCAGAGTTAAAACTTAACTTGCACAATTTGATAGAAAGTATTGAAGACGAGAACTTTTTGAATGCCATTTATGTGATGCTTACCCACAGAACCGCACCGTCAGCAGCTTCCAAGTGGGATGAACTACCCGAAGCTTTAAAACAGGAAATTGAAGAAGGGCTTAATGATATAGAAAACGGGGAAGTTGTTGACCACGAAGTGGTAATGAAAAAGTACGAGAAATGGCTTTAAAGATAAAATGGTCAAAGAGAGCGGAAAAAAGCTTTGATAAAATCGTTGAATACATTGAAGAAGAATGGTCAGAGACCAGTGCCAAAAAGTTCGTGCGTAAAACAAATAAATTACTTGAACAAATAGCCGAAAACCCTGAAATGTGTCCTGCTGTTGAAGGTAAGGAAGAAGTTTGAAAAGGGTTGGTAACCAAACAATCATCCGTTTTTTATAAAATAATGGACAACTTTATCAAACTAGTTACCTTCTGGGATAACAGAAGAGACCCGGACAAACTAAAACTGTAAAAACTTTAAGATGCCAGGCACATGTCTGGTATTTTTTTACCCTCGCTGCATGAGATTTCATATCTTTTCCATCGTAGAAAGAAAAATAAACTCTACGCTTGTAAGATTATGTAGTTCGTGTTCCCAGTTAACCGTAGGTTCTGATTAAATCGTCATCGCAACGTCTAATCTAAAATAAGATTTCTTGCTCAGCTGGCCCAGGTATAGCAATACAACATTAGTTCTGGGTTGCAACTCAGATCTTGCGAATGCAGGCCGTCAGAACCACAATAATATTATTAAGCAAAGAATTTGATCAACTTCAGCTCTTTGTCTTAGAGCTTGCCTTTCAGGCAAAGTACCAGTTTCAAACTGGCACTGGCAGCACACAAGCTGTTATCAGCAAAATCTGAAGATATTTTTTTTATCTTTACCCACCGACTGTTGAAGAGGTGGTGGTAATCAATCACAGTTTAAAGGTAGTTGTCCTCCTCAGGAAACTGTTTAGGTTTCTCCAATTGTATAAAAATAATTGCTTTAATAATCTATATTCAAAGAAATAATGGTTGAGTTTGAGAAAAAACTGAAATATATTAAAGAGGCGATATTACAAAAAAATTATATTGAGAAAGTAATTGACCATGGACTTTTAGGTGGTACTTCAGGAATTGCTTTATTTTTTTTCTATTATAGCCAATATGCTAATGACGAAAAGTTGTATGATAATGCATGTGAACTAATTGAAAATGCATTTGATAAAATTATGAAAGGGAATACGTATGAAACTTTTGCAGGAGGATTAGCAGGACTAGGATGGTTACTTGAGCATTTATCTCAAAATGATATTTTGGACGTAGAAACTAATGAAACAATTGGCGAGATAGATGAATACCTGTACGAGTATATGCTCAGGGAAATTAATCAGGGGAATTACGATTATTTGCACAGTGCAGGGGGGATTGCTTTGTACTTTTTGAGTCGGGAATCAAATCCTAAATCAAAAGTATACCTAAACGAATATGTTGAGGTTTTACAGAAACATAGTATTGTTGACAACCATGGTATCAAATGGATTTCTGAAATTCGTGGAAAAGATAATGAAAAGGCGAAGGTCTACAACTTGAGTCTTTCCCATGGCATGGCAAGCATTGTTGCTATTTTAAGTAAGATCTGCAAAAGAGGAATAAACAAAGAGAAAACAGAAGGGCTTTTAAAAGGAGCAATTAGTTATATACTAGGCAATCAATTTGATATCAAAGTCAGCAATTCATATTTTCCAAATAGTATCACATTAGATGGAGATAAAGGTGTTTCAAGTCGTTTGGCGTGGTGTTATGGTGATTTAGGCATTTCGGTGGCACTGTGGAATGCGTCAAAAGTTTTGGAAGATAAGGAATTAGAAAACAAGTCGCTTGAAATTTTACTCCATGCTTCAAATAGAAGAGACTTACAGAAAAACTATGTTATAGATGCTGGCTTATGTCATGGAACTGCAGGTATTGCTCATATCTTCAATCGAATGTACAGGAACACAAATATGAAAGAATTTAAAGATGCATCAGACTATTGGTTAAACGAAACGCTAAAAATGGCAAGATTTGATGATGGTTTAGCTGGTTATAAAGCCTATCGTACAGAAGAATATGGAGGCTGGATAAATGAATATGGATTCTTAGAAGGAGTTGCCGGGATTGGATTGGCAATACTTTCAGCTATTTCAGATATTGAACCCAAATGGGATGAATCCTTATTATTAAGTTAACTATGAAAAAGAATGTATTTCAGAGTTTCAATAAATTTATTTTACGAACTCCTTTATATCCATCAGGTTTTTTGCAGGAACTATTAAAGAAAGACATTGATGATGCCAACTTAAAAACTATTTGTGACAACCCTGTTATCAAAGAAGCTATTTTCTTAGCCTCTCCAAACCTGCAATCCAAGATTGAGAAATGGCTTAGTGGAGAGTTAACAGATGAAAAAGAACTCACTAATTTGCCCCAGGCAATATATAAATACTTGGCTCGAATGTCAACTAGGTGTACCCCGTTTGGCTTATTTGCAGGTAATTCTATTGGCGAAACCGGAAGTGAAACGAACTTAAGCCTTCCGGCAATAAAGGATTACAGAAGGGTTACCAGGCTTGATATGAATTACCTATGTTCATTAGCACAAGATTTATTAAATAATAAAGAGATAAGAGAACAAACCCGGTTTTATCCAAACAATAGTATTTACCAGTTTGGAGATAAGCTACGTTATACAGAATACTATTACCAAAATACAAAACGGGTACACCATATTGCAGCAGTTGATAATTCGGAATACCTGCATACAGTTTTTGAAAAGGCTAAAAATGGTGCTACACTTAATGAATTAGCAGCACTTTTGGTTGATGATGAAATAAGTATTGAAGAAGCAACTGAATTTATCAATGAGATAATTGACAGTCAGTTACTGGTGCCTGAATTTGAACCATCAGTTACCGGGGATGGGTTTTTAGAAAATATTCTTAATTTTCTAAAGAATAAACAACTAGAAAATAATCCTTATCATTTTTTGCTCGAAAAACACAAGCAGCTATCTTATATCGACACCCAACCACCATGCGTAGAGGTGAATAACTATCTTCAATTTGCTAATGATTTAGATGGCCTTGCAACGAAATATGAGTTGAAATTTTTGTTTCAATCCGACATGGTTAAGCCTTGCAATAATTTGTCAATCAGCTACAATGTTGTTGAAATGATTAAAGAGGGGATAGAAGTACTAAATAAGTTTTCGTTAAGACTTGGTGAAACCAATTTGACAAAATTCAGGGACGCTTTTTATAAAAAGTATGAAGATGCTGAAATATCATTGCTCCAGGCATTGGATACCGAGTCAGGGATTGGCTATTTACAGGATTATTCCGCAGGAGCAGGAGACTATTCCCCATTGGTTGATAATATTCAGTTACCTCAAAGGTCTGGTCTAACAAGCCGGCTGGAATGGAATAACATTTACTCATTTTTACTGAAAAAGTACATAAATGCAATTAGTGAGGGAAAATATGAGGTGCATTTAACTGACAATGACTTGAAGGAGCTAAACCAGGATGATGATTTGGATATGCTGCCACCAACTATTTCCAGTATGGTTCAATTGGCAAGGATAAATGAAGAGCTTAAAGTTATAATGACTTCTGCAGGTGGTTCAAGCGCTGCAAATTTATTGGGAAGATTCTGCCACACTGATAAAAAAATACATGCCCATGTTGATGAAATCATAAAAAGAGAAGAAGATTATTATAAAGATAAAATTGTTGCTGAAATAGTTCATTTACCGGAATCCCGGACAGGAAATATTCTACATCGCCCAATATTACGTAAATATGAGATCCCCTATTTAGCAAAATCTTCTGTTGGAAAAGAATATCAAATACTTCCTGAAGACTTGTATGTTTCAGTTAAGCAAAACAGGATTGTATTACGCTCAAAGAGATTAAATAAAGAAGTTGTTCCAAGACTTACAACTGCACATAACTATTCATTTAACGCGTTGCCAGTTTACCAGTTTCTATGCGATATGCAAACACAGGATGATAAACGAGGAGTTGGCTTTAGTTGGGGCCCATTGTCTGGTTTATACCCTTTTTTACCTCGGGTTTGTTATAAGAACCTGATTTTTTCTTTAGCAACCTGGAATATCCAGAAAAAAGATTTTGAACATATTGCGAAAATAAAAGAAGATTCAAAGTTACTTACAGTGGTTAATGACTGGCGAAAGAAACAAAACATACCTGAGTGGGTTGCGTTGGAAGACGGTGATAATGAGCTGGTAATAAAACTCAGCAATCTTTTATCTGTTAAAACTCTTATTTCGATGGTTAGCAAAAGGCAAAGTTTTGTTTTAAAAGAATTTTTTGAAAAAGATGAAAATATGGAGGTAAGAAATGAAGAAGGAGCATTTACCAATGAGGTCATTTTTTCGTTTTACAAAGAAAATTAGGTGATGATGGATAGGGTTCAAAGGGATTTTATTTTAGGAGATGAATGGTTTTATGTAAAAATCTATACAGGAGTAAAAACTGCAGATACAATACTTATTGAAGTAATAGAACCTTTAGTAAAAGAATTATTAAATGAGAATATTATCGACAAGTGGTTTTTTATCAGGTATTCCGATCCTGATTTCCACCTAAGGGTAAGGTTTCATTTGACAAATAATCCTGCGTTGTTGTCAATTATCTTAAAACTAAATACTTCAATCAGGCCCTTTGTAGAAAATAATCTGGTAAATTCTTTACAGGCAGACACTTATTCAAGAGAGCTGGAAAGATATGACAGTCATGCAATTAATGAAGCAGAAACTTTATTTTTCTATGACAGTAATATGACATTGGAAATGTTAAATTTAATTGAAGGCGATGAAGGCGAACAATATCGATGGCATTTTGGTTGCATGGCTGTAGATTCCTTATTATCAGACTTTAAATATTCAGAGCAGGAAAAGTTGAACTTGATGGAAAGACTTCAACATGGATTTGGACAGGAGTTTGGAATGAATAATCAGTTGAAGGTTCAATTAGATAAGAAGTTCAGAGATGAAAGAGGTTTGATGAGAACCTTTTTATTGAAAGAGAATGATTTTTATCAACCATTTTATGATATTTTGGAAAACAAATCAGCCATTTCAAAAAAAGTTGTTTCAAAAATAATTAGTTTGCATCAAAATAATGATCTGGAATTGGACTTAAATAACCTTTTAGGTAGTTATATTCATATGCTATTAAACCGCATTTTTAAATCAAAACAGCGATTAAATGAAATGGTTATTTATTCCTTGCTTTATCGTTTTTATCGTTCAGAAATTGCTCGACAAGGGAAGGTTGCTTAAAATAAGAGGTACCCTCGTTAGCCATAGTTTCAGGTTAAAAGAACAACAGCATTAAGTGTTGCGCCATCGCAAGGTCAAATCTAAGTCAAGGCGCACTTTGCCTATGTATAGTAACAAAGAAAAGACTCCCATGCGCCCCCTTAAAAGTAAAAATCGCTACTAATTAATAATTAGCAGCGATTTGAATATATATTGTTTTACTTTTCGTTGTCCCGCTAGGGCTCGAACCTAGACTCTTCTGAACCAAAATCAGACGTGTTGCCAGTTACACCACGGGACAATCATTTTCCCTTTCGGGACTGCAAAAATATAAAAAAAATTAATGCACCAAATATTATTTTAATTTTTTTTTAGCCCATTGCTAATAACCCACATAGATCCAACAATTTTTGCAACTAAAAAGACAAAAGTTAGAAGCTCGATGTACAAAGATCAAATGCTTGCACTTAACATCATGCTTCATTTGCCCATCTTCAAACTAATAAAATATCCGATTTAAGACTAAGATCACAAAAAAAGTTTATTTTTGCCATTCATTATTAATCAGATACAAAAAGCTCCATGAGTGATTTAAGCAACAAAAAACAAGCACTTTCAGGAATAAATTACAGAACTCTGAATACATTAACAGGTTGGTTTGTATTTATCATTGCAGCCATTACCTACTTAATGACCATTGAACCCACTGCAAGCTTTTGGGACTGTGGCGAGTTTATTGCTTCTGCTAACAAATTAGAAGTCGGCCACCCTCCTGGTGCTCCGCTGTTTATGATTTCAGCAAAAGTTTTCTCATTACTGGCAGGCGGAGATAACACAAAGGTTGCCATGATGGTGAATTCTCTGTCTGCGCTGGCAAGTGCTTTCACCATTTTGTTTTTGTTTTGGTCCATCACTTATTTTGCCCAAAAGATTGTGCGTAAAAATGAATCTGATTACACAACTTTTGATCTGATTGCTATTTTAGGAAGTGGTGCAGTGGGTGCACTCGCCTATACTTTCTCAGATACTTTTTGGTTTTCAGCCGTTGAAGGTGAAGTTTATGCAATGTCATCCTTCTTTACAGCCATTGTTTTTTGGGCTATTTTGAAATGGGAGCGTATCTCGGAAGAAAAATATGCCAATCGCTGGTTAATTTTTATTGCTTACATGATGGGATTGTCTATTGGTGTTCACTTATTGAACCTTTTGGCAATACCTGCCATTGTTTTTGTTTATTATTTCAAAAAATACAAGACTACAAGAGCTGGAATTTATAAAGCTTCGGCTGCTGCAATTTTGATACTGGGAGCAGTTATGTATGGAATTATTCCCGGAGTTGTAAAAGCGGCTTCCTGGTTTGAATTGATGTTCGTAAATGGCTTTGGATTATCATACAATACCGGAGTGATGTTTTACATGGCTTTAATTCTTGGTGGAATTATTTGGGGAATTATCTACACAACAAAACACAAAAAAGTTTTAGTCAACACATTAATCCTTTCATTCACAGTAATTTTAATAGGTTACTCATCATTTACTATGATTGTAATTCGAGCGATTGCTGACACTCCAATGAATGAAAACCGTCCTGATAATGTTTTCTCACTTCTCTCCTATTTGAACAGAGAGCAGTACGGCGACAGGCCACTACTTTACGGACAATACTTTAATGCCCCGGTTGAAGACCAGGAAACAAAATACACTTACGTTCAAAAGAATGAACGATATGAAAAAATCCCGATGACCAATCCAGAGTATAAATACAGCTCGGAATACAGTACTATTTTCCCAAGGATGTATAGCCATCAGGACAGTCATATAAGTGGTTACAAAAGCTGGGTAAATATTAAAGACGAAGAGAAAAAACCATCATTCTTAAAGAACTTAGCCTTTTTCTTTGGATACCAGATTAACCACATGTATCTCAGATACTTTATGTGGAATTTTGCAGGAAGGCAAAATGATTTACAAGGCCATGGAGATAATTTAAAAGGGAACTGGTTAAGTGGTATTCCATTTATTGACAACCTTAGGTTAGGTCCACAGGATAAACTTCCGCCAAGCATGAAGTCAAATAAAGCTCGAAATAATTACTACATGCTTCCTTTAATCTTGGGAATAATTGGATTAATTTATTTGTATCAAAAGCGTCCAAAACAATTTGTGGTAGTATTGTTGTTATTTTTCTTTACCGGAATTGCAATTGTAATTTACCTGAATCAAACACCTTATCAGCCTCGCGAACGTGATTATGCCTATGCAGGTTCGTTTTATGCTTTTGCCATCTGGATTGGCTTGGGTGTTATAGCAATTGCTGATTGGTTAAAAAAACTTACTCCCTCAACAGTCGCTGCGGTAATAGCCACAGGCTTATCATTAATTTTGGTTCCTGGTATTATGGCAAAAGAAAACTGGGATGATCACGATCGTTCAGGAAGATATACAGCGAGGGATTTAGCAAAAAACTATCTGAATTCTTGTGCCCCCAATGCGATCTTATTTACTTATGGCGATAATGACACCTTCCCTCTTTGGTATGTTCAGGAAGTTGAAGGATTCAGAACTGACGTAAGAGTAGTAAACCTAAGTCTCTTAGGAACAGATTGGTATATTGATCAGATGAAGAAGAGAGCGTATGATTCAGCTCCTGTTCCTTTTTCATTTACTTCAGATAAATATGAACAGGGAACTCGGGATATTCTTCCGGTTATTGAAAGATCCAAAGACCCTGTTTTATTAAAAGATGTCATGGAATTTGTAGCATCAGATGATGAACGAACAAAAGTGGGTACACAGGGTGGTGAAAAAATGGACTATATTCCTGCAAAAAAGGTGGTCATTCCTGTTGATTCTGCAAAAGTCGTTAATTTGGGTATTGTAAAGGGCAAAATGATCGACAGCATTCTGCCAGCAATTGGTTTTATGATTGACAAACGGTACGTAACTAAAAGCGATATGATGGTTCTTGATTTACTTGCTAATTTCAATTGGGATCGTCCTGTTTATTTTGCATCAAGCGTTGGTGATGAGAACTATATGGGCTTGCAGAACTATTTCCAACTAGAAGGTTTTGCATACCGGCTTGTTCCCTTTAGAACAACAAACGCCGATGGTAGCGCAGGCTACATTGATACAGATATTCTTTATGATAACCTGATGAATAAGTTTACCTGGGGTAGAATGAATGAACCTGATGTACTTATCGAAAATTATAATATCAGGGTATTAACCATCATGAAAATCAGGGACGTTTTTTACCGATTAGCTAATGCACTTATTAAAGAAGGGAAAAATGACAAAGCAGAAAAAGTTCTTGACCGAATTGTTGAATTAACACCAAATGAAAAGTTACCTTATGATTATTTCATGGTACCAATTACCGAGGCATATTATAAGTTAAACAAAACAGAGAAAGCAAATGCACTAATCAACCAACTAGCTGATATCTACAAAGATAACCTCACTTATTATCTTAGCTTAAAAGGTTCTTATGCTGGAGCTGTTTCTTATGAAACAAAGGTTGGAATGAGTGTAATGCAGGAGCTTGTAAAATTAACAGAAGAGTATAAACAGGATAAATTATACGAAAAGCTTACTGCTGAATTTGATATTTTATTGCAAAAATACATGGGCTCTCAACAGAGCAAATAAACTTACTTTAAGGACTTTAAGAAAACTCCATAGAAATTTATGGAGTTTTTTTTATTATATTTATGCAATAAATCAACAACAATGCATAAAATTTATCTCAATGGAGATGTTTTCGAAGTAAACTTTGATTCATCTGACTCAGTCAATAAAGGTGTAATTAATGGAATTGACTTTGAATTAGACATTGCACAAAGAAATGACTCTCAATATCATATAATTAAAGATGATAAATCATATTGTATTGATGTTTTGCATATTGACTATGAGACCAAAGAAGTTCGACTAAAAATAAACGGACAAATTTATGAGGGAAAGGCAGAGAATGATTTAGACATTTTGCTGAAAAAAATGGGGATTGAAACGAAATCGAAATCAGTTACTAATGAATTACGAGCACCAATGCCAGGAATGGTTTTATCAGTAAATATTGAAAAGGGAAAGAAAATTACCAGGGGAGACACCCTTATTGTATTAGAAGCAATGAAAATGGAGAACAATCTTAAAGCAGAATCGGATTCAATTGTTAAAGATGTGTATTGTTCAAAGGGCGATACTGTAGATAAAAATCAACTTTTGATTAGTTTTGAAAATGACAAAGACTAATCACTAGCATATGCTAATGTTACAACGCTAACTTTTGTACCGCTGCAGTTTAAAAGTTTTGCAGCACAGGCTTCCAATGTTGCACCCGTAGTCAATACGTCATCAATAATTACCACATGTTTATTTTCAATTGAAGTTATATCAGCCACTTCAAATGCGTCTTTAACATTTTCCCAGCGCTGTACTCTTGTTTTCTTTGTCTGGGTTGAAGTGTAAAAAATGCGTTTTAAGGTAGTTTTTGAATATGGCTTACTCAGAACTTCTGCAAAACCCATTGCAAGCCAATCACTTTGATTATATCCTCTTTTTTTCTCTTTTAATAGATGAAGAGGCACAGGAATGATTAGATCTATGCTTTTATTAAAGTCAGAACCAATTAAATCGTAAGCCATTTCCTTACCGAGCTCAAAAGCGAGTTCTTTCGCTCCCTTATATTTCACCTCATGTATCAGCTTTTGTAGCGTTGACCCTTTATGGAAATAAAAAATAGAAAAAGCATGTTCAAGATCCACCCTACCCCAAAACATCTGACTAACAACACTTTCGCTGGTACCGTAAAATCGGGTTTTAGGGATTTTATTCAAACATGATTTACAAACATAATGTTCAATATCAATCAAGTTGATACCACAACTAAGGCACTTTGAAGGGACTAAAAGGTTCAGGAAATCTTTTACGATAGTAACAACCTTAAACACGCAATTCGTTATTTATTGTGTGATTGTTCAAACATATCAAATGTTTCTCCGTTATAAAGTAATAAAAACTCTGGATCATTTAGGTTTTTGTTTCTATTACTTCCTATTAATATGCCATTCAATGGTATTTTTGATTTTTTTTCATCATCATTGTAATAATATCGATACCCTTTTGTTGCCCTCCGAATATAAAACCACGAATGCTCAAGTTCCTGTTCGTGGATTACTTTGCTAATGTTTAATGGATCATTTTTATCAAAAGAAATTATTACCAAAAGGTTCTTATCGTCCAATTGATTCTTTAGAACATAAGCAGCATCATTTCTAAAATCACCATCAAAATCAGCAAAAACAGTCGAGTTAAACTTTGATCCTGCAGGTTCTGTAAAAATTTGGTAAACTTCGCTGTCTTTTATTTCGCCATAAAGCTCTAGTTGAACATCTTCTGGTATCTGGCTGATGTATCCTTTTGACTTTAGATACCTCATTAATGCAAGCCGATATTTGGTCCCGGGCACTCTTTTCGATGCACGTTTGTCGCCAAAAAGGCCCTCGATGAAATAATAAGTTTCCGGGTCTGCAATAAATTCTTTCGACACAAAACCTTTCTGACCATCTATCAGAACCTCGGCCCAATTATCAACAATCTCATAAACCAGCAGCTTTGTTCCGTAATCTACTTTTCCCATTTTTAAAGACTTGACATCGGCTGCTGCTCTTACATTTACCCACTCTGAAATAACATACATTTCCTTTGCAGATAAATCCCTGCTTAAGATATGTAAAAGAGGACCTAAGACCAGGTAGATTATGAAAAGCAAAGGTATTGCTCCCAAAATCAGCCCTCCTATCATCTTCTTTTTGTCTTTCTTTTTTGGCTCTTGGTTTAAATCAATATTGCTCATAATTGTTTCAGTAAATTTTAGTTATTATCGAGGTTATTTTCTAAGATGATTTGTTCAGCTTTTTCAAAATTAGTGAATATTCTTAGAAACATAAAAAAATATAACACCCTCTCCTGTTTAAGTTTTTCTTAATTCGTCACATCCAGTCAATTAGCATAAGAATTTAAAGAAATGGTTAAATATTTGTAATAGAAACGAGAATAGTTACATATAATTAATTGTATATAAGCTTTGTTTTGCCTAATTTTAGAGGCTTGCATCAACAAATACGTATTATGAAAGAAATTAGAATTGAAGTTTGGGGCTTTTTCTCACTAAATAAAAAACAGATCCTGATTTTTGAGCTGTTTTTTTTAACATTTTTCATTGGCCTGACTATATTTTTATTTACTTACAATTTCAAAACTCATTTAAATCAAGCCAGTTATAATTTTCATGCTATTTATGCGAAATATTTCAGCCTTGCATGTACTTTTTTAATCATTATAGAGGCCCAGTTTTTATGGTCAAAATTTACCCAGGCACAATTGGAACTAATTAAGCAACAAAACGAAAAAATTGAAAAACAAAATGAGCATATTATTGAAAGAAATGCTGAATTAAAGGCTCAGCAAGAAGAAATTCTAGTTCAAAACGAAATGCTCTACGATCAAAAGGAGCAAATTCTTGAAAAACAGAAAAAAATTGAACTTCAAAATAGAGATATTAAAGACAGTATTTCATATGCAAGTAGAATCCAGGCAACCTTATTACCCTCTAAAAGGAAAATCGAACGATTGCTTGGTGATTGCTTTATCTTCTTTAAGCCTAAAGATATTGTGAGTGGAGACTTTTACTGGATGGATGATTATGAGGGAAAAATAATTGTTGCTGTTGCTGATTGTACAGGACATGGAGTTCCCGGTGCTTTTGTAAGTGCAATGGGTATTTCATTTTTAAATGAGATTGTCGCCACTGCAAAAATCAACAAGGAAGAATTAAGTCCGGCCAAAATCCTCAATGGTTTAAGAGATCGTATGCTTCATTCTATAGAAAGCACTGAAAGTGACGAAGAAGCCTATGATGGAATGGATATTTCTATTTGCATTATTGATAAAGAAATCAAAAAATACACATATGCAGGTGCCCTTTTATCGGTAATTCATGTAAGCAAAATTCATGAAGAGGATACTCCTGTTCAGGTAGAGCAGTTGAAGCCTGATGTGCACCCGGTAAGTATGATGGATTACGGAGGCCACAGTTATAAAGATCACATTATCCCATACAAGGACGGTGATATGCTGTATTTATACACTGATGGCTATGCTGATCAATTTGGTGGTCCCAATGGAAGAAAATTTCTAAACACAAATTTTAGAGATCTTATTCAAAAAGTATCGACAGAACCACTTGATATTCAAGAAGTAAAGTTTGAAACAAACATCAGAAAATGGCAAGGGGCCTACGAACAAATTGATGACATGACGGTAATTGGAATTGAGTTGTGATTAAACAAAACCGTGTTCAATCATTCCAGATTTCACCATCTCTAAATAATGAGGATCAGGATGTAAATTTTTCTTAATTCGCTTGATGTTTGCCATGTAGGTTTGAGCATGGAGCATTTCACCATCGTTTGTAACAAATGGCAAACTTATTCTAAAGTAATTATTTGAAATCCTTTCAATATCATCCAGCACTTTTAACTGCTTTTTATTCAACCTCCAGGCGATAGCATTGCAACCTTGTCTTCCTCCAGTAAATTCAAGGTTAGCAAGTGCATTTCCATTCACACCTGTTTTAACTGTATAAACTCGTTCAAAGCCTTCAACTACTCCCTTTCGATGTTCAGGAAAAGTTCCAAGCAAACCAAACATTTTTTTGCTTCCCATGTAAGAACCATATCCAATTAACCAAACATCATTGCTATTTGGTTCAGTCATAAACTGACGATAATCACCAGATTCAATTAATAATTTGCCTTCAGGAGAACGATTATAGAAATATGCTTCAGCCCGGACTTTTTTCCCATCAGCCAAACGGAATGCTTCAATTGGTTTTCTCAAATATGCAGATCTTTCATTATCAAGCTCAATGTAATCTTCAACTTCATCAATTACAGGCAATTGTTCTTGTGAAACTTCATAAAGCTCACCATAAACAATGTCCCCACCTTTTATTATACCGGGATAAAACCCCAGATAAAACATCTCGGCTTTAACATATGCCGGGCCTAAAAACCGAGTGCCTTCCATATAAGATGAAAGGCTCATTCCCCTCAGTAAACTCCCATAAACAAAAAGCTGCATAAAACTTTGCTCCAAAAATTACAAAACGCAGATTGAAAACACCAGAAGAAAATTATGGTAGTTTACTCAAGATGTTTTCAATCAGTTTAGATGGCTATAACTTCAAAATTCCCCTTCAGCAAAGAGCAAATACTATTGAGCCATTATCTCTTCAATATCTTTAACAGATTTTGGAATAGGTTTACCTAATACCTCGCAACCATTTTCAGTTATCAGCAAATCATCCTCAATTCTAATTCCTCCAAAATCTTTATAACTTTCTAACTTATCGTAATTAATAAAATCAGTGAACTTATTTTCACCTTTCCAGATATCAATTAACGCAGGAATGAAGTAAATACCAGGTTCATTTGTTATTACAAACCCCTTTTGTAATCTTCTTCCTAAACGCAAAAATGCAAGGCCAAACTGGTCACTACGTTTAATTTCATCATCATAGCCAACATAATTTTCACCAAGGCCTTCCATGTCATGAACATCAAGTCCCAACATATGTCCTAAACCATGGGGCATAAACAATGCATGTGCCCCGGCTGTAACCGCTGCATCAACATCACCTTTCATAAGTCCCAAATCTTTTAACCCGGATGCAATAGTTTTAGCAGCTAATAAATGCATATCTTTATAAAATACTCCTGCCCTACAATTTTCATTAACAATCATGTTGGCTTTGAGCGCAATTTCGTAAATTTCTTTTTGTCTGGCATCAAATTTTCCACCAACAGGTATTGTTCTGGTGATGTCGCTACAATAATTCATGGTGGTTTCACAACCTGCATCAGTAACCATCATTCTACCAACTTTTAGTGTGTTACCATGGTGGTGATTGTGCAATGTTTCACCATTCATACTTAAAATCACAGGGAAAGAAACCGGTCCGCCGCCAGAAAGGGCAATACCTTCAATTCGTCCTGCAATTTCCTGTTCAACAACGCCAGGCATTGCCATTTTCATTGCAGTAGTATGCATAACATAAGCATTGTCGATAGCTTTTGTTATTTCTGCAACTTCGTATTCATCCTTAATTGAACGTAGACTAACAATTCCTTTAATAAGTTCTTCTGAAACATAACTTGGAACATCCCGATGAGTAACTCCAAGCAAATCAGCCAGTTGATTAACAGTTTTTGAGCGATATTGAGGAACAATATGTATTTTTTGTCCCTTTTTTACTGCATTGGCAACAAAGTTTTCAAGTGCTTTTAAATTGTCAGTATTTTCGACTCCGGCTTTTGATGCGAGCTCTTTAACAGATGGTTGTGGTCCCATCCAAATAATATCATCAATATCAAAATCGTTACCAAAAATATAGTCTTTATCGGCATCTAAGTCAATTACTCCAAATAAGTCGGCAATATTTAGTCCGAAAAAATACAAGAAATTACTATCCTGACGATAATGGAAGGTATTTGCTGGATAATTATAAGCAGCCTCAGTATTTCCAGGCAGCAAAACTATTCCGGATGACATTTTAGCTTTAAGCTCAGCCCTTCTTTTAGTATATAAATTAGCTTGAAACATGTTGTTTGTTTTTAATGATTAATAGGGGATCTAAAATAGAGGCATTTTTACTGAAAGCCAAAAAATTATAATACTTTAACGGATGTGTACAAAAAATAAAAGCCCCATTGAGGGGCTTTTACGAAAATATTTTTCTAGAATTAGTCAGCCGGGCTGATTGCCTCAACTGGACATACATCTGCACATGCACCACAATCAGTACATTCTTCAGGATCAATTGAATAAACATCACCTTCAGAGATTGCCTCAACTGGACATTCATCAATGCATGCACCACATGCTGTACATAATTCTTTATCAATAACGTAAGCCATAATTTGAAATTTTTAAATTTTAAAGTTGCAAAAGTAATTAAATTTTAAAATGGCCAAAGCCTTCGCAATTTTTTTTGATTATTGAACCATTGTTTAAAATCGTTCTAAGTAAAACACAGGGAATACATGAAATTTGTCAGGATTCAAACATCCAACTTTAATGAAAACTTATTATTAGTTACATGGTTAAATGCATCAAGGTAGCCATTCAAAACAGTATATACATTTACATCATTTTTTATTATTGATAACGATTTTTCACCAAATTCTTCAGTTTTATTGACATCAAGTATGAGCATCTTTATTTTGTTTGCAAGATCTTTAGCATTTCCATTTTCAAAATAATAACCGTTAAAGTTATCTCTCACCAATCGTTTTTCTGTACCATCAGCAATTGAGCATATTACAGGTTTACCAAAAGCCATTGCCTGGTTGATAGAAAGCCCTCCCATCCCTGCTAAAACATAAACAGAGCATGCATTTAGATATTTTCCTAATACATTGTTCTCATAAACTCCACCAATAAACTTTACATTATCTGTTACACCCAACTCTGAGGCTTGCTCTTTCAGGTCATTTTCTTCCTTACCTTTTCCAACCACAAGCAGCTCTATTTCAGGAATTTCTTTTCGCAAGAGTGCTACCGCCTCAATTAGTAAATCAACTCTTTTCCATTTAACTAACCGTCCAACATGAATAATTCGATATTGATTATATGGTAATATTGGTGCCTCGTTTTTTATCTGCTCAACTGCTTTAAATATTTCATCTGTATCTGGTGAATTAGTAGAAACAAAAACGTTTTCTTTTTTCAGCCCATACGAATATGCAATCTCCTTTGCCTCATCAACATAAGCAACAGAAGCATCTAATACTTTACTATAATAATATCTTCGAACGGCTCTTAAAAACAGATGTTTTAGGTAAAATGTAAGGTTAGACTTACCTTTTTCAACCATATCTTCATTTAATGTTCTGGCATAATGGCTTTTGTAGTATTTGAAGGTTTCTTTATATGCTGGTATGTCAAATGGAATTTCTTTAATCGTAACCTTAATATTATTCTTTTTCAGATATCTTCTAAGCTTAAAATCAGCAACTAGATTTAAAACATATGGCCAAATTGTAACAAGAATATCCGGCTTTTCCAATTTTACTAAATCGATGAGATTGACCAGATAATAATTTCCATAAATAGCCTTTTTTTCTTCAAGGTTAACAACTTTAAATTCATTCCCGGAGGTTTCCATTTTTACACTGTCGCCAATTGTAGCAGTGCTTTCTTTTGGTATAGCTACAACAACCTCAAGATTTTCAACTCTGTTAAGTCTATTTAGAATTGGATTCAAATAATGTGGAAGCCCCCCAAACGTAAACAGAACTTTCATTATAATATTTTGGTTACAATTACATCTATAATTCTCTCAGTTGCTCTCCCGTCCCAAAGTTCAGGAATTCGACCTTTTTTATAATTTCCTTCTAATATTTTTTCCAGATATCGCAAAATTTCTTCAACATCAAGAGGTAAAAGTGTATTTGTCCCAACAGTGATAGTTATAGGTCTTTCTGTATTTGGTCTTACTGTAAGGCATGGAATACCTAAAAATGTACTTTCTTCCTGAATTCCTCCAGAATCAGTCACCACTGCTCTGCAGCTTTTAACCAATTTCATAAACTCGAAATAACCTAATGGATCAACTAAAATAACATCCTGATTATTTAATAGCCCATCCAGTCCAA
This sequence comes from Bacteroidales bacterium, assembly GCA_050296515.1. GTDB lineage: Bacteria > Bacteroidota > Bacteroidia > Bacteroidales > NBLH01 > NBLH01. The sequence continues at coordinate 3,617 of JBNKRJ010000037.1, read as the reverse complement.
ACTCTTTAATTCTTTTCCTTGTTCTTGGGTGAATCGGGAAAACAACTTTTAACTGTTTACTTGTTTCAACTATCAGATGCACTAACTTTTCAAGCGATTCTTTGGAATCAACATTGGCTGGTCGATGGAATGTAAAAAGTATAAATTGATTTTCTTTTGCATCTACATTGCTTATGATATTGTTTTCATCAATTGATTTTTCAGCATGCACAAGTGTATCAATCATTGTATTTCCAACGAAGAAAATTCTCTCTTTATCAACATTTTCATCAATCAGATTATCTATTCCACTTTGTTCAGTTACAAAATAATAATCCGAAATACTATCAACCAGTATGCGATTATTCTCCTCTGGCATTGATTTATCAAAGCTCCTTAACCCACTTTCTAAATGTGCTAATTTTATACCCAAATATCTTGCAACAAAACCGCATGCAAACGTTGAATTAACGTCCCCTGGAACTATCACTAAATCAGGCTTATATTTTTTCATAAATCTTTCTGCACCAATCATAATTTGAGAAACAACCTCAATCTGTGTTCCTTGGTTTATATTTAAAAACACATCAGGTTCTCTTATTCCCAATTGATCAAAAAAAACTTTGCTCATATTATAGTCATAATGCTGACCTGTATGAAGCAATTTATATTCAATATCATTGTATTGATTTAGCAGCCTGTCAAATTGGGTGATTTTAATTAAATTAGGACGGGTACCTACGCAAATGAGTATTTTTTTCATTATTTGTTTTTTAAACTATTTTATTTGATTAGATGAAACCATGAAATTAAAAGAATCATTTTAACAATTATTTCAATTATACTTGTTTCATTTCAAAAAAAATTAGGATCTCTGCAAACCTTTAGAACGTGCAAAGATAAAACTATTGTTACTAATCAATCTGCAAAATAGCAATAATTTTCAGGGAGTTTAATACGTTCATTCCATTTTTTATTGCTGTATCGGTAATTGATCTCAATACAGCATACCTGGATGCACCATTAGTAGATCTAAATTGTCCTGATACTTTTTGCTTTACCTTAATATTTCGGATTGCTCTTTCTGAGACATTGTTATCTGGAGGTACTTCCGGCCTGTAAAGGAATGTAAAAAGGTATTCGCGGTATTTCTTTAACCGCTTTTGAAACTTGATAAGTTCTTCCTGTTTATTGGGCGGCAAATTATAGTTTGTCAAAAAATCCAACTGAGTTTCAATTTGGTGCCTTCTTGGATTATGGGCATAATAATCCGCTGGCTGCATTTGTTTTTCCAAGCCCAATGCATGCTGGAAGAGTAATTTTACTGCCATGCTCCATTTGTTCCAGTAGAGTTCAGTCAGATAATTTAAGTCCCTTAGCAAATGGGCAATACAAATCTGGTGTGTTATTGCATGGGTGTTAAAATGACTTGCCCAGCAATCATGCACAAGCACAGAATTCTTAAAGCCATCTTTAAATGCATTGTTTATACTTTTTTGTCCACGGTTGTCCGTTATTGTAATAAATGTGGCCTCTTCATTCTGTCATGTCCAGGCCCAGTGCTTGTCACCGTTTATCTTCACTCCTGTTTCATCACTACCGGTGGCATATTTTGAGCCGAATTGTAGCTTTTGTTTAATCAATTGATAGGCTGGTTGGGCTTTGTCAACGAGTTTGTCTAAAACATAATGCAAACCCCCTTCGCTTATTGAAACATTGAACACATCTGAAAATATTTCTTTCATTCTCTTAAAAGGGATATACTGTCTTGTATGAAAATAGCCTGTCAAACTTTCTATATTGCTGCCATAACATACTGGGCCACTGGCTTCTTGTGGGTAGCCACCTTTATTTATATAGCCACATTTACATTGTTTTGTAAATATTTGGTGTTCTGTTACTTGAACTCTAATTTCAGGAACATCATAAACTTGTCGTTTCCCTTTAAATTCTGCTTGAATATTATCAAGGCTTTCTCCGCAACAATTACAATAAGAAGGAATATGCTCCTTTACGAAATTGGGGTTCTCAACCATCTTTAAGGTTGTTCCTTTTCGCCCTTTTTGCCCGCCCGGTTTTTGCCCGCTTTTTTCACGCAGGCTTTTTCTCTTTGGGCTGTTCTCATCTTTTGATGGCGGAATTGAACTGTTGTTGCTGTTTTTTTTTGGGGGCATACTTTGCAAGACGCCGTTTTAAATCAGCATTCTCTTTTAATAAAAACTGAACCAAGGTTTTTAATTCATCAACCTGCTTTTGTAATCTTTGCAACTGTTCGTCCATTGATGCAAAACTACAATACAAACAGATAAAATGTAGAAATTCATGGTTTCATTTACCAACAAACATAAAGAAATTTGTTGATATCCACACATTTAACAAAAACACCCCCTTACAGCAACATACAAACTAATTCAAAAGAAAATCCTGCAAATATAAAACTCTCTGAGACTTTAAAAACCAAAAATAAATCTTTTATCTTTGACTCTGATTAGTTACAAACTATTTTTGTAGTTGCCATAAAATATCATTTGCCCAGAAATTATCGGTCAAAGTCTTGCCTGCCATTAACTGGCTTTTCACCTGTTCAATCCAGGTTTCGCTCTCAGAACGCTCCCTGTAAAGGTCGTGCAATATTTCGGCATCCAGTTCCATGTTACTTATGTAGCAAGCACATTGGTAAACAGGCACAGTTTGTTTTTTTCCAAAATAATCAACCTGTACATATTCTTTTATCGTCCTTATGGCATACAAAGTCCGTTCTGTCCCCCAACCTTTTGCCTTGTATTTTATTTGGCAGCTATAAAGCCCCTTTTTAGGGTTTTGCAATATCCATGTCTGATTTTCGAGTAGTTTTTTAAGGCCTTTCAACTTTACTTTGACTAAATAATCCCAGCCAAAAGACTCACATAAATCGAAGAGTTTTCCGTCAAAAAAACCACTATCTGCCCTAAAGAACACCTTTTGCACACAACTTGGCAGCGAAGCCCTGACTTGCTTGAGGAAGCTGATAATCCCGTTGCTGGTATAAGCATCGCCAGAACGGAACCAGGTATGGTACAAAAGCTTTATCTCGCTGACAAAAACCAATAACGGGTGGTAGCTTTTGGCACCTTTTTTCACTGTGTTAAAACCCTTTTTTGCCCCTTCCTGGTTGCCACAGACCATCGAAACTGTAGAATCGGCATCAAGTGTAATTGATTCAAGTCCAGACTCTTGTAACCAGAGAAAACTCCTTTTTAACAAAAAGCTTTCTAGCATCCTGCTACCGGCTTGTCCAAGTTTTTCAATGTCCCTGATAAAGTAGCAGCATCAATTTTGTTGCTTAGGTTCAAATGTGCCTTGACCAGCGGATCAGACGTAAAATTGGATAGATGGCAAAGCCTGTTGCCCCCTGACAATGATGAGTAAATAATACCCATAAGTACCTGTAAAGTACTAAACTTTGTTGCATTGTACCATGTTGTTGGGAACAAAGAACGCAAACCGGGTATAATATTTTTTCGGTTGATATATTTTGCAATTACATTCAAACCTGAATATCTTGTTATGTTGCTGCCTGTAAATGAGTGCTTTAGAGTTTTAACTTAATTCTTAAGTTTTTTCTTGTTATTTTTCATCTGAAAAGTGATGTTTTTATA